>NZ_QVGZ01000004.1:83980-229815 GCF_003603345.1 Faecalibacterium sp. AM43-5AT
GCAGGCTCTCTGCCCGCCGTTTGTTGTGAAAAGGGTACGCTTCATCGGGGAAAAGTAGAAAAATAGAACGAATAATCGAAATGCTTTTAAAAATCCGGGGGATATTTGGCAGTGTTTCCATTGCGGCGGATTCAGGATAATGGTATAATAAAAGTGTATGGCATTCTGGAACGGAATGCTGCTTATAAGAGAATCAAAGGAGAAAAAAAATGAATTATCCTGATGTATATTCTGAAATCGATGCAAATGAGATGGTATATATCGTCGGCGGTTCGCCGGATTACATGGGTCTGTTCAATTATCTGATCGGCAATTATCTGCGTGACGCGGTGCTGAGCGATGCGCGCTCTGCGGTGTGGAACAGTGCAAAAAAAGGTTCGCTCACTCCGATGGAGGACTGGATGAAGAATTTCTGGAATATGAACATCTTTGCCAAGACCGGTTATCTTTACGGTGTCTTCCGCCTTGGTGAAACGATTATGGGATATCTGAATAAGTGACATTGAAAATGAAACAGACACAAAAACACAAGAGGCTTCTGATCGCAGGGGGCGTGCTTGCAGTGATGGCTCTTTGTGCTGCAGCATGGTTCGGCTTTACTGCGATGGGAAATGCGCAGTTGGAAGCGGACTCCGCACTGGAGGAACCGGGCAGTTCCAGCGAAAGCGTTGAGAAGGTTACGGTCACAGACGATGAATTGAGTCAGCTGATCAAGGGAGATATCACGCTGGACAGCGTTCTGCAGGATGCGGGCGGAATCGCTTTTGAATCGGATGAAGAGAGCAGCTCTGAAAAGACGGAACAAACTGCCGGGTCGGAGCAGGCGGCATCTTCGCAGCATTCGGCTGCTTCCAGCAAAACAATCGATAAGCCTCAAGCAGAAAGCAGCCCCCAGAAAACACAATCGGCTGCGTCTGCGTCTGCGTCAAGCAAGCCCGCACCTGCAGGATACGAAGAAGAACTCAAGGCACTGATCCGGCAGGTGTATGCGGTCAAGGCGCGTGCGGAAAACGGCTTGAACGCCTGCATTGCGGAATCAAAAGCAGAATACAGGGCGCTTCCGAAAAGTCAGAAAACGCAGACGAGGAAACTTATGATCGTTCTTTCCAAGTCGAGCGAGTTGAATGCGTTGCAGGCTTCCTGTGATAAGGAAATGGACAGCATCGTGAGCCAGATGCGCACAATTCTGCAGGAAAACGGACAGAGCACGGCTTTGGCTGATCAGGTGATGGAAACATATAAGGCCGAGAAGAGCGCACGCTATACGGAACTGAAAAACAAATTTTACAGTTGATTCGAAAAAGCCCATGCCCGTACAAAGATGAAACAATGAGACGACCGGAGGATGGAAAATTTTATGGAAAAACAAACCGAGTATGAGCAGGAGATCGATCTGGTTTCACTGTTCTTCGCTGTTCTGCACAAATACCGGCAGATCTTTGCAGCGGCAGTTGCCTGTGCGGTGCTGTTTGGCGCAGTTGGCATGTTCAAACATGTGCGCAGCCAGAAGGCGGCAGAAGCTGCATCTGAAAATGGTGAAGAGATCGTCCGAACGGCAGAAGAGCAGAAGTATGAAGAGGACATGGTCGAATACCGTGCTGCTCAAACAGCGCACGACAAAAATGTTGCGAGCTACAATCATCAGCTGAAGCAGAATGAAGCGGATCAGGCCCGTGCAGAGTTCGATATTAAAAATGCGCAGGAGTACATTGACAAGTCTGTGCTGAACAGTCTGGATCCGTATAATGTCAATGTGGCAAATGCGGTCTTTTATATTACCACCGATTACAAGATCCTGCCGGGCATGGACTACCAGAACCCGGATTACACCGGCGCGGTGCTCAGCGCTTATTCCAGTCTGCTGACGAGCCACGAAACGATCGGAGCGATCGCGGAGCAGTTCGGGATGGAAGAACGCTATATGCGCGAACTGATCACGGTTTCGGTGGACAGCGGAACCCGACTGCTGACCATCAGTACGGAAGGCAAGGATGCCCAGCAGGCAAATGACATCATGGATGCCATGCTGAAGCGTTTTGCCCAGTTATACGATGTCATTGAGAGTACTGTGGGTGAACATGAGACCACGCAGGTTTCTCTCAGCAGCACCACAACCGTGCTGACCAGTCTGAGAGATCAGCAGCAGAACACCCGTGACAATATGATCCAGCTGCAGAACAATCTGACCGACCTCCAGAGCAATCACGAACTGCTGGAGCAGAGTATCCAGACGGCGGACAAAGATTTTGCGGCAACGGAAAAACCGAAAGATCCGAAGGGTGCGGGCAACTCCGCTGTGAAATATGCTGCGATAGGCTTCCTGCTGGGAGCCGTACTGGTGGCCGGCGCTACTGTATGCAGTTTCCTGGTGGAAGGAAAGGTTTGCGCGGCAGATGAACTGCAAAAATACTGCGGCATCGGGGTGCTTGGCACACTGGCAAACGATGCTTCTCAAAAGGCAAAGGGGCTGGATGCAGCCATCAACAAGCTGGAAAAACGGCCGGACGGCAGTATGAACGGCGCGATGGTCGAGTTGATTGCAGCGACGATTCACAGCCGTGTGCCGCAGGCAGAGAATATCCTGATCACGGGCGACATCTCTGCCCAGCAACTGGCTTCCCTGCGGGATGCGCTGCAGGCGTGCAGCGTGCTGAAAGGAACGACCGTTGCATCGGCTGACAGCATTCTGGTCAGTTCGGCAGCTGTGCAGCAGGCTGCACAGGCGGATGTGATCCTTTTGGCGGCAGACTGCGCCTGCTCCAAGTACCGAACAGTCAGCGCGCAAAATGAGAAGATCCGGGAGCTTGGCAAGGAAGTGCTTGGCTGCATCTTGTATGCATGAGGCGGCGGAGCCAGCTATTGACGAATCGCTCCAAAAACGATATACTATATTCCGGCGGTGCAGCAGTGCCGCCGGATGCCGGGGTGTTGCGCAGTTGGTAGCGCGCCTGCTTTGGGAGCAGGAGGCCGCGAGTTCGAGTCTCGCCACTCCGATATGACAAAAAGCCACGATGAACCGTTCACAAATGCGGTTTTGTCGTGGCTTTATTTGTTGCAAGTCCCCTGAGATCCGGCTGGAAGATGCCTTATTTGTGCGTTACCGTCTCAAAAACCATCCCTGCGCTAAAGGGCAAATGCGCATCCGGCAGCTTTCCGATTTTGTTCTTTTTTTATTTACAAACAGTACCTTGACACCGAAATATCCTTTTTGTAATCTGAAAGAGTATTCTGAATGTAAGTGAATGCCGTCCCGAATCAATACGGTTTTTTCGGGCAGGGCGGCAGGAAGTTTCTCCAGCGAATGTCCTGGGGTGAGCCTCTGCTGCCGCAGGCAGCAGGGCGGGACTGGAGTCCCGGGCTGTTCGCAGAGAAAGCTTCCTGATGGCCTGCCAAGTGAGCGCAAGCTGACGGCAATAGGAAAGGAGCAACTATCAATGGATCATCTGCAGAACGTAATGGGATACTTCGACCAGCAGCAGCCGCTGTGCGCCGAACACGACCGCATCAGCAAGGATCTGTACAAGGAGTTTGGCGTTAAAGCGGGCCTGCGCGACGAAAACGGCAAGGGCGTACTGGCGGGCCTGACCAATATCTCCGATATCCGCGCCTTCCAGTATGTGGACGGGGTGAAAAAGCCTGCCGACGGTCAGCTGCTCTACCGCGGCTACGACGTGAAAGACCTGATCCGCGGGTCGTCCGGCAGCCGCTTTGCCTTTGAGGAAGCGGGCTATCTGCTACTGTTCGGTGAGCTGCCCACGCAGGAAAAGTTGGAAGAGTTCTGCCGCGTGCTGGGCGAGTGCCGCACCATGCCCACCAACTTTACCCGTGATGTGATCATGAAGGCCCCCAGCCACGATATCATGAACTCCATGGCCCGCAGCGTGCTTACACTGGCATCCTACGACCCCAAGGCCGGTGATCTGGAAATTTCCAATGTGCTGCGCCAGAGCATCCAGCTGGCCGGCATCTTCCCCATGCTGGCCGTGTACAGCTACCATGCCTATAACCACTACGAAAAAGACGGCAGCATGTACATCCACCGGCCGGACCCGGAGCTTTCCACCGCAGAGAACTTTTTGCGGATGCTGCGCCCGGATATGAAGTACACCGAGCTGGAAGCCCGCGTGCTGGATGTGGCATTGCTGCTGCACGCCGAGCACGGCGGCGGCAACAACTCCACCTTTACCACCCGCGTGGTCACTTCGTCTGGCACCGATACCTACTCGGCCATGGCGGCTGCCCTGTGTTCTCTCAAAGGCCCGCGCCACGGCGGTGCCAACCTGATGGTGATGCAGATGATGCAGAATATCCGTGAAAACCTGCACGACACCGAGGACGATGAAGAGCTGGAAGCCTACCTGAAAAAGCTGCTGCACGGCGAAGCATTTGACCGCAAGGGCCTGATCTACGGCATGGGCCATGCGGTGTACTCCCTCAGTGACCCCCGTGAGGTGGTATTCAAGGGCTATGTGGAACAGCTGGCCCACGAGAAGGGCCGCGACAAGGACCTTACCCTTTACAACAAGATCGAGCACATGGCCCCGCAGCTGATCGCGGAGGAGCGCAGAATTTTCAAGGGTGTCAGCCCCAATGTGGACTTCTACAGCGGCTTTGTGTACGATATGCTGGGCATCCCCATGGAGCTGTACACGCCGCTGTTCGCCGTGGCCCGCGTGATGGGCTGGAGCGCCCACCGCATTGAAGAGCTGCTCAGCGCAAACAAGATCATCCGCCCGGCCTACAAGAGCCTTGGCGGCACCCACGAATATATCCGCCGCAATGAGCGGGAATAACAGGGAGGATGCATGATGAGCGTGGAACTGAAACATCACCCGGAAGAATGGTTCTTCCTGCACAATTTTGATATCGACAAGGTGTTCAGCACCATCCAGCGGGCGGATTACCTGATCTTATATTACATTAAGATGCAGGCCGAACAGCACCCGGATCGTAAGGTTTATCTGGCTGACCTTGCTGCTGTGATGGGCCTGAAGGTGACAGAGCTTTCCAAGGCCGTTGAAAAGCTGCAGGACAAGGGCTTTGTGGCATGGAAGACCGACCGTGAAGCGGGCCGCACCTATGTGGAGCTTTCCAGCAAGGCTGTGGAGCTGATGGCGGAGGAGCGCGCGTTCATGCAGCGCTGTTATGTCCGCCTGCGTGCAGAACTTGGCGACGAAGAACTGCATCGTGCAGTAAGCACCATGCAGAGCGTGACGGCCATCCTGAAGGATGAACGGGAACACAGCGGCGTATAAAAACAGCCCCAACGAAAAAATGAGATAGACTTCCCCGAAAGGGGTTGCCTATCTCATTTTTTGTTGTAAACTGAGGTTCCCGGATCAACCAATAAATTCTACTGAAAAAAGCCAAAGCGGCTATTTTAAATCGTTTACCGGATCAGGTTCACAAATACCGGGCAGAGCACTGCGGTCAGCACACCGGCCACCGCAATGGAAAGGCCGCTCATGGCACCTTCCACCTCGCCCATCTGCAGGGCTTTGCTGGTGCCCACGGCATGGGCCGAAGTTCCGATGCCCACGCCCTTGGCGATGGGGTCGGTGATGTGGAACATCTTGCACACCGTCTCAGCCAGCAGCGCTCCCACGATGCCGGTAACAATGACGATTGCACCGGTCAGGGCAGCAATGCCGCCCAGCTCAGCGGCCACATCCATGCTGATGGCGGTGGTCACGGATTTGGGCAGCAGGGTGGCATACTGCTCACGGGTCAGGTCCAGCGCCAGTGCCAGCGCCAGTGCGCTGCCAAGGCTCACCAGCGTGCCCACCGCGATACCCGCAATGATGGCGGCGGCGTTCTCTTTCAGCAGGTCGATTTTTTCATACAGCGGAATGGCCAGTGCCACGGTGGCGGGCAGCAGCAGATAGTTCACCGGTGCCGCGCTGACCTTGTAGTCTGCATACGGGATGCTGCACACCGACAGAAAGATGATTACAAAGATGCTGCCCAGCAGCAGCGGGTTAAAAATGGCTTTGCCTGTCACCTTATTGATAAGGGTGCCCAGTGCAAACGCAGCCAGCGTAAGCAGAACGCCCCATGCTGCGGAGCCGGACAAAAAATCATTCAGCAGCTGCGTCATTGTCAGCCTCCTTTTTCTTGCGGCCAGTCAGGGCCTGCGTGGTCTTGCCTGCACTCACCATCACCAGCACAGTGACCGGGATAATGGCAATGAGGATGGGCAGCAGCATCTCGCCCATCTCTGCCCACAGTTCCATCACACCGGCGGCAGCGGGCACGAACAACAGCGGGAAGATGCCTGTGAGATAGGTTCCCACCTCTTTCACATCGTCCAGCTTTACCAGCTTGAAGTTCAGCGCTGCCAGCAGCAGCACCAGACCGTAGACGCTGGCCGGGACTGGCAGCGGCAGCACTACATGAAGGATCTCGCCCAAAAAACAAAACGCAAGAATGCGCGCAAACTGAAAAATATATTTCGTAGTAAAGTTCCCCTTTCCTCGATCAAAAGCGTAAATGGTCACATCAAGGGTAAAGTATACCGCACCTGCCCCAATCCATCAACCGTGATTCTGGATAAGAAACACTGCACATTTTGCCGAGAACTGTGCAAAAAAAAGCGCGCCGGTCAAGCCGGTGCGCTTTTTTGCATGTTATCAGAAATACCGTCAGATCACATAATCATTCCCGGCCTGATCAGGCCGGGCGAGATCGGCCAGCGTGATATTGCCGAAGTAGTTGGAGATCAGATCGTTCAGCCCCTTCCACATCTCGTAGGTGCGGCAGTTTGCCATGCGGGAGCAGGGGGCCGCACTGGGGGTCAGGCAGCTCACCGGTGCAAGGCTGCCCTCGGTCAGCATCAGGATCTCGCCCACGGTGTACTGATCCGGGCTGCGGGTGAGCCGGTAGCCGCCGCCCTTGCCGCGCAAGCCCTCCAGAAAGCCGTTCTGCACCAGCACCTTAAGGATGTTTTCCAGATATTTTTCCGAGATCTCCTGCCGGGCAGCGATCTCCTTGAGAGGGACATATTTTTCAGACTGATGCTCGGAAAGGTCGATCATCACGCGCAGTGCATAGCGCCCTTTGGTGGACACGATCATAATAGTGTACTTCCTTTGTTGGTTATAGATTGAGTTTTTAACCTATTATACAACAGGGTAAATAATATTTCAATCCCACTTTTTTCAAAAAATCCATTGACAACCGCATAGAACGGGTCTATAATACCATCAAGCCCACAAACGATGTCGGTATAAAGGTTTTAGAACCAGGTCGTCCGGCAGGGCACATGTGCCCATAACTGTATCAGGGAGGAAACTACAATGAGCAAGATTTATACTGCCGCAGATCAGCTGATCGGTCATACTCCGTTGCTGGAGCTGACCCACATTGAAAAGGAGCAGGAGCTGCCTGCCCACATCATTGCCAAGTTGGAATACTTCAATCCGGCCGGTTCTGTCAAGGATCGCATCGCCAAAAAGATGATCGATGATGCCGAGGAAAAGGGCCTGCTGAAGGAAGGTTCCGTGATCATTGAGCCTACCTCCGGCAATACTGGCATCGGTCTGGCCGCTGTGGCAGCCGCCAAGGGCTACCGCATCATCATCGTGATGCCCGAGACCATGAGCGTGGAGCGCCGCCAGCTGATGAAGGCTTACGGCGCAGAGCTGGTGCTGAGCGAGGGTGCCAAGGGCATGAAGGGTGCCATTGCCAAGGCCGACGAGCTGGCAAAGGAGATCCCGAATTCCTTCATTCCCGGCCAGTTCGTGAACCCGGCTAACCCTCAGGCCCACATCGAGACCACCGGCCCCGAGATCTGGGAGGACACCGACGGCAAGGTGGATATCTTTGTGGCAGGCGTGGGCACCGGCGGCACCGTGACCGGCGTGGGCCAGTACCTGAAGAGCAAGAACCCGAACGTCAAGGTGGTGGCTGTAGAGCCTGCTTCCTCTCCTGTGCTGAGCAAGGGCACCGCAGGCGCACACAAGATCCAGGGCATCGGCGCGGGCTTTGTGCCGGACGTACTGGACACCAAGGTGTATGACGAAATCATTGCCGTGGAGAACGACGATGCCTTTGCCACCGGCCGTCTGATCGGCCACAAGGAAGGCGTGCTGGTGGGTATCTCCTCCGGTGCTGCTGTTTATGCTGCCCTGCAGCTGGCAAAGCGCCCGGAGAACGCCGGTAAGAACATCGTGGTCCTGCTGCCCGATACCGGCGACCGCTACCTGTCCACCCCGCTGTTTGCAGACTGATCTTTCAAAAAGCTCGCTTCTCCCGTTCTGTGACTTCACAGGGCGGGAGTTTTTTGTTACAATATCCCTATCAAACACTTTGGAGATTTGCCCATGAATTACTATGCTGCCCCCATGGAGGGCCTGACCGACCGGGTGTGGCGGCAGGCACACCAGAAATGGTTCGGCCCTGCTGGCAATGCCGACCGCTACTATGCCCCTTTCATCTCCCCGCCGGAGAACCGGGTGCTCATTAAAAAGAAGATGGCCGAGCTTGCCCCTGCGGCAAACCCCGGTGTACCGGTGATCCCGCAGCTGCTGGCAAAGGACGGCGAACTTGCCGCATGGATGATCGGCGAGCTGCGCGGCCTTGGCTACACCGAGGTGAACCTGAACCTCGGCTGTCCTTCCGGCACCGTCACCGCCAAAGGCAAGGGTTCCGGGATGCTGCGCGACCCCGTCAAGCTGGACGCTTTTCTTGCCGCCGTATTTGCCAATGCGGAAGGGCCTGTCTCGGTCAAGACCCGGCTGGGCGTGGAAAAGCCGGAAGAATTTGCTGCCATTCTGGACATCTATAACCGGTATCCCATCTGTGAGCTGATCATCCACCCGCGTGTGATGCGCCAGCTCTACCGCGGGCAGGCCGACCGTGCCGCTTTTGCTGCCTCCCTGCCCGGGTGCCGGATGCCCGTGTGCTACAACGGCGATGTGACCACCGCTGCGGACCTGCACACGTTGGAAGCGCAGTATCCGCAGCTGTCCGGCATCATGGTGGGGCGCGGCATCATTGCGGACCCGGCGCTCTTCCGTGAAGCACGCGGCGGCGCACCGGCCGCACGGGAAGAGCTGCGCGGATACCTTGACGACCTCTACCACGGATACTCCGAACTGTTCGGCAGCGCCGGGTGCGCGGTGAGCCGCATGAAGGGACACTGGTTCTACCTCATTCACAAGTTTGAGGGGGCCGAAAAGCTGGAAAAGCAGCTGCGCAAGGTGCGGGAACCGTGGGAATATGAGGTCGTCGTAAACCAGATCTTTACGCTGCCGTTCCAGCCGTAACGGTTGGAATGGCCTCCGTTTCGCTCTGGCCCTCTTCAGCGAAAATTTTATTTTATATAGTTGCAATTCAGAAAGATCTGCGGATTTTTCTGAATTGCGTTTTCACCGGAGGAGCTGTAACGGTAAACGGCATCTGCATTCTATTATGAAAAAGCCCCGCCATCATAGCGACGGCGGGGCATGAGCAGACAAGCGATATCAGACGTTCAGATAGCTGCGCAGCATGGCCTGCAGCAGATCGTCACGATCCACCTTGCGGATCATGGAACGGGCATTCTTATAGGTCGTGATGTAGGTGGGGTCTTCGGACAGGATATAGCCCACCAGCTGATTGACCGGATTATAGCCTTTTTCCTTTAAAGCATCGTACACCTGCTGTACGATCTCATGGATCTCATAGTCCTTTTTGTCGTGGATCGAAAAAATAGCGGTCTCGCCACTCACGGAATACACCCCCTTAGGAAGAACTACATTCATTGTACACGAATTGCGAGGAAACTTCAAGCTAAACAGACCGGATTTGCACAGTTTGCATAAAATTTCCGGTCCTGATTTTGCAGGCTGACGGCCTGCACCGCCGCAAATGCGGCAGAAGGAGGGCCTTTATGCTGTATGGCATCGGCTGCGACCTGTGCGAGATCGCGCATCTGGAAAAAAGCCTTACCGGCGCACACGCTGCAACCTTTATCCGCCGGGTGTACGGCGAGGCCGAACGCGCTGCGCTGAGCCTTGACGAACCACTGCCCGCCGGGCGCAGCACCGCCCACCGGCTTGCCAGCGCCGCAGCCAACTTTGCCGCCAAGGAGGCCTTTTTAAAAGCGGCAGGCACCGGCCTGCGGGAGCCGTTCTCCCTGTGTGAGATCGAGGCTGTCCGGCTGGAAAACGGTGCACCTGCCTATCATTTTTCCGGCCAGACGGCGGAATGGATGCAGGCCCATGGCCTTGCCGCCCGGCTCTCTCTGAGCCACGAGGGCGGCATGGCGCTGGCCTTCTGCACACTGGAAACTCTGTAAGCCTTTGTGCATACAATGGAATATCCCCTGCGCTGCATAACCGGCGCGCAGCCGGCTCATACTGAGAGCAGACGAAGATGCGCCGGACGCATCACATAAGCGGGGCGCATCCTCCAAATGCAGGGAGGGAGATTCCATGGAGGTACACAGAGGAGAAGTTTTTTATGCAGATCTTTCGCCGGTGGTGGGGTCGGAGCAGGGCGGCGTGCGCCCGGTACTGATCGTGCAGAACGAGATCGGCAACCGGCACAGCCCTACCGTGATCGCTGCGGCCATTACATCCCGGCTGGACAAAGCCCGCCTGCCCACCCACATCAATATCCGGGCAGCGGATACCGGCCTTGCCAAGGACAGCGTGGTGCTGCTGGAGCAGATCCGCACGCTGGATAAGCACCGCCTGCGGGAGCGGGCCGGGCAGATCACGCCGGAAGATCAGAAACGTGTGGATCAGGCTTTGGATGTAAGCCTGGGGCTTACTTCATATTAAGGGGCTGTTGCAAAACAGCTCTCTGAAAAGATCATGCACAAAACCCGGAACCTTTTTTCGGCCAAAACGGCTCAAAAAGGCTCCGGGTTTCTGGTTTTACGCTGTTTCTTTGTGCAAACTGCGATCGTTTTTTCATTTTCCAGCTTAATTTTTTTGAAAAGGCGCGCGAAGGCTGGTTATTCCCGCCAGAAAATGCTATACTTTTCTGCAGAATGGTTGTGCTGTCGTGTGCAGCATATGTAGGTTTTATGATGATATCGGAGGGCTGATTATATGATCATCCAGAGCAAAAAAGTATGGATCGCCGACCAGTTTATTTCTGCCGCAGTCGAGCTGGAGCAGGGCAAGATCACCGGCATCTTCCCCTATGGTGAAAAGCAGGCCGATGTGGACTATGGCTCCAAGCGCATCGTGCCCGGTTTTATGGATATCCACTGCCATGGTGCCTACGAGTTCGACACCAACGACGCAAAGCCGGAGGGCCTGCGCTACTGGGCAAAGCATATCGTCTCTGAGGGTGTGACCAGCTTTCTGGCCACTACCGTCACCCAGAGCGTGGAGGTGCTGACCAACGCCGTGGCCAATGTGGCCGACGTGATGGAGGGCAGCTACGAAGGTGCCGAGATCCTTGGCATCCACTTTGAAGGCCCCTACCTCGATATGAAGTACAAGGGCGCACAGCCTCCGGAGTACATTGCAAAGCCCAGCGTGGAGCAGTTCAAGCACTACCAGCAGGCAGCACGCGGCCACATCCGCTATGTGACCCTTGCACCGGAACACGACGAAGGGTTTGCACTGACCCATTACCTGACCGAGCACGGCGTGGTGGTCAGCATCGGCCATAGTGCCGCCACCTATGAGCAGGCCGTGATGGCCTATGCCAACGGTGCCCGCTCCATGACCCACGTGTACAACGGCATGTCCCCCTTCGCCCACCGCGCCAACGGTCTGGTGGGCGCAGCCTACCGCATCCGCACCATGTACGGCGAGATCATCTGCGACGGCTGCCACTCCACCCCTGCTGCCCTGAACAACTACTTCATGAGCAAAGGCCCGGATTACGCCATCATGATCTCGGATGCACTGATGGCCAAGGGCACCCCCATTGGCAGCGAGTACATCTTTGGCGGCAACCATATCACCATCTACCCGGACGGCAGCGCCCATCTGGACAACGGCACGCTGGCCGGTTCCACTTTGAACATCAACAAGGGCCTGCGCATTCTGGTGGAGGAGGCCATGGTGCCCTTCAACTATGCACTGAACGCCTGCACCATCAACCCGGCACGCTGCCTGCATCTGGATGACCGCAAGGGTTCCATCCAGATCGGCAAGGATGCCGACCTTGTGGTGCTGGACGACAACTACGATGTGCTGCAGACCTACTGCATGGGCAAGGCCCAGCTGTAATTTCTGGCTGACGCGAACAAAGGATGTGTTAAACCCGTTATGATCCAGATCGCCTTCTGCGACGATGACCAGACAGTTCTGGACCAGCTCTCTGCTCTGCTGGAAAAATATCGCGCCCAGCGCTGTGTCCAGATCCAGTGCACAGCCTTTCACAGCCCGCTGGATCTGCTGGCCGAGATCGAAAAGGGCACCCGGTACGATATCCTGTTTCTGGATGTCATCATGCCGGCCGAAAACGGCATTACCGCCGCCAAGGAGATCCGGCAGTACGATAATGTCGTCAAGATCATCTTTCTCACTTCTTCCGCCGAGTTTGCAGTGGAATCCTATGTGGTGGGTGCCTATTTCTACCAGATCAAGCCCATCTGGGAGGACAGCTTTTTCCGTCTGACGGATTCGGTGATCGCCGAGTGCCGCCGCGCCGACCAGCGCAGCCTGATCCTGCGCTGCAAGACCGGCATCTCCCGCATCGATCTGGACCAGCTGCTCTACTGTGAAGTGCTGGGCCGTACCCTGCTGTTCCATCTGGTGGACGGCACCGTGCTGGAAAGCACCGGCAGCATGGACGAACTGGCCCGCCAGCTGACCCCTCACGAGAGCTTTCTGCGCACGCACCGCTCTTTCCTTGTAAATATGGAGTATATCCAGAACATCTCCACCCGCGCCGTTACCCTGACAAACCTTGCGCAGATCCCCATTCCGCACGGAAAGTCTGCTGAGATCCGGCGGCAGTATCTGGAATATGCCTTCCGCCGAAAGCAGGTGATGATATGAGCACACCCTTTGCAGATGCGCTTTCGCTGTGCAACCTTGCCTCGGTGGGTATTTTCGGCATCGTGCTGTCCGCCGCGTTCTGTGAGCTGGAATGGACCCGCCAGCGCAAGCTCCTGCTTGCGGGATGCACCGTGCTGATGCTGGCGCTGCAGGGCGTTGTGAGCCTGCGGTGGAGCACCAGCTTTGCCCGGTATCTCTACCCGGTCATTACCCACCTGCCGCTGGTCATACTGCTGGTCGCCATGACCCGCAAGGTGCTCTGGTCACTGATCGCCGTGCTGACAGCCTACCTGTGCTGCCAGCTGCGGCGCTGGGCCGCACTGCTGGTCATTGCGCTGTTCCCGACAGGCGGCACCGCGCTGCAGGATGCCACCGAGCTGGTCGTCACCCTGCCGCTGCTGCTGGCACTGGTGCACTGGATCGCGCCTTCGGTGCGCGCGCTGTCGCACTCTTCGCTCAAGCTGCAGCTGCAGTTCGGCGTGATCCCGCTGCTGAGCTATGTCTTTGACTACTTTACCCGCATTTATACCGATCTGCTCTCCAGCGGCAATCAGGCTGCAGTGGAGTTCATGCCCTTTGTGTGTAGTCTGGCCTATCTGGCCTTTGTGCTGCAGACCACGCAGGAGCAGAAGCGGCGCAGCCAGCTGGAGCAGACCCAGAATAGCCTGAACCTGCAGGTAGCGCAGGCTGTGCGCGAGATCGATGCCCTGCGGGAAAGCCAACGCAAGGCCAGCACCTACCGCCACGACCTGCGCCATCATTTACAGTACATTTCCGCCTGCATCGAAAATGGCCGTGCCGAAGCCGCGCAGGAGTACATCCACAGCGTGTGCGCAGAGATCGAAGCCAGCAAGGTGAACGTCTACTGTGAAAATGAGGCCGCAAACCTCATTCTCTCGGCCTTTGCAACCCGCGCGCAGAACAGCGGCATCGACTTCCGAGTGCATGCCGCCATCCCGCTGGTGCTGCCTTTGCCGGACAGCGACCTGTGTGTGCTGCTTTCCAACGCGCTGGAAAATGCCCTGCACGCCGGGCAGCGCCAGCGCGAGGCTGGAAAGCCCGCTGTTGTGGAGACCACCGCCTACCAAAAGGACGGCAGACTGTTTTTACAGATCGCAAACTCCTGCAGCTTCCCGGTGCAGTTCTGTGCCGAGGGCATCCCCACCACCAGCCAGCCCGGCCACGGCCTTGGCGTGCGCAGCATCTGCGCCATTGTGGAGCAGTATGGCGGCATGTACAGCTTTTCGCAGCAGCAGGACCAGTTTGTGCTGCGCATCTCTCTGTAAAAGGTCGATTCAATGCATTTTATTGGCGACTCGTGCCAATTGCACCAGTCGGCACTGCTTTTGCGCTATAGTAAGCTCAGACGGTTCTACTGCCGTCTGAGCTTATTTTTTTCAGGGAGGGTCTTCTATGGCATTTCTGCTCATCCCGGTCATTTTGCTGGCCGTGGTCTGGCTCAGCTACATCTGCCGCCGTCTCAGCGAGTTGAACGAGAATGTCAACACTGCCATGAACCAGATCGGCCTGCAGCTTTCTTCCCGCTTCCGTGCTTTGGAAGCCCTGCTGGAACTGGCCCGCACCCACGGCCTTTCGGCCCAGCTGGTGCTGCTGCCGCCCTCCATCAATGCCCTGTCCACACCGGCGCAGGTGCTGGAACAGGAGCAGCATCTTGCACAGGCCATGTCCTACATCACCATTGCGGCCGAGAACCACCCTTCCCTGAAAGCAGACCCCGCCTACCAGCGCTGCATGGAAGCGGCCAACTGCTACAGTCGGATGGTCTATACCAGCAGCCTGATCTACAACGATTCCGTCACCCGGCTCAACTGTGCACTGGAGCAAAAGCGCCTTGGCCTGCTGGCCGGTCTGCTGGGCATTGCCCCGCGGGAATACCTGCAGTTTGCACCGGATGCACCGGTGGCCTGTCCTGTTCAGCACTCGCAGCCTTTTCGGCGGGAACCCGCATAAAACTTCTTCTTCATCGTAAAAGCCCGGCACCTCGGTCCGCTTGAAGGTGGAATAAAATCACAGGGCGCATTCGTTCCACCCTTAATACGCAAAACACCCCTCGGCTTCCGCAGCAGGAAACCGAGGGGTATTTGTTATGCTTTATTTGTGTTATTTGTGTCGGTTCAAGCCCTTACGCGATCACTTGCGGGGATTCTTGATGGCAGCCCTGGGC
The DNA here is from genome assembly GCF_003603345.1 of Faecalibacterium sp. AM43-5AT. Taxonomy (NCBI): domain Bacteria; kingdom Bacillati; phylum Bacillota; class Clostridia; order Eubacteriales; family Oscillospiraceae; genus Faecalibacterium; species Faecalibacterium sp. AM43-5AT. Next base: position 99,116 of record NZ_QVGZ01000004.1, read on the forward strand.
GGGTGATAAAATTGCAGAGCGTTCGCACGTACTTACATCTGGTACAATGCCACCATCAGCGGCATCGTGACGATACACAGTAGGGTCGTTACCACATTGATCGCGCTGGCGTAGTCTGCATCTTTGCCGTACACCTGCGCCATCTGGGTCAGTGTGGACGCGGACGGCGTGCAGATGGCAAGCAGTGTAACCAGCAATATTGTTCTGCCCTCCGGCACTAGTGCTGCAAGGCCGCTGTATTTCAACAGTACGATTCCTATCAGCGGGATGCCCACCAGACGCAGCAGCGTGATCCACCATAGTCTGTGATAGCTTAGCAGTTTTTTCAGGTCCATTTCTGCGATCAGCATACCGAGTATCAGCATTCCCATTGGACCAACCATACTGCTGATTGAATCCACCGCATCCTGCACAGGTGCAGGCAACTGGATCCGCAGCAGGAACAGCAGCACCCCAGCAAAAATGGCGATCATGTTGATATTGGTCAGAATCTTTTTCAGGTCGATTCCTTTTTCTCCGCAGAGCTTCATTTTAGCATGGCTCCACAGCAGAAAAAGCTGCACCGAAAGAAATGCGCTGGTGTAAATGACCCATTCCTTGCCCAGAATGGCCGTCACAATGGGAATAATAAGGTTCCCTGCGTTGGAATAGATCAGCGAGGTCTCCTCTACACCATCCAGTTTCAGCACCTTGCCCAGAAAGCCAACCACCACGATCAGCACCAGATGCAGCAGCGCTGACGCAGCCAGTGCCAGCAGCAGACCGTTCAGAATCTCGGGCTGATACTCCACCTGAAACGACGAGATGATCACACATGGCATGACCAGATACAGTGAGATCATGGAGAGCACCTTGCTGTCCTGACTGCGGACGATGCCGCAGCGCACCAGCACAATGCCCAGAGCCATGACCAAAAACAGCGAAAGGATCTTTTTTGCCAGAATCAAGCTTATCATATCGATATTCCTTTGCGGCAGCTGTTGTACGTACTGCACTCTCACACAAAAAAATCAAGTGCAGTATTTTTCTTGTTGTTTTGAAAAATACTGCACCGATCTTTTTTATTTGATTAGTCCTCGGCGGGAAGTTCCAGATCCTGTCCGTTGGAAGCGATCACCTTTTTGTAATACTCGAAGGAATCTTTCTTCCGACGCTGCAGGGTTCCGTTGCCCTGATTATCCTTATCCACATAGATAAAGCCATACCGTTTTTCCATCTCGCCAGTGCCGGCACTCACGATATCGATGGGTCCCCACCAAGTGTAGCCGAAGATATCACAGCCGTCAGCCACAGCCTGCTGCAAAGCTTCGATGTGCTTTTTGAGGTACTCCATGCGGGCAGTATCGCGGATGCGGCCATCCGGGTCAATGGTGTCTGCCGTTCCAAGGCCGTTTTCAGCAATGAACATGGGCTTCTGGTAGCGGTCATACAGTTCGTTGCAGACGAATCGAAGACCCACCGGGTCGATAGGCCAGCCCCACTTGGATTTTTCCAGATAGGGATTGTCCGCACCTACGTGACCGCCCGTATTGGAGCGGATCTTCATGCCGGCAATGTGGGTAGAGGTCATGTAGTAACTGAAAGCCAGATAGTCGTTGGTGTTCTGTGCAATCAGCTCAGAATCGCCCGGCTCCATCTGCACCTGTACGCCCAGCTCTTCCCACTTGCGATCGATGTAAGAGGGGTAACGGCCGCGCAGCATCACATCCGAGAAGAACAGCGAACGCTGACGAAGCTGATAGGTTTCCATCACATCCTCCGGGCGGCAGGTATTGGGATATGCCGTGCTCAAAGACAGCATGCAGCCGATCTTTGCACCCGGTATCATCTCATGGCAGGATTTGACAGCCAGTGCATTGGCCACAAACATATTGTGTGCAGCCTGATACTGCCGCTGCGGTGCATTGTCATCATCTGCCACCACCATGCCGGCTGCCAGATAAGGCAGCTTGAGGGTGTTGTTGATTTCATTGAAAGTCATCCAGTACTTGACCTGATCCTTGTAGCGCTCAAACAGCACCTTGCAGTAGCGCTCAAAAAAGCCGACCAGCTTGCGGTTGTCCCAGCCGCCGTACTTTTTGACCAGCGCCAGCGGAGTCTCAAAGTGAGAGATCGTGATCACCGGTTCAATGCCCCAGCGGTGCAATTCCCGGAACATATCCTCGTAGTAGGTCAGACCCTTCTCGTTTGGCTCGGCATCGTCGCCGTTCGGGAAAATGCGACTCCATGCAATGGAGGTGCGCAGACATTTCATGCCCATCTCGCCAAACATGGCAATATCTTCTTTGTAGTGATGATAGAAGTCGATCGCTTCATGAGAGGGATAGACGTGCCCCTCATGCAGTTCCAGCGCCGGATCCAGCTTGATGAAACGATCTTTGCCGGTCTCCAACAGGTCGCAGATCTCTAAGCCCTTTCCATCTTCCAGATAAGCGCCCTCGCACTGGTTTGCCGCCAGTGCGCCGCCCCATAAGAAGTTTTTTGCAAAGGTTTTCACAGCAGTTCTCCTTTTATCAGTTCTGAGCGGCCTGCTCTACTTCTGCCTGCTTATTGGCAACGATCATGAAGGGGATATACACCAGCGTTGCCAGTGCCAGACCAATAATCTGCACCACAACACCCTGCCAGCCGTGGCCAATCAGTGCACTCAGCAGCACGGGCGTACCAAAGGCAACGTCAACGGTGTTGCAGGGCATAAAGCCAATCGTGCTTGCAAACAGTGCAGTACCGGAGCACAGCATAACAGAGAGGATGGAGGGAATCAGCATGGTGGTGTTCAAAACCAGAGGCAGGCCAAAGACCATGGGCTCGCTGATGCCGAACAGTGCGGGGCCAATGGCAACTTTGGCAACAGCGCGATAATCTTCACGCTTAGACACCAGGAAGATGGCCAGACAGACGGGCAGAGAAACCGGCAGAGCCACAAATGCGACCCAGAAGCCGTAGGTGATGGGAGAGGACGGAGTCTGACCAGCAGCAACAGCGGCAACGTTTGCAGCCAGAGCAGCAGCTAAGAACGGGTCACGCACAGGCTTGATGATCAGGTCACCATGGATACCCAGGAACCAGAATGCACGGCAGACCAGAATGATGATGAACAGACCGGCAGGACTCTGGAATGCATTCTCCAGAGGATGCTGGATGGTGGTGTAGATCCAGTCGGTCAGGTACTGGCCGCTGATCTGACGGAATGCGTAACCGCCAACGGAAACGCCCAACAGGGTGAGCACGATGGGGATCAGAGCGTTGAAAGAAGTAGTGATAGCAGTGGGAACAGATGCCGGCATCTTGATCTTGAGCTTATCGAAGGTCATCAGGAAGGCGAACAGCTGGCTTGCCAGAATGGCGATCAGCATACCCACGAACAGACCCTGAGACCCCAATGCTGCACCGGGCAGGCCACTGGCGGTGCCAGTCTTGTCGTCCACCACTACAGAGACGATCTGCGGGCAGATGGTCAGATAGGAAGCCAGCGCCATAATAGCGGAGATGTGCTCTGGCACATTGTTCTTCTTGCCCAGCTTGAGGCCGATCAGGAACACGATGGGCAGGGTCATGCAAGACAGCGTTGCAAAGTTTGCAGCGGTAAAGATAGGCTTCAGTGCTTCCAGTGCGGGGACCCACTTGGCAAGGCCGGTAGTGGTGCTGCACAGGATGGTGTTGAACAGGTTCATGAACGAGCCAACGATAACGAACGGCATGTAGATGGTGAACGAATCCTTGATTGCACCAAGGAACTTGTTTTCGTCCACTTTTTCGGCCACCAGGCTCATGCCATCAACGAACTTGTCGCTAAATTTACTCATGTTTTTTCTCCTCCAAAAGGGATTTTCCAAACAACTCAGCCGTTGTTCACCAGATCCTCGGCCTGCTTCAGAATGGCAGCACCGTTGCAGCGGCCATAGGCCAGTGCATCAATGACCGCCACCGGTGCACTGTCACCCACAGTTGCCTTGACCTTGCGCTGCAGATGGCGCACCTGCGGGCCCAGCAGCAGCACATCAAAGTTGCCAACGTTCTCCGCAATCTTGTTCTGATCCACAGCCCAGATCTCATAGTCCTTGCCCTGCTCCTTTGCAGCGTCCTTCATCTTCTGGACGACGACGCTCGTGGACATTCCCAAACAGCAAGCCAGCATGATTTTCATAACGATTCTTCCTTTCTTGTGTTCCGTGTTTATTTATGATTCTGCTTATAGAGTTCAATGAACTCTTCTGCAAAATCGATGGACATGATTGCCATGGTCAGGTGATCCTCTGCGTGGATCAGCACGATGTTCAGTTCCACGCTCCTGCCCTGAGCTTCGCTCTGCAGCATATCGTTCTGTACATCGTGCGCCTTGGCCATCTGCTCTCTTGCTTCGGCCAGATTTTTTTCGGCCTGTTCAAAATTGCCGTTGCGGGCCTCCTCGATTGCCATCAGTGCCAGCGATTTTGCATCACCAGCGCAGGCGATAATTTCAAATGCAACTTCGTACTTCTCGTCATCAACCATTTTCTTGTTCCTCCAGTCCTTGTTCTTTTTGTCTCAGCAGCCCCAACAGGACCTCGAACCGGCGCTCTGCGATCAATTTGCAGATGCAGGCTTCATCGACCATAAGCTGCGCAACAACCTGATAGAATTTTTGCAGTTTTGCGGTGGCATCGTCCGCGATGGACACCAGAAATACCACCTGTACCTTTGCTTCGCCCCACTGCACGGGCTTGTCCAGAATGGCAAGGCAGACGAAGGTATCTTTGCTGACTGCCTTCCACGGATGCGGCATTGCCACCAGCCCACCAAACGAAGTGGCGGCCAGCGATTCCCGCTTTTTCACGAGCTGTAAAAAATCATCCGGCAGCTTTTTTTTGCCGCACACGAACCGGCACATCTGTTCCAGTACCTGCTCCCGTGTTTCGCAGTTGAGATGTGGCAGAAATAGCTCCGGGCTGAAATATTCTTCCACAGTCCCCTTTTTGCCCTGCATCAAGAGCTTTTTCATCTGGGTCAGTTCTTTTTCGGTGGGGAAGAACTGGATCTGTCGGATGGGCACCGGGACATAAATGGGAATAGGCACCGTGGAAAACACATAGTCGATCTTACTGAAGTTCACGCTCCGCAGCCCGATCACGTCACAGGTCTGTACCCGGCCCAAATTCTTGCCGAATTTCTGCTGGTAGCGGTAAGCCAGCAGCTGGGCGCTGCCTTTGCCGCTGGCGCAGACGATCAGGATGTTTTTAGGTGCCCACTCTTTGGCCTTCTGCCGTTCCAGTGCCAGCGCAAAGCTGACGGCGATATAACCGATCTCGTCCTCCTTGATGGGGTTCGGGCTGATGTCTTGCAACACGCTGCACGCCTGTGTGGCCATCTCGTAGGCCAGCGGATACTCCCGCTTGATATCCTGCAGGATCGGGTTCTTCATCCGCATCCCACTCTTGATCCGCGCCAGCAAGGGCACCATGTGCATGCACAGGCCCATGCGCAGTTCCAGATTGTCCCGGAAGTCGATGCGGAACGCCTCGTAGATTTGCTCGATCATATCCGATACGATGCGGTTGACCTCCTGCGGAATCACCAAATTTTCATCCGAGGTCATTGCGTTTGCCCGGTACATCTGTTTGCCGTTCAGATGCATAGCAATGTAGCAGACCTCCGGCAGTGGAAAAGCCACGCCCGTCATGTTTTCGATCTGCACGGCGATGTGGCTGGCCACTTCTAGGATCCGCTCCGGAAGGTCCGCCTGCATACCATCCGAGCTTTCTATCGCGTGCCCTGTGCGGATGCGCTCCACTGCGACCTCAAGGTGGACCGCCAGATTATCCAGCGCCATCGTGGACATGGCGAATTTTTCTTTTTCCAGCACCCGGCTGACCAGCTCCTGTATCTGCTGCCCGACCGGGCGGCTCTCGTCCCGCTGCGCCGCAATGCAGATCCTACGGTTCGTCTCACGGCCTACCACGCAGATGCCGTAGCCCGGTTTGCGGCGGATGCTCAGCCCGTATTCCGCCAGCTGCCGCTCCACTTCGCGCAGATCGTTGGAGATTGACCGCCGCGACACAAAAAACTGCTCGCTTAGATCATCCAGCTTGGAATAGCCATCCTTTTCCAGCAGATACTGTCTCAGCCGCTGTATCCGCTCCTGCGCGTCCTGCGGGATGCCGGTCTGTTCTCCCTGCTGTGGTTTGCTGCCCGACACATACATCTGTGCATCCGTGATCTCAATGCCGAACCCCCTGCCGGGTTTGGCTGTGATGCAAAAGCCATTTTCCTGCATTTCCTTTGCGTAGGTCTTAATCAGGCTCCGCACTGTTTTGCCGCTGAGTTTCAGTTGTGCGGCCAGTTCATCCGCCGTCATAGGGCCACTTTGGTCCAGTATTTCAGCGATCGTCCAGATCCGCTCGTCCATCTTTTCACCTCCCCGGCCTGTTGATTAGCACATTTATTTTCTTATCGCTGTTAAAATTATAGCATTTTTGCTCAATTCGTTCCACGTCCAGAATTTCCACATCCACTCCGGAAATTGTTGCATGTATATTTTACCGTTTGGATATTCTGCCAGTCAACACAAAAACCGCCCCGGCTTCCGTTGCGGAAACCGGGGCGGTTCGTTTGCTTTATGGGTTTTTATTCGCGCTTTTCAAGCGCCCACACCATCACTTGCGGGGATTTTTGATGGCAGCCTGAGCGGCAGCCAAAATTACAGGGCGTTCGGAGTAACGACACATCGCGGTTTTCAATTTTTCAATTGATCTCAAGCTCTTTCATCAACTCCGCACGGCTCTTTTCATCTTCGAAAGCCCTCTTTACATCGTCAATGCGATTCTGGTCAAGGAGCTTCTTTACCAGTAAAGCCATTTTGTTTTCTCCGCGGCTCTCGCCTTTCACGATGCCTTTTTCAATGCCTCTGTTTTCCACTTTATCAAGCACATCACACATATTGCGTGGGCCTCCTTTCCTGTCATCGGTACTGGTATTGTATGCGTCTTCAAATCGGTGATCATACCATTAAACTCATTCAGGAACTCACCTCCGAGATTAACGAAATCGAAGATTCCATTCAGCAGATCATGGATGAACTGAACCCGCCGATTCTTTCGATTCCGGGCATAGGAGTAAACTCCGCCGCTGTGATCCTCGCAGAAATCGGGGATTTCTCCAATTTCAGTTCTCCTGACAAGATTCTTGCTTATGTTGGCTGCTCTCCATCTACATACCAGTCCGGAAAACTCACAAACTGTTACGCTCACATGGAAAAACGTGGCTCTCGCTACCTGCGACATGCCCTTTACAACGCAACCAAGTATGTCTGCCATTGGAACCCAGTCTTTGCTAAATATCTTGCCAAAAAACGTGCTGAAGGGAAGCACTACAATATTGCCTTATCCCATGCCATGAAGAAACTCGTGCGGCTGATCTATGCCTTGCAGAAATCCGGCAAGGCATATCTTGCAGCTGCCTGATTTTCTCCTGAGCCTGAGCTAGATCCAAGAACAACTTAGCTGGCGCAGCGAACCCTTGACGAACCGAAGCATTCAAATGCTATCCTGTTCGTGCGAGGGCTGGCTGGGCTTGCTTTGCTGTTCTCTCCGTCGCCCTCGCTGCTCTGATTTCAGCATTTGAATGCTGTTTGTCAGGGGCAGCGGTCGGCAGACGGATTTTTTCATTTTGGGTCTTGACTTTTAATAGTTAGTCTCCGTTTTCTTTTCAACGCACTTCGCTGATGTGACGCATCATACACCCGTTACGCATAAAACGCAAGCGTATATGAAAACATAGTGTCAATATTCATGTTTGAATGAAATATATTCACACTTGCTCCGTGCAGCGCCCCACTTGCCCGCCTTGGGGCAGCGCCGGATGCCGTTTGGCACCCGGGTCGTGCGCAGCCAATTTGCCCGCTCTGCCGCACTTTGTCCCATTCAGGATCCGGCAAAGCAAAAAGCCCCTGTTCTCCATTGCATGAGAACAGAGGCTTTTTCCGCTCTGCATTCCATTTTGCGGCAGTCCCCCGATGGGCGGACTGCCCCGCCGGGACTTACTTCATGGGCAGCTCACCCTTGGACTCCTGTGCCCAGTGCTCCACCACCATCTTGGGCGCGTACACAAAAATCGTGCGCATCTCGGTGTCACCGGTGTTCTTCAGTTCATGGCGCTGCATGGGGGGCAGATAGATCACATCATCCGACTTGATGGGCACCGGCTCTCCGTCAATGATCATCTCACCGGTGCCGGACAGGATGATGTAGGTTTCCTCGGTCTCATGGGCATGTTCCGGCACACCGCCGCCGGGATGGACATTTGCGGTACCCACCACATAGTGCTCTGCCTGCAGGGGGCTGTCCACACCCACCAGAACGCGGGTACGGCGGCCTGCCGGGAACTCGGTGCCTTCGATATCCTGATAAATGCTGATCTTATGGATCTCTGCCATGGTGTTTTTCCTCCCTTTATACTGCAAGGCTCTGCTGGAACACTGCAGACAGAAACGGGCGCTCCCCCTTCTGTGCGGTGCCAGCTTCGAGCTTTTCCAGAATTTCTTTGCGTGCCGCGGTCGCTTCGATGGTGACCAGCTGCTTTTCGGGGTCCACTGCTGTCACCGTGCCTTTGACATAAACGGTATCGTTCAGCAGCACTGCACTGCTGAAGTGCACCTTCTGGTACGCCGTACAGGACGCATCCCCGCACAGTCTGTTCAGGACCGGCCCAACCAGACCCACCGTAAGCATCCCATGGGCAATGCGGCTGTGGTAGCTCATCGTTGCGCCAAATGCTGCACTGACGTGCTGAGGTGCATAGTCGCCGCTCAGCATCGCAAACATCATCACGTCTGCCTCGGTCACGGTCTTTGCCGCATAGGCGGTATCCCCGACCCGAATTTCCTGTATGCACTTTGCAGTGACCGACTTATCCTGCGTCAACGCTCCTCGCCTCCTCTGCACATCCGGACATCCTCCACCGACTCGCCCTGCATCACAAGCTCACCGGCGGCGTTGTAGGCGGTCAGCTCCACGCGGACCTGCCCTTTTTCTTCGTCGATCTCCCTGACCTCGGCGCGGGTCGTAAGGGTGTCGCCCACCTGCATCGGCTTTCTTACCGAAAAACGGCGTTCCACCGGGCAGGAGGAGGGACGGAGCAGACGGTTTACTGCGCCGCCCATCATGCTGGCGATCAGCATGGGCGGGACCAGACGCATTTTGTAGCTGCTGTGCTGTCCGTAGGTCTCGTTCAGGTACAGCGGGTTCATGTCGCCGCTCACTCCGGCAAACAATGTCACGTCCGAGGCGCTCACCGTTTTGGGAAACAGCGCAAAATCGCCCACATGCAGTATTTTAGGGGGATAGCTCATTTCCATCGTGTTCCGCCTCCTTTCAGTGCACCTGCATCAGTTCCCGCACATAGCCGTCTGCAACCATTTCATCGTTCTGGTTGTACACAGTCGTGCGGACATAGACATATTTCTTTTCGAGCACCTTTCTGGTCACTTCCCCCACCACGGTGATGGTGTCGCCCACATAGACAGGCTTATAAAAGGTCAGCTCCTGATCAATGGTCACGGCACCGGGGCTGGCGATCTCGGTGGACACCGGCCAGGTATAGCTTGCCAGCAGTTCACTCTGCACGGCACAGCGCCCTGCAGATGTCGCTGCGGCAAACTCGGCATTGGTGCTCAGCGGCTGGCTGTCGCCGGTGATGCCGGCAAACAGCGTGACATCCGCCTCGGAAATGGTCTTGGAATAATACGCCTTCTGTCCCATGGGGATGGACTGGACGTTTTTTTCCTTTTCGTTCAATTCCAATGTTGACAAAATCAGCACCTCCCATCACTCCGGCAGCAGTGCCGCAAACTCCACCGCATGTTCCGGTGAAAATGTTTTTTCTCCCGCTGCGATCTCGCGGACCAGCCGGACAGCTGTATCATTGAAAGGGGTCGGCACCCCGCGTTCCAGTCCTGTGCGGCAGACAAAGCCGTTCAGCGCTCCGATCTCGCAGGGGCGTTTTTTCTGCAGGTCCAGCAGCATACTGGGAACGGCAGGCGCATTCCGTGCAAACAGCTCCGGCATCTTCGCAAGCACCTGCTGTTCTTCCCGCAGGGTAGAAAATGCAAGCTCGGCGGGGTAATCGTACCCTTGCACCGGTTCAAACTTCACCCCGGCGGCATGTCCCACCGCGATACACTCCCGCAGCAGATACAGCGCGATCCGACGCCAGCGCGCATCTTCCAACACAGCACCGCATTTTCCGCCCAGAATGCTTGCCGGGCAGCTGAGTGCCGCATTGATGAGCAGCTTGCTCCAGCGCAGACCCAGCAGATCTTCCACCGGCTCTGCCGGGCAGAACCGTTCCAGCAGTGCCTTTACCGGGTCCAGCCTCCGGGGATCTGTGCCGGGCAGCGATCCGATCTTGAAATGCAGCGAGCTTTCCGGCGGCGAGAGCCGTGCCTGCCCTGCCCCGATGCGTACCGCGTTCCATGTGACCACACCGCCCGCCACCCGGTCTGCACCAAGCGCTGCTGCCAGTTCCGGTTCCGGGATGCCGTTCTGCAAGGCGCACACGATCCCATCCGGAGCCAGATGCTCTGCCAGCCGGGGCAGCGCCGCCGTGTTTGCCATCTGCTTTGTCAGCAGAAGGATCACGTCATAGCGTCCGGACATCTGCTGCGGTGTGCACGCCTTTACCGGAACTGTCCACTCCCGCAGACCCGTGATGCGTGCCCCGCTGCGGTTCAGTGCATCCACATGCTCCTGATCGCGGGACACAAGCTCTACATCGGCCCCGCTGCGGGTCAGCGCCGCGCCAAGCACTGTTCCCAGCGCCCCGGCACCGTACACCGCCGCCCGCATCGCCTATTACAGGCGGCGGATATGGAATCCGCCGTCCACATCAATGTAGTTGCCGGTGGTGTAAACAAAATCGTCATCGCATACCAGACGCGCGACCTTGCCCAGATCCTCCGGGGTGCCCCAGCGTGCAATGGGGAACTGCCCCTCGGCGATGAGGCGGGTGTACTTTTCGTGCACCACCTTGGTCATGTCCGTGTCAATGACGCCGGGGCGCAGCTCGTGCACCATGATGCCCTCCGCCGCCAGACGGTCGGCATAGCAGGTGGTCAGCATCATCAGGCCGGACTTTGCCACACAGTACTCCACACGGTTCGTAGAAGATACGGTGGCAGATGCCGAGCCAATGTTGATGATGGTTCCCCGTTTCGGCTCTTTTTCCGGGTCCCACGGCTGCTTGAGCATCTGATTTGCCACCAGCTGGGTCATAAACATGGTGCCCTTGAGCACGGTGCCCACCACAAAATCAAAGCTTTCTTCGGTGGTCTCCAGCATGTCCAGCCGGATCTTGGGGGCCACGCCTGCATTGTTGACCAGCACGTCGATCTCGCCAAAACGCTCGACCACAGCCTTCACAAAGCTCTCGCGGTCTGCAGCAGTACGGGTGTCGCCCTTCTGGTACAGATATTCCGCCCCGGCAGCTTCCAGCTTTGCCATGTTCTCTTTGTAATCCGGACGGCTGGGATCTTCCAGATCATTCACGTCCAGAATCGCGATGTTATAGCCATGCTTTGCAAGCTCCAGTGCAATGCCAAACCCAATGCCGCGGCTTCCGCCGGTCACGATTGCAGTCTTTCTCATCATTCAATCCTCCTGTTCAGCCCGGGACTACCGGGGCTGGTTCATTGTCTTGTTTTGTCAGATCCCGGACCGAATTGCGTTCCACCAGTCTGCCCGGCACCACAATGTGGTTGCCGCGGGTAGCGGTGTCGCCGTCGATCTGCCGCATGAGGATGTCCACCGACACGGTGGCGATCTGCTCGATCGGGTGGTGCCATGTGGTCAGTGCCGGCAGCATGTACTGTGCACGGTCAATGTCATCGTAGCCCACCACCGAGACGTCCTGCGGGATCGAAAGTCCAAGGCTTGCCGCCGCGCTGTACACACTGTCCGCCAGCCAGTCACTGAACACAAAAAATGCAGTGGGGCGGTTCGGCGCGGCAAGCAGCCTGCAGGCTTCCTCATATGCTGTGCCGGTATTTTCCGCGCACAGATACGTTACTTCTTCGTCCGAGATACCATATTTTCGGAATGCATCCTGACAGCCTAGGTAGCGTTCTTTGAAGTGCTGCTGGTTCACATCACGGATGAGACATGCCACGCGGCGGTGCCCGTTTTGCAGCAGGCATTCCACCGCAGCACATGCACCGCGGCGATTGTCGTTGGTGACGCAGGCAGCGTCCACATCCATCTCGCGATTGATCAGGATCACCGGCACATCGGTGCTCCGGATCAGGTTACTGATCCGCTCCTGATTCTCATCACAGGCGATCCACACAATGCCCTCTGCCCCGAAGGAGCTGGCGCGCTCAAAGCAGCGGTTCTCCTGCTCTTCGGTGTTGTCCGAGATGCCCAGCAGGATGCTGTAATCGTGCTTGCGCAGATTTTCTTCAAAGCATGTAACCATCTTGGGGAAGAAGGCATTTGTCAAATCCGGCACGATCAGCAGCACCGTGCGGCTTTTGCCGCCCTTGAGGCTGCGCGCCATCTGATTGGGCACATAGTGCATTTCCTCCGCCGCTCGCAAGACCTTTTTCTTGGTCTTGGCATCCACCAGCGGGCTGTCCGCAAGTGCCCGTGACACAGTACTGTAGGATACGCCTGCGTACTTTGCAACGTCTTTGATGGTTACCATACTACCACTCTGCCTTTACTTTAAATATTTACTGGAATGCCGCGCCTTTGCGGTATTCCTGCCAGACTTTTTCAAACCATTCGGTCGTTTCCGGGATCGGCCTGCAGCCGCGCCAGTAGAAGGTGCACGCGCCCTGCGCATACTCCACCTCCTGTATGGTCTGCAGCATCGTTCCATCCTCCAGCACGAAGCGGAAAATCTCCGGCAGCGATCCCAGCGGTTTTTCGCCCGCCGGGTCGCAGATCAGGTAAGAGCCGCGGCTCCTGCCGCCCTGCTGGATGTAATTGCGGATCGCAGACAGATATACGAACTGACTTACCGCCAGATCCCGTAACCGATAAAGTTGTCCCAGAAGCAAGGGAGTGGACAGGGATGCTTCTTTCTCGATGCGATGCAGCTGCTGCAGTGCTTCCTCACACGCTGTCTGTACTGCCTCACGCCCACGGATCACCGCACCGCAGCAGGACATGCGCTCCTGCAGTGCTGCACGCTCTGCAGCCATATCAAAGCTGCCGCCGCGCTGCAGCGCCTGCATGCCAAACTCCATTGCAGCCCAGATCTGTTCCCCGGCTGCCGCAAGCACCTGCTGCTCGTCCGGCGGGGCAAGAGCCGCATCGTGGTGTGCAATGTAGCTTGCCGCTCGGATGCCGCCCACCTGACCCGCGTTCAGTGCCGTGCCGCCCGGGCGGTACACGCCATGGGTGCCGTTCACCTCACCTATCGGGTACAGGTGGCGGATGTTGCTCTGCCACCAGCAGTCTCCTGCCAGTCCGCCGTTGTTGTGCTGGGCACAGATGGCGATCTCCAGCGGCTCGGCGGCAAGGTCGATGTTGTGGCTGCGGTACAGCTCGATGGCGGCGGGGTTCATTGCCGCAAGGCGCTGGATGGGCAGTTCCTGCATGGAACCGGACTCCCGCAGATATTCCAGTGCTTCTTCGCTGAGCTTTGTGTAATCCATTTTGCCATCGGTCAGGGCACAGCGCGGGTTGCGCCGATAATCCAGAAAGACGCGCCGCTTTTTCTGCACCGTTTCAATGTAGATCAGGATGTCGATCAGCGAAGAGCCATAACTGCGGGTCTTGCGCGGGTCAAAGGGCCACTGATAGCCCTTGAGGAAAATCGCGTTGAGCTGGGACTGCGCATCCGGAAAAGCATCTTCCAGAAACTCCCGCTCATCGCCGCCGTTCTCATCGGTGGAGATGTAGCAGGGCAGCACCTGCTGGTAGCTGCCGGAGAGGTTCCAGCGGAACTTGATGGATGCGATGCCATACTGCGACTCGGTAAGGTTTTTGCCCCGTGCACCCGCACGCAGCGCCAGACCCGTGCCTCCGGTCTGCGCCGTGGGGTACACCGAGGTCTTGTACATTCCGGCTTCGCCGCCGGTGGCGTAGATCACATTTGCGGCACCGAACACCGCATAGGTCGGTTCCTGCTTTTTGTATTCCAGCGCCAGCACACCAATTGCCTTTTTCTGTTCCCCGTCCGGTGCCGTGAGGATCTCCAGAGCCTGATAGCCTTCTAGGATCCGGACACCCAGCTCCTTTGCTTCCTCGATCAGCCGTTCGGTCATGTATCTGGAAGTCAGCGGACCTGCCGAAATGCCGCGTTTGAACGGATCGTGGTCCGTTTTGTAGCCCACATACTCCCCATACCGGTTACAGGGAAACGGCACTCCGATATCGACCAGATGGAAAAACGCTCTCGTCGAGACCGCCGCCTCCGCCAGTGCGATATCCCCATCCACGCAGCCGCCATCAAACAGCGTCTGTGCCATCTGACGCACGCTGTCCGGCGTGGTTCCGGAACTGGTAAGCTTATAGTAGGTCTGCTTGTCCGAGCCAGTATTGCGCGAGGTCCCAAAGGTCAGTCCCTCGGTAAGCACTGTTACGTCCTGTATGCCCTGTTTTTTCAGGGCGATCGCGGCATTTAAGCCTGCCGCTCCACTCCCTACAATTATAACATCGCTGCGCCGGAATGTAAATTTCTTCGTTTCCATGATTTGCAGTCCTTTCTGCACCAGCAAGCTTTTTATCCGCCCTTTTGCTGTTCCTCACCTCTTTTTGCTCTGCAGATCACAGGACACGAATGTGGAAACCGCCGTCCACATCCAGATAGTTGCCCGTGGTATACGCCAGTTGATCGCTGCACAGCAGGGAGACCGCGTTTGCCACGTCCTCTGCCGTGCCCCACCGCGCAATGGGAAACGCCCCCTGCGCAATGAGCCTGTCGTACTTTTCCTGCACGGTGGTGGTCATGTCTGTGGCAATGACGCCGGGCCGCACCTCATGCACCAGAATGCCCTCCGGGGCGAGGCGCGCAGCATACAGTTTAGTCAGCATGGACACCCCCGCCTTGGACACGCAGTATTCGCCGCGGTTCAAAGACACCACATCTGCCGAGCAGGACGAAACGTTGACGATGGTGCCGCGCTTGACCCTGCCTTCCATCGAAAGCCCGATCATGTGTTTTGCAATGAGCTGGGTAAAGAACATGCTGCCCTTTGTGTTGACGCCCAGCACGCGGTCGTAGCTTTCCTCGGTCATCTCCAGCAGGTCGGTGCGGGTCTTGGGTGCCACGCCTGCGTTGTTGACCAGAATGCGGATCTCGCCCAGCGTCTGGACCGCTTCCCGGGCAATGCGTGCACGGTCTGCGCTGCTGCCCAGATCTCCGCTGAACCAGTAGAACTCTGCGCCGTCCGCTTTCAGCGCGGCCACCGCATCGGGGTAGCGTTCCTGCGGGCCTGTACTGATGATCCCCACCCGGTATCCGTCTTTTGCCAGCTGCCGTGCTGCCGCAAGACCGATGCCGCGGCTTGCTCCGGTGATCAGTGCTACATCTTTTTTCATCGGATCACTCCACCAGACCTTTCCGCATTTCCTGCTCAAAGCGCTGACATGCTGCCGGGATGCCGTCCGGTTGACGGTACACCGTGTAGACACCGGTGACAAACAGGTTTGCACCGCGCCGGACGCAGGGCTGAACATTGGGATAATTGATACCTCCGTCAATGGAGATCAGAAACTCTTTGCCTGTTTCCTCCCGGAGCTTTGACAGCTCTTCCAGCCGCGGCAGCGACTCCACCATGAACTTCTGCCCGGCAAAGCCCGGTTCCACAGTCATCAGCACCACCAGATCCACCCAGTCCAGATACGGGCGGATCACGTCCACCTGCTGCGAGGGGTTGAGCACGATGCCCGCCTTCATGCCAACTTCGCGGATAGCACGCAGGCTGCGGATCACAAAATGGGTGCTGTCGGCGTGAAAGCTGACATAGTCTGCGCCTGCGGCGCGCAGGGGTTCGATGTAGGCAGCAGGGTCTGTGACCATCATATGCACATCAGCGATCGCCTGCGGGTATTTTGCTTTCAGGTCTGCAACCAGCCGCACCGGATAACAGAGGTTTGGCACATAGTGCCCATCCATGATATCAATATGGAACCAGCGCACCCCGCTGTTCCAGAACTGGCGGATATCCTCTTCCAGCTCCAGCAGGCTGCTGTTTGCAAGCGAGGGACAGTTGATCAACGCCTGTTTCATGGTCATCACTCCAGTTTATCGCCAAAGATCTTCTGCGTGCGCAGGTCCATAAATTTGCGGTCCTCTGCTGTGGTGGACACCATCACATACGCGTAGGTGATGCCGCCGCAGGGGCAGCCCACATTGGGATGGTAGCCGTGGGGAATGGTGATCACGTCACCATCCCGCACCAGTGCTGCCACGATGGGCTGGTCCATATCATCGTACACGAACTGTGCGGCAAAGCCATTGCCCATGCCAAAGTAGACGTACGTCTCCTCGCGCTCCCTGCCGTGCTCGTGGGGCGGCCATGCGGTCCAGCCGCCGTCCGCGCCATGGCAGATGCCGGTGAGGAAGCGGGAGGAATCGAAGGATTCGTCAATGTAGTTCCACACATCGCGGCGGGTGCCGTTTTCCACCTTTCCATACACCTTGTGGCGGCTGTCCTTGTCCACATCCGCAAAGCGAATGTGACCGAACTTCGTCCTGCGGGTACAGGGTGCGCCGTAACGCATCATTACCCCGCCCTCGGAGGAAGTGAAGGTGATGCCGGACTCGATGGGCAGATACAGCATATCCATCTGGACCGCCGTGCCGCTCTGTCCCTCTGTCTGATAATCCACCCTGCCTCCGATGCAGATGAAGCACAGTTCTTCCGCTCCGCTTTCCAGCGCAACAGGCTCCGCTCCCACTTCCACACGCTGTACCGAGGTGTACACCATGCCAAGGTCTGCCGGTTCTTTTTTCGTCAGGATCTCATGCGGTTTGAAATACTGTTTCATAACGGTTCTCCTTTACAGAATCAGGACCTGCGGCATATCCCATGCCTGATCCTTATAATAAAAGGTCTTGTGCGGGAAGATTTCCGTGCGGGTCAGGATCCGGTTTTCGTTCTCCCCCACCAGCAGCATATCCTCGGATTTGAACCCGGTCACCGATGGGTTCCAAGCATAGAGCTGATGTGCCTGCACCTGTCCGGGCAGATCCGGAGTCAGCCGGTTTTCCCGCGTCTGGAAACCGCCCATGCCGCCCTGATGGTGCAGAGCGATCTGCTCGCCTGCCCCCACTTTGGCATAACGCCGTTTCAGCTGTGCAAACAGGGTGCCGTATTGCTTGCCCGGGCGCGTCTCCGAGTACAGCATTGCAGCCACCTGACACGTTTTTTCCTGCGCGGAGAGGAACACCTCCTCCGGTCTGCCAAAGCTAACAAACCGTGTAATGCTTGCATAGAGCCCGTTTTTCTGTGCTCCCATGGACAGCATCATCGTTTTTTTCAGCGGATACGGGCCGCTCAGCGCGTGGCGATAACGTGCAATGTGCTCGTCCGCAGGCGTAAACAGCACATTGGGGATCAATCCGTTCGCCACCGCGCAGCCGGACAGTACGCCGGAAGCTTCCCATTCCGTCATGCCGGGATGGATGAGCAGGACAGCCCGCTCCACCGCGCTGCTGCACAGCGCTGCGACCTGCGCCGCTTCCTGCTCCTGCGTCCCCTGCAGGCAGGAGCGCAGCTGCTGCAGTTCCTCTGCGCAGTCCGCTTCCAGCAGGGGGGCGTTTCCGGCAAGTTCAGCCTGTGCCTGCACGGCAGGCTCTCCGTCCGCCCACGGCAGGGCAAGGATGCGGGGGACATCCCCCACTTCCTCTTCCTGCAGGCGGCGTGCTTCGATGTTATTGGTAATCAAGACCACTTCTGCATCGTTGATCACAGCGGTGCACACCGCGCCGCTGCCTGCGATGCCGATCTGCATCCTGCCCCCAAGCAGCCACGAAAGGTTCATGGGCTGGGTCAGGACGATCGCGCTGTTCCCTCGGCGGTGATACAGCGCACGCAATTGACTTATCCGAGGGTCACACTCCGTCAGCCGCATCTCACATCATCAGGTTGGGCAGCGTCATGCTCAGCGCCGGGATAAAGGTGATCATCAGCAAAACGACGACCATTGTCAGGTAGAAGGGCAGCATGCACTTGGTGACCTTTTCGATCTTGGCACCGCCCACAGCACAGCCGGCATACAGGCAGGAGCCAACGGGAGGCGTCAGCAGGCCGATGGCCAGGTTTGCAATGAGCATGATGCCGAACTGAACGGGATCCATGCCAAACTTCTGCACAACGGGCAGCAGGATCGGGGTCATAATCAGGATCAGCGGAGCCATGTCCATGATGCAGCCGAGCAAAAGCAGCAGAACATTGATCAGCAGCAGAACAACGATCTTGTTGTCACTGACATCCATCAGAATCCCGGTAAACTTTGCGGGGATGCGCAGGTAGGCCATCATCCATGCAAAGGCACCTGCCGCAGCGATCAGACTGTAGATCATGGCAAGGGTCTTGACCGTGTTGTACAGGATCCGGCCCATATCCTTGAGGCTCAGCTGACGGTAGACCAGCGTTGCCACCAGCAGGCAGTAGATGCAGCCGATGGCTGCGGCCTCGGTAGCGGTGAACAGACCGGCAACAACGCCGCCCACAATGATGAACATTGCGCCGATGGCAAAAACAGCGTCCTTGGTGATGACCAGAGCTTCCTTGAACGATACGGGATCACCCTTGGGGTAGTTCCGTTTGATCGCAAAAATGTAGCAGAGCGCCATCAGTGCAACGCCCAGCAGGATGCCGGGCGCATAGCCCGCCAGAAACAGCTTGCCGACCGACACGCCGCCTGCGGTCATTGCATACAGCACCATGTTATGACTGGGAGGGATCAGAAGTCCCTGACATGCACTGGAAACGGTAACGCAGATGGAAAAGTCCTTATCGTATCCGGCATCCTCCATCATGGGGATCTCGATCTTGCCCAGAGAGGAAACGTCTGCAACCGCAGAACCGGAAATGCCGCCAAAGAACATGGAAGCAAGCACGTTCACAAAGGCCAGACCGCCGCGGAAACGTCCCACCAGAACATTGGCAAACTTCAGCAGTCGGTCTGATATTCCGCCTGCACCCATGATCTCGCCCATCAGGATAAAGAACGGGATCGCCAGCAGCGAGAACGAGTTGACGGATTTTGCCATCTGCTGCACCATGGTCATCATCGGGATATTCAGGTACAGCATGGTCGTTGCGGTAGCGATCACCATGGCAAACGTTACCGGCAGGTGGCATATGATCATCACGGCAAATAAGCCGATCAGCAAGAAAACAGCAACAGATTCCTGCATAATTCACCCTCCTGTTATTTTTGTCAGTCGATCAGTTCGCTGCGCTCTGACCGCCATCGTCCAATGACGCTTCCAGCAGCTGATCGCCGTATTGATTCGTATTTTTATACTTTTTCCAGCCCAGCAGATCCAGCACTGCAAAAAATGCCATGAATCCGCCGCCCACGGGGATCATCAGATACAGCATGCCTGCCGGCCACTTCGTAGCGGCAAGGGTGCTGCTCCATGTGCTCATTACGAGCTTTGTGCCAAAGAAGCACAGGAAGCAGCCGACCACAGCCAGGATCATCTTGTTGAGCACATCAAAAAACTTCCTGACGGGCTTCGGGAACAGATTATAGAATAGTTCAATGGCGATGTGCTGATCTTTTTCTTCACCGATCGCCATGCTCAGGAAGGTCATCCAGACGATGAGGAGCAGGGAGACCTCCTGTGCCCACTTGATGCTGTAGCTCAACACGTTGCGGCAGAACACGTCCGTCGAAACGATTACCACGATCACCAGCAGGACCGCCTGCGAGTAGCGCAGAAAAATGTTATATACCATGTTGAACAGCCCAATGAGGATCTGTCGAATCTTTTTCATCGCTTTTCACTCTCCAATCTTGCTTGCAAGGCCGCCCTCATTGCGGACTGCGGCGCATCGCATCCATTCATCAGACGGAATGCCTCAATGCCCTGATACAGCAGCATCCCGTCTCCGGTAAGGGTCGTAAGGCCTGCGGCACGGGCAGCGCGGACAAATGCCGTCTCCAACGGTTTATGGATGATCTCCGCACAGACCGTGGAACGCGGCAGCCGGGTCCAAGGCACCATGTCCACATGCGGCGACGGCGAGTCATTCATGCCCATGCTGGTGGCATTGATGAGGATCTCCGACTGCAGACAGCGCAGCGAGATGCTCTCATCCCCCAGCAGAACAAAATCCAGTTCTGCCTGCGGAAAGCGCTTGCGCAGCGGGCCGATCATCGCCATTGCCATCGGCTCATCAATGTTGCACACGGTCAGGCTGCTGACGCCGCTTTCTAGAAGGGCGTACCCCAGACCGCGTGCTGCACCTCCTGCACCAAACAGGAACACCCGTTTGCCCGCAGGATCTGTGCCGTTTTGCTTCATATTCTGTACAAAGCCGTCACCGTCCGTGTTATAGCCCTTGTAGACGCCGTTTTTGCAGGTGACAACATTGACAGCACCCAGAAAATCAATTTTTTCTTCCCATTCGTCCAGCAGCGGGATGATCGCCGTTTTGTGCGGCATGGTGACCGCCAGCCCTTCAAAGTGCAGCGCACGGGTGCCTTCCACTGCCTTTTTCAGCTCCTCCGGCGTTACACGGCACCCCAGCATCACGGCGTCCATGCCAAGTGCTTCAAATGCCGCGTTGTGCACCACCGGTGAAAGCGCCTGTTCGATGGGGTCTCCGAGGATCGCATAATAACGTGTTTTTCCCGTGATCATAAGTTCTTTCCCTCGAAAAAAACAGGGTGTGCAGGAATCAACAATTCGGAACGACTCTTGACTCCTGCACACCCCTTTGATCGTTTGGCAGCCCTGCTCTGTACCCAGAACCGCCAAATCAGACGCTTTTTAGCCCATTGCCACAGCCTGATTGATGAGGTCCAGATACTTGCCGTCGTTGTAGCTCTCCCACAGCGGCGAGCATGCATCCACGAACTGCTGGAATTCATCGGTGGTCAGGTCTGTGATCACATTGCCAGCTTTTTCCAGCTCAGCACGGACATTTGCCTCGACCTCTGCCCACAGGTCACGCTGGTACACCCAGCTCTCCATTGCAGCATCCGCAATGATCTTGACATCATCCTCGCTCAGTTTCTGACGAAGTTTCTCGCTCATAACCAGCATATCGGGTGCACGGGTATGACCGTCCAGCGTGAAGTACTTTGCCACCTCGCAGTGCGAAACTTCCTTGTACTGGACCATGGAGTTTTCGGCACCGTCAATGACGCCGGTCTGCAGGCCGGAATAGACATCGCCATACGGCATTGCGGTCGCAACTGCGCCCAGCGCCTCGATCATGCTGATCATCAGGTTCGACTCCTGCACGCGAATGTTCATGCCCTTCATATCTGCCGGGGTGTGGATCTCGTGCTTGGAGTTGTAGAAATTGCGGGTGCCGCCATCGTACCAGGTCAGACCGTAAAAACCGGCTTCCTTCATCTTATCGCTGCGCAGGATGTCCATGCCCAGCGTCTCAGCGACCTTCCAGAAATGCTCGTCGTTCTTGTAGATGTAAGGCATGCTCAGCGCATTCAGATCATCCACGAACTCGCACATGGGGCTGATGTTGATGCGCGCAAACTCCAGACCGCCATACTGGCACTGCTCGATGGCAGACTTCTCATCGCCCAGAACGGCATCGTAATAAATGTCGATCTCGATGCGCCCATTGGTGCGCTCCAGAACCAGATCGGACCAATACCGTAGCGCCTGCGAAACGTTGAAGTTCTCCGCATGGTTTGTGGAGCAGCGATATTTTACGGTCTCGCCCGATGCTGCCGTGCTGGAAGTTCCGGCAGTGCTGGATGCCGCAGTGCTGGTAGAGTTCCCGGAGCCGCCGCATGCAGCAAGACCTGCTGCTGCAGCCATGGCAACGGTGCACTTCATAAAATTGCGTCGGGAGATCATCTTCTTCGCCATAATAAAACCCTCCTGTTTTTGGCAATCGGCACAAGCCTTTTTTATTTTCAGGCTGTTCCTTCTAATACAGCCCTGTTCCGTTGTGGTTCAGCGGCCCTTGAAATCCGGGGTGCGCTTTTCGAGGAAAGCGGAAATGCCCTCGCGGGAGTCCGCCGTGGTGAAGCAGTAAGACAGAGCAAGCGAGTCCGTCAGGTCGTTATAGGTAAAGACCGAGCGGTTGATCATCTCCTTGTCCATCGCCATGGTAATGGGTGCCTTTGCGGCAAGCTCCTGTGCAAGCGAATCGGCACCTGCACGCAGAGCGGCGACATCTTCAAACACTTCGGTGACCAGACCATACTGCAGCGCGGTGTCGGGTTTGATGCGCTTTGCACGAAGGATCATGTCCTTTGCGCGGCCTTCGCCGATGATGCGCGGCAGACGGATCGTACCGCCCCAGCCGGGAATGATGCCCAGCGCGATCTCCGGCAGGGCAAACCGTGCATTTGCGCTGCAGATGCGGAAGTCGCAGCACATGGCCAGCTCCAGACCGCCGCCCAGACAATAGCCGTTGATGGCTGCAATGGTGGGGATCTTCAGCCCCTCCACGCGGTTATACACCTTGTAGCCGCAGGTGATCAGATAATGGGCATCGGCCGGCTGATAGCCCGGCGTTCCCATCTGTCCGATATCTGCACCGGCGATAAAGGATTTCTCGCCCGCACCGGTAATGATCAGGCAGCGAATGGAGGGATCTGCCTCCACCTCGTCCAGCAGCTTGTCGATCTGCTCCACGATGCCGGTGTTCAGTGCGTTCATCTGCTTGGGGCGGTTGATCGTCATGATCGCATAGCCCGTTTTCTTTTCCAGATAGATTTCTTCACTCATAGGTACACACTCCTTCTGAATTTTATCGTTCGACAGCGTCTTATGCCATCGGGTTCCTGCTTCAATGCGTCATTCCTTGCAGTGCATCCGTTCCGGGCGGAAGATGCATTCATCCATGATCTTCAGGTCCTCTGCCACTTTTGGACGGAAGTACATCTGTGCCAGAACGTCCTTTTCCAGATCCACGCCCGGCGCGATCTCGGTCAGCACCACACCGTCTTGGGTCAGCCTGAACACCGCGCGCTCTGTGACATACACGACGGTCTGCTGCTCTTCCGCTGCATACTGCGTACTGAAGGTGATCTGCTCGACCGCCGGGACGAATTTGTGGATGCGTCCTTCCTGCTGGATCACAAGCCTGCCATCCTCAATGGCGGTTTTCAGCCCGCCTGTGGTAAACGTGCCGCAGAACACCACCTTCTTTGCAGACTGGGAAATATCAATGAATCCGCCGCTGCCGGAGATCGTCGTCCCGAACTTGCTCACATTGACATTGCCCTGTGCATCCGCCTGTGCCAGACCCAGAAATGTGGTATCCAGACCATGACCGGAATAAAAATCGAACTGCGTGCTTTCGTCCAAAAATGCATCCGGATTGCTTGCCACGCCGAAGATCGCGCCCTGTGCGGGGATGCCGCCGTAGATGCCCTGCTCAATGGTCATCGTGACCTTGTCTGCAAAGCCCTCCTCCGCAGCGACTGCTGCAACACCATCCGGCATACCGAACCCCAGATTGATGATGGCACCCTGCTCCAGCTCCATAAATGCCCGGCGGGCCACGACCTTGCGTGCGTTGAGCGGGAATGCTTTCAGCTGACTGATCGGGATGGTGACATCCCCGCTGAAAGCAGGATTGTACTCGCCCTCCCCGGTCTGCATCTGAGCGGGGTCCACCACAATGGCGTCAATGTATGCCCCGGGGATCCAGACCCGCTTTGCGCTCAGGCTGCCTTTTGCCACGATGCCTTTGACCTGACAAATGACTTTGCCGCCGCTGTTGTGCGCTGCCTGCGCAGCTTCCAGCATATCCAGCCGTGCGGGCTCCTGATCAAAGCTGATGTTGCCGCTCTCGTCTGCGTAGGTGCCGCGGATGACCGCGATGTTGACGGGGAAGGTCTTGTACATCAGATAATCGACGTCATGGATCTTGATGTGTTCCACCAGATCTTCCTTGGTCACTTCGTTCAGCTTTCCGCCCTGCAGCAGCGGATCCACAAAGGTATACTTGCCAACCTTTGTGATCAGCACCGGGCGCTGTGCTGCGATCTCGCGATACAGGTGGCAGATGACGCCCTGCGAGAAATTGTAAGCCTCGATTTCATTGTTGACCGCCATTGCCTGCATCTCCGGCGACCAGCCCCAGTGACCGCCTATGACACGCCTGACCATGCCCTTGTGGGCAAAGCGGGTAACGCCGGCTCTGTTCTTATCGCCAATGCCGGAGGCATGCACCAGGGTCAGGTTTGCGGGATGGCCTGTATTCAGAAAGCGTTCCTCGATTCCCTCAAGGGTGTGGTACGCCTCCATCACACCGCCGCCGCTGCCCGTGATCACTACGGTATCCCCATCCTGAATCAGAGCTGCCGCCTGTTCGCGTGTCATGATCTGCGCCATTTGTTTTGCCTCCTTTTGTGCGGGTGAGAAGCGTGGTTTTTTCCGCACCACCTTCCCCCACCGTCTCTTTTCTCTTATATGCAAACGTTTGCATTCATCCGATAAAATTATCATCGACTCTCCCTCTCCTAAGATCACATTTCTTACGAGTCAGTCTTTCGATGAACTACGTTTGCATTATAGCCCATGCCCAACTATTTGTCAACCAATCCCCGTTATGTTTGTCGGAACGTACAGTATTTCTCGGAATTTTATAGCAATCTGTCCTTTTCACTCTTTTTTCTCTCCTTTGAATTGCTCCAATCCTCCCGCTTTCGGCAAAATCTCTTTGTTGTATGCAAATGTTTGCAGTGTGTTATCTTGTGCAAACATTTGTGCTTTCGCACCAAAGCCTCCGATTCTCCCCCGCTCTCCACGGCTGAACGCCAAGATCATCCATGGTTCTCCTTCGGCACGATCTTCCGGCAGGTTCGTTCGCTTCAAGCACAGGGGGCTCCAGAATGCTTTCAGCATTTTTTCAACGGTCTGCCCTGCACTTGCTTCTTTATGATATGACAGCCCAAATCGTACCGCCATGTTCCACGCTGCCACTGTCGGCAGCGCTCTTCGGATGCTTTCCGTCCCCGCAAATGCAGGGAGCGGAAGGGTGCTCGTTATCCTTCCAAAAAATTGCAGGCAGCACCACGCGCCATCCGGAGGAAGCGTCTGCATTCCCTGATATTCTTCAGCACACAAAAACCGCCCCGGCTTCCGTTGCGGAAACCGGGGCGGTTCGTTTGCTTTATGGGTTTTTATTCGCGCTTTTCAAGCGCCCACACCATCACTTGCGGGGATTCTTGATGGCAGCCTGAGCGGCAGCCAGACGTGCGATAGGCACACGGAAGGGAGAGCAGCTGACATAGTCCAGACCGACATTGTGGCAGAACTCCACGCTCGTGGGGTCGCCGCCGTGCTCGCCGCAGATGCCCAGACCCAGATCAGGACGGGTCTCGCGGCCGTCGTGGGCAGCCATCTTGACCAGCTTGCCAACGCCGATCTGATCCAGATGCTGGAACGGATCGCTCTCATAGATCTTGTTCTCGTAGTATGCGCCCAGGAACTTGGCGGCATCATCACGGCTGAAGCCGAAGGTCATCTGGGTCAGGTCGTTGGTGCCGAAGCTGAAGAACTCGGCTTCCTTGGCGATCTCGCCGGCAGTCAGGGCTGCACGGGGGATCTCGATCATGGTACCGACCTGATACTTCATCTCAACGCCAGCAGCAGCAATCAGTTCGTCAGCAACCTTGACCACAACGTCCTTGACGAACTTCAGCTCCTTGACCTCGCCGACCAGCGGGATCATGATGTGCGGGGTGATCACATGGCCGGTCTCAGCAGAGACGTTCAGAGCAGCCTTGATCACAGCGCGGGTCTGCATGGCTGCGATCTCAGGGTAGGTAACAGCCAGACGGCAGCCACGGTGGCCCATCATGGGGTTGAACTCGTGCAGAGAAGTAACCACGTTCTTCAGGTCATCATAGGTCATGCCCATATCGGCAGCCAGTTCCTTGATGTCCTCGTCCTTGGTGGGCAGGAACTCGTGCAGAGGCGGATCCAGATAACGAATGGTCATCGGGCGCTCACCCATGATGCGGTACATGGCCTCGAAGTCACCCTGCTGGAACGGCTCGACCTTGGCCAGAGCAGCTTCGCGCTCTTCCACGGTACGTGCGCAGATCATCTCACGCACAGCCTTGATGCGATCCTCTGCGAAGAACATGTGCTCGGTACGGCACAGGCCGATGCCCTCAGCACCCAGATCCACTGCCTGCTGTGCGTCGCGCGGGTTATCAGCGTTGGTCATGACCAGCAGCTGACGAGCAGCGTCTGCCCAGCCCATGAAGCGGTTGAAGTTCTTATTGCCGGTAGCGGCCACGGTAGCGACCTGCTCGCCGTAGATGTTGCCGGTAGAACCATCGATGGAGATCCAGTCGCCCTCAACGAACTTGTGGCCATTGATCTCGAAGGTCTTTGCTTCCTCGTCGATCTTGACCTCGTTGTCATTGCCGCAGCCGGAGACACAGCAGGTGCCCATACCACGGGCAACAACGGCTGCGTGGCTGGTCATGCCGCCGCGGACGGTCAGGATGCCCTGAGAGACCTGCATGCCCACGATATCCTCGGGGCTGGTCTCCAGACGGACCAGAACGACCTTCTTCATCTTGCCGGACTTGACCATTTCCTCTGCCTCTTCAGCAGTAAAGACGATCTGGCCGCAGGCAGAACCGGGAGAAGCAGCCAGACCCTTGCCGACAACCTCTGCAGCCTTCAGGGCAGCGGCGTCGAACTGGGGATGCAGCAGGGTATCCAGCTGCTTGGGCTCCACGCGCAGGACAGCTTCCTGCTCGGTGATCATGCCCTCGTCCACCAGATCACATGCGATCTGCAGAGCAGCCTGAGCGGTACGCTTGCCGTTACGGGTCTGCAGCATGTACAGGTGGCCGTCCTCGATGGTGAACTCCATATCCTGCATATCGCGGAAGTAGTTCTCCAGACGGGTTGCGATCTCAACGAACTGATCGTACACCTCAGGCATCTGATCCTTCAGGTGGCTGATGGGAGAAGGAGTGCGCACGCCGGCCACAACGTCCTCGCCCTGTGCATTGATCAGGTACTCGCCCATCAGCTTCTTAGCGCCGGTGGCGGGGTCACGGGTGAATGCAACGCCGGTGCCGGAGCGGTCGCCAGAGTTGCCGAATGCCATCTGCTGAACGTTGACTGCGGTACCCCACTCGTAGGGAATCTCGTTCATCTTACGATAGACATTTGCGCGGGGGTTGTCCCAGCTGCGGAAGACGGCCTTGACAGCCTCGATCAGCTGATCGCGGGGATCCTGCGGGAAGGGACGGCCTTCGTTCTCCTCGTAGATCTTCTTGAAGGTGCCGACCAGTTCCTTCAGGTCGTCAGCAGTCAGGTCAACGTCGTTCTTGACGCCCTTGGCTTCCTTCATCTTGTCGATCTCGACCTCGAACAGGCTCTTCGGGACCATCATAACGACGTCCGCGAACATCTGCACAAAGCGACGGTAGCAGTCGTATGCAAAACGGGCGTTGCCGGTCTTCTTTGCCAGACCTTCAACAGCCTCGTCGTTCAGGCCCAGGTTCAGGATGGTGTCCATCATGCCGGGCATGGACTGACGTGCGCCGGAACGGACGGAGACCAGCAGGGGGTTCTGGTTATCGCCGAACTTCTTGCCGGTGATCTGCTCCAGACCCTTCAGATGCTCAAAGATATCAGCAGTGATCTCGTCATTGATCTGACGGCCGTCTGCATAATACTGGGTGCAGGCGTCGGTGGTGATGGTGAAACCCTGCGGCACCGGCATACCGGCTGCGGTCATTTCTGCCAGACCGGCGCCCTTGCCGCCCAGAGTGTTCTTCATGGTGACTTTGTCGCCGCCGAAAGCATCATTGCCTTCGCTGAAGTAGTACAGATACTTTTTGCTCATGCGTTGTTTACCTCCCATTTTTGACTGCGGAGCATCCGCGCCGCAGCCTCATCGCTTGCCTTGTCTCATTTGATCGATGAACATTGTTTTGTGAATGCTAAATTATTATACCAGAAAATCCATCCGTTTCCACCGTGCAAAACACCGAATTTGTTTGATATTTTTTATGCAAATCACTTGAATTTTGCCGAGTTTTCCGGTAATATAAAATGGGAAAAAGTTCGAGAGGTTTTTCGTTTTCTGACGCGGATTATCCGTCTGTTGGATACAACTTTCCATCCCTGTAATTTCAGTTTTTTCTTTTTTGTCGGCACAAAGCTTCTGTTGTATCCATCTTTGGATATGGATGCATCATTTTTCCGGGTCGGGCCTTATCATCCACCCGCCGGGAGCCGCCGTGCCGGAAGGGAGATCTATCGTATGGAAAATTCTGTTTCTTCTGCCGCGCTGAATGCAGCGCGTGAGCAGCTGGATGCCGCCGAAGCCGCCCGCGAGGTCATTCTGCTGCAGCACATCGCAAACGGCGTGATCATCGACAGCCGCACCGTGCAGATTGCACCGGACGTGGTCATCGCCCCGGGTGCCGTCATTCTGGCCGGTACCATCCTGCGCGGCAGGACGGTCATCGGTGCGGGCTGCATCATCGGCCCCAACACCCTCATCGAGGACAGCATCGTAGACGAGGGCAGCACCGTCAACGCCAGTCAGGTATACAGCAGCCACATCGGTCCTCACAACAACATCGGCCCCTTCACCCATGTGCGGGTGAACACCGTCACCGACTACGGCGTGCACCTGGGTGCCTATGTAGAAACCAAGAACTCCAACTTTGCCCGGGGCAACACGGTGAGCCACCTGACCTATATCGGCGACAGCGACGTGGGCAAGTACTGCAACTTCGGCTGCGGCACCGTCACCTGCAACTACGACGGCAAGGATAAGTTCCGCACCCAGATCGGCGATTACTGCTTCATCGGCTGCAACACGAACCTTGTAGCCCCCGTGAAGGTGGGCGATGGTGCCTACACCGCCGCCGGCAGCACCATCACCAAGGACGTGCCCGCACAGGCGCTGGGCATCGCCCGGGAGCGCCAGACCAATCTGGAGGGCTGGGCAGAGCCCAAGATGGAAGCCTACATTGCCAAAAAAAAGAAGCTGGAAGACGAGCAGAGCAAGTAAGCTGTCCGTTTTTCGCGTACAGACCGCTGCACAGGATGGCCCTGCGCGGCGGTTTTTGTTTGCAGGTGCATCTTTTTCGCTTATGATGTATATCTTTTTGCACGCGCGTATGTTATACTTAGGACTTGCATCGGACAATTTATCACAAAAAGGAAAATATAACACTCATGAATACAAATGACATCTGGCTGATCGCCGGTCTTGGCAACCCGGAAACAAAATACGACGGCACCCGCCACAATGCGGGCTATGCCGCGCTGGACTATCTGGCCGACAAGTGGGGCATTTCGGTCAGCAAAACCAAATTTGAAGGTCTGTGGGGTCAGGGCGAAGTGGACGGCCACAAGGTGGTGCTGCTCAAGCCCCTGACCTACATGAACCTTTCGGGCGACTCCATCGCCCCCACGGCGGGCTTTTTCAAGATCCCTGCCGACCACGTCATCGTTCTGTGCGACGATATCACCCAGAACCCCGGCAAGCTGCGCATCCGGCCCTCCGGCTCCGCAGGCGGACATAACGGCCTGAAGAGCATTATCGCCCGCTTGGGCGGGGAGAACTTCCCCCGCATCCGCATCGGCGTGGGTGCCAAGCCCCACCCGGACTACGACCTTGCCGCGTGGGTGCTGGGCAAGTTCCCGGCAGAGGATGCCAAGGCTCTGAGCGGCCGCTACCCTGATCTGGAAGCCGCCGCAAAGCTCATCATGGACGGCAAGCTGAGTCTGGCACAGAGCAAGTATAACGGGTAAGGACCTCATTTAAACTGCCCTCCGCTTGCGCTCTGGGCATTTTCAGCGGAATTTTATTTTTATTGTTCGTGTTTGTCGCGGCCTGCGGGCCGCTCCAAACACATTTTCACCGAGTGGAGCAGCACTGGCGAACTGCATTTGTGTTCTTTGATGCATCTTGAGGTCACGACTCCTCTCGTGAAAAAACAGCGGAGAAAAGCCCGCAGGCTTTTCTCTGCTGCAAATAAAAAATAATCATTCCTCTGCCATTGCCAAAGCGCAACAGCGACGACCGCCGCCAGTGGCGGAAACAGGGAGGAGTTGTTGGGGCAGCGGCCAGCAAGATGCGAGCGCCGCTCAAGGCGTGAAGCAGATGCTGGGTGCCGCAACCCGTCTGCGGCGGCAATTTCAAATGGTCATCCCAACAGGAAAGGAGGTTTTTCCATGTACGAAGCCTTACTCAAGGCCACACCGGAATATCAGAAGATCGCGGCCAGCTTTGCAAAGCCTGGTCCTGCCGCGCTGTTCGGTCTGCCGCCCGCAGGCCGTGCCCTGCTGTACGCTGCCTTGCAGAAAGACCTTGGCCGGGTGCTGTGCATCGTGACCCCCGGCGAGGCCGAGGCCACCCACTTTGCGGACGACCTCAAGGCGTTGGGCCTTTCTGCCGCCGTGTTCCCGCCCCGGGACTTTATGCTGCGCCCAGTGGAGGGCGCGGGCCGCGAGTACGAGTACCGCCGCCTTTCGGTGCTGGGCTCCCTTGCAGGCGGGCGGCTGAACGCAGTCTGCGTGCCCGCCGAAGCGCTGTTGCAGTACACCGTGCCCCGGGATGAATTTTTAAAGAACACTCTTACCCTCAAACCCGGCATGGTGTACAACCGCGAGGGTCTTGTGGCCCGGCTGTTCGCCGCCGGGTATGTGCGGCGCAGTCAGGTGGACGGCCCGGGACAGTTCAGTGTGCGCGGCGATATCGTGGATATCTATGCGCCGGATATGCGCCAGCCTGCCCGCGTGGAGTACTGGGACGACGAGATCGATTCCATTTCCTCCTTCGACCTGCTCACCCAGCGGCGGGACAGCGCACTGGAAAAGATCTATCTTTCCCCTGCCCGCGAGGTGCTGTTCGGCGATACCGCCGAGACTGCCGAGGCCCTGCGTGCCGCCATCAAAAAGGCACGCGGCCGGCACCGCACCGCACTGGAAAAGGCCACGGAAGCCGACCTTGCTCAGCTGGACTCCGGACTGATGCCGGAAGCCATGGATAAATACTACGGCCTGCGCTATCCGAGCCCGGCCACCCTGCTGGATCATCTGGACACACCGCTGTTCATTCTGGACGAGGTGGGCGGCATCCGGGATGCCCAGAAGGCCACCGAGTTCCGTCGCAGCGAAGAGCTGACCGGCCTGTTGGAAGAGGGTGTGCTCTGCCCCGGGCTGGATGTACTCTACCAGACCATGGACGACCTTGCCGCTGCCGCCCAGAAGCAGAGCACCCTGCTGTGCGAGAACTTCCTGCGCGGCATGAACGAATTTAAGCTGAAAGACCTCATCAACGCCGAGGCCTTTGCCGCCCCCAACTGGAACGGCGACCTTGTCTCCCTGCGAGAAGACCTTGACCCGCTCATTGCGCAGGGCTATGCCGTCACCCTGTTTTCCGGAACGCCCAAGGGTGCCGCCGCCCTCACCCGCGACCTTGCCGACAAGGGCTACTCCGTGAGCATGAGCCGGGATGTGCGGCCCACAAAAGGCATCGTACAGGTGCTGCCGGGCCATCTGACCGCCGGGTGCACCTTTCCGTTTGCCCATGCGGCAGTGCTGTCCAGCCGCAGGCACGGTCTGGAGGAAGAAATCTCCGCCGAGACCAAAAAGCGCAAAAAGAACAAGAACGCCCTTTCCAGCCTTTCGGACATCAAGCCCGGGGACTATGTGGTGCACCAGAGCCACGGCATCGGCATGTATGCGGGCATCCAGCGGCTGGAAGTGCAGGGTGCCACGAAAGATTACCTGAAGGTGCAGTACTCCGGCTCGGATGTGCTGTATGTTCCGGTGACCCAGCTGGACCTGCTGAGCCGCTACACCGCCCCCGGCGACGAGGAAAAGGTAAAGCTGGCAAAGCTGGGCGGCGCCGAGTGGCAGCGTACCCGCGCCAAGGTGAAAAAAGCCACCGAGGAGATGGCGCAGGAACTGATCGAGCTCTACGCCCGCCGCCGACAGGCCACGGGCTACGCTTTCCCGCCGGACGGCGACTGGCAGCGAGACTTTGAGACCCGCTTTGACTACGACGAGACCGACGACCAGCTGAACGCCACCGCCGAGATCAAGCAGGACATGGAAAAGGGCTGGCCCATGGACCGCTTGCTGTGCGGCGACGTGGGCGTGGGCAAGACCGAAGTGGCCCTGCGCGCCGCCTTCAAGTGCGTGATGGGCGGCAAGCAGTGCGCCATCCTTGCCCCCACCACCCTGCTGGCGTGGCAGCACTACAACACCATCCTCTCCCGCATGGAAGCTTTTCCCGTGAAGGTGGAGATGATGTCCCGCTTCCGCACCGCAAAGCAGCAGAAGGAGACCCTCCGGGGCCTGCAGTCGGGCAGTGTGGACATCGTGGTGGGCACCCACCGGCTGCTGTCCAAGGACGTGAAGTTCCATGACCTCGGCCTTGTCATCATCGACGAGGAGCAGCGCTTCGGTGTGAAGCACAAGGAAAAGCTCAAGGAGAACTTCATCGGGGTGGACATGCTCACCCTTTCGGCTACCCCCATCCCCCGCACCCTGAACATGGCCATGAGCGGAATCCGGGACCTTTCCACCATCGAGCAGCCGCCCATCGAGCGGCAGCCCGTGGAGACCTTTGTGCTGGAATACAACGACGTGATCCTTGCCGAAGCCATGAAGAAGGAGCTTGCCCGGGGCGGGCAGGTGTACTACCTGCACAACCGGGTGGACAACATCGAAGCCTGCGCCGCCCATGTGAGCAAGCTGGTGCCCGGCGCACGCATCGGCATTGCCCACGGCAAGATGACCGAGGAAGAGCTGAACCCCGTGTGGCAGCATCTGCTGAACGGCGAGATCGATATTCTGGTGTGCACCACCCTCATCGAGACCGGCATCGACGTGCGCAACTGCAACACCCTCATCATCGAGGACGCTGACCGCATGGGCCTTGCCCAGCTGTACCAGATCAGAGGCCGGGTGGGCCGCTCCGGCCGCAAGGCCTATGCCTACTTCACCTTCCGGCGGGACAAGACCCTGACCGATATCGCCCAGAAGCGGCTCTCCGCTATCCGGGAGTTCACGGCCTTCGGCTCCGGCTTCCGCATCGCCATGCGGGATCTGCAGATCCGGGGTGCGGGCAGTCTTCTGGGCCACAGCCAGCACGGCCACATGGAGGCCGTGGGCTACGACCTCTACGTGAAGATGCTGGGGCAGGCCATCGCCCGGGCCAAGGGCGAACCTGTCCGGCGGGACAAGAGCGAATGCCTTGTGGATCTGCGGGTGGATGCCTTCATCCCGGAGAAATATATCGCAGACGGCCCGGGCCGCATTGAAGCTTATAAGCGCATTGCCGCCATCCAGACGGCAGAGGATGCCGCCGATGTGCTGGACGAGCTCATCGACCGCTACGGCGACCCGCCGCCCTCGGTGAGCGATCTGGTCAACGTGTCGCTGGTACGCGTGCAGGCCAGCGCTGTGGGCGTGACCGAAGTGACCCAGAAAAAGGACACCCTCACCCTGCAGCTGGAAAGTCTGGAGCTGCCCATGATCCGGGGCCTGCTGGTAGCCTTCAATGGCCGCGTCACCGCCGGTGCAGGCAACCGGCCCTATCTCTCGGTCACGCTGCAGCCCGACGAAAAGCCGCTGGAGCTGCTGCAAAGCATCCTCAAGGCGATGGCAGAGATCCTTGCCTCCGCCGAGCAAAAATAAACATCATAGGAGCATTGCCATGAAAAAGAAACTTCTCGCGCTGATCTGCGCACTTGCACTGGTGTTCAGCCTTGTGGGCTGCACCATTTCCGCCCCGGACACCGTGGGCAGCATCGGTGATTTTGAGATCACCTCCGGCATGTATCTGCTGGCACAGTACGGTGCTTACCAGCAGGCCGCCCAGCTTGCCGGCACCGATCAGGACACCACCGACGTAAGAGCCTTCCTGAAAGAGACCATCACCACCGACTCTGACAGCGGCGAGACCGCAGTTGTGAGCGACTATGTGGCCCAGAAAACGCAGGAAACGTTGGAAACGCTGGCCGCTGTGGATGCCCGCTTCAAGGCACTGGGCGGTGAGCTGACCGACGAGCAGATCGCCACTGCCGACCGTTATGCCCAGCAGATGATGGACCAGTACGGCGACACCTACACCGCCAACGGCATCGGTCTGGAGACCGTCAAGGCATATGAACGTCTGCAGATGGAGCACACCGCCCTGCTGGAACTGGTCTACGGCAAAAACGGCGAGGCCCCGGTGGAGGACGACGAGCTGACCAGCCATCTGGACGACAGCATGTATGAGATCTGCTACATCAGCATCCCGCTGTACAACACCAGCACCTATGCCTTTGCAAACGACGACCAGAAGACCAAAATGCTCCGGCTGGCCCAGACTGCTGCCGACAGCGTCAACACTGCAGGCGGCGAGACGGTCTCGGATCAGGTGAGCGCCCTGCATGAGGCCGCACAGAATGCCCTGCCGGACATCTACGCCGTGCTGGACGGCGAAACTTCCGACGACAGCGCCAGCGTCCAGACCGAGCTGCTGACCGAGAGCGATGTTGCTTCGGCCTTTACGCAGGATGGCGCAGCCGATGCTCTGCGCAGCCTTTCCTACGGCGAAGCCGCTGCCGTGCAGATCAACAGCTACACCCTGCTCCTGATGGTGCGTGTAGACCCGCTGAGCGTTTCCTCGCTGGACGACCTGCGCAGCCAGATCCTGAGCGATATGAAGGGCGGCGAGCTGGACGACGCACTGGCCGCAGGCGGTGCAGAGCTGGCACACGATCTGGACAGCTCTGCCATGAACAAGCTGCCCGCCAAAAAGATCGTGAACAACAGCGCCAACAACTGAGAGCTGCTGTAACATAAAACTCCCTCAGTCATCGCTGCGTGATGACTGAGGGAGTTTTTTCTTTCATCGCGTCACTTTTGCGAACTCTGCGGCAAGGGCAGCATTCACCGAGCGGACGGCATTGGCATCCGGCTTGATCTCGGCCCGGTCATAGGTGAACAGACCGTTCACCTCATCTTCCACATCCGTCAGCTGGGTGTACACCAGCGCCGAAAGTCCTTTTTTCAGCTGCGGCAGCACTGTGCCCAACTGCAGCTTTTTGCAGCGGACGGTCAGGTCTGCGCGGCTCTTGGCCGTGCCGTAGCCGTAGGTTTTGCCCGGTGCTTCGTGCCCCGGCATGGGCCATGCAATACCGCCGTATTCACTCAGGGCCACGGTACGGTTTCCGGGCTTTACATGCAGCGGATAGAAATAGTTGTGGATGGAGCACACATCTCCGCCGCCCTGATCATACCAACCGCTGGCCTCGTCCACAAGGCGGGTATCGTCCAGCGCGCGGATGGCCTGCACGGCCCCGGCCGCATCAAACTGGCCCCAGCCTTCGTTGAAGGGTACCCAGCAGCCGATGCACGGATGGCAGCGCAGGGCTTTCACGGTGGCTTGCAGCTCTTTGCGGTATGTTTCCCGGCTGGATGCTTTTCCGCGGCTCAGCAGGCCCCAGAGCGGCTCTGCGTCGGGCAGGCGGCGCACAAGGGGCTGCAGCACATTGGTCAGGTAGGTGACGAACCACAGGTTGTATCTGCTGCCGCCGTTCACCATGTCCTGCCAGACCACAAGGCCCAACCTGTCGCAGTGGTAGTACCAGCGCTGCGGCTCGATCTTGGCGTGCTTGCGCAGCAGGTTGAATCCCAGCGCTTTCACCTCGCTCAGCTCCCGCTCCACCGCCGCATCGGAAGGCGGGGTATACAGGCCCTGCGGCCAGTAGCCCTGGTCCAGCAGGCCGTTGAGCAGGATGGGCTTTCCGTTCAGGCAGAAGCGCAGCACGCCCCGCGCATCCGGCTCACAGCTCCACTTGCGCAGGGCAAAGTAGCTGTGCACGGTGTCGAACTGCTCCTCCCCTCCCTGCGTGGTACCCACGGTCAGGTCATACAAAAACGGGGTATCCGGGCTCCACGGAAAGAAATGTTCCTCCGGGATGTTCAGCGTCACCTCGCCGTCCCGGTCCGCTTCGTCGCTGCCCCAGTCCTCGGCAATGGTCACGCCCCCGGCCCGCACCACGGCCCACAGGTTCACCGCACCGCCGGGCATGGAAGTATGGGCTTTCACGGTCACGGTGCGGGCATCGTAGTCCGGCGTGACCGTGAGCGACTGGATGTAGTTTTCCGGCACACGCTCCATCCAGACCGTCTGCCAGATGCCGCTCTGGGCCGGATAGAACATGCCGCCGGGCTTCAGGGTCTGCTTGCCCCGGGCCTGCGTGCCGCTGTCCGTGGAGTCCTGCACGGCCACCCACAGGCTGTTGCGGCCCGTATCGTTGAGCTGGGCGGTGACATCCAGTGTGAAGGGCCAGTAGCCGCCCCGATGGCCGCCCACCAGATGGCCGTTCACCTGCACCGCACAGGCATCGTCCACCGCGCCGAAGTGCAGCAGCACCCGGCCCCCTTCTCCCGGAGGGGGAGCAAAGGTGCAGTGGTAGTGCAGCCACTGGCCGGGCTGCAGGGTGCGGCCAACGCCGGAGGCCTTTGCTTCCGGCGAGTAGGGCACCAGAATGCTGCCGTCCCACGCAGCAGGGTATTCAGCTGTCTGGGTAATGGCGTACTTCCACAGGCCGTTCAGGTTCTCATAGCTGTCCCGGCGCATGGCCGGGCGAGGGTATTCCGGGAGTGGATGCATGGTTTCACCGCCTTTGATTTGTTGGTTTCATTCTAGCACAGGGCGAGTGGCTTGTATAGACTGAGCAGCAACGATTTGGAATTGCCGCCGCGTTCGCTTTGGACGAGTTGGGGCAGCGGCCTGCAGGATGCGAGTGCCGTCCAAGGCACGAAGCAGACGCAGGGAGCCGCAACCCGCCGCCTCCCGCGCCTCGAAAGTAGCGGAGACCTTGCTGTGTTGAACACACAGCATTTGCTGCGCAAACCGGTCTGCGCCTTGAAAGCCCCACCGGGGCTTTCATGCCCTACGGGCACCGCCGTCCTTTCTGGTACTCTTTTGTGCGTGCAAAAGAGTACATATTCGGCGGTAATGCCTTTTGCAAAAGCCATAGAATCTGCCCCACGCGATTACGCTCTGCACCGGAAGCATTTTCCACATACAAAAAGGCTACATACAAAAAGGCTACTGCACCAAATGGCGCAGCAGCCTTTGTTTTTGCAATGATAAAACAGAAAACCAGAAGTCAGAGCTTACTCTTCGTCCTCATCCTCGTCATCTTCGTCATCATCGTCCTCTTTCGGCTTATAGAAGATGCCGCTCAGGAAGATGCTGATGAAGTACAGCAGCACCATGGGGCCGGCCACCATGCACTGAGACACGATATCCGGCGGGGTGACAACGGCCGCGATGAAGAAGATGATCACGATGGCAACGCCGCGCACCTGCTTGAGCAGCTGCGGGTTGATAATGCCCATCTTGGACAGGATGATGGTGATCAGAGGCATCTCAAACACGCAGCCAAAAATGATGAACATGGTCAAGCAGAGGTTGACATAGCTCTCGATACTGGTGGTGGTCTGGATGTACTCGGCACCCTCGATGCCGGTGCTGAGGAAACGCAGCATGAAGGGCATCATGAGCTTGTAGGCGAACAGCACGCCCACGCAGAACAGGATCAGGCCCAGCAGCATGACCATTTTGAAGAAGAAGCTCTCGCTCTTTTTCAGGCCCGGCTTTGCAAATGCATAAATGTGGTAGAACGCCACCGGAACGGTGACCACCACGCCTGCCAGAATGGAGACGCGGAAATACTGCATCAGCTTTTCCTGCGGGGCAATGGAAACAAACTCGTAATAGTCGCGGCCCATGGCAGTGAGCAGATCGATCAGACGGTCGGCGTATGCCAGCGAGACCACAACACCCACCACGAACACCACCGCGCAGATGATCAGCCTGTTCCGCAGTTCTTTCAGATGGCCGGTCAGCGTCATGCTGCCGTCCTCTGCCATGACTTCGGCTTTTTTCTTTTTGCGCTTAACGTTCGTAGCCACAATTACTCCTCGTCTTCGTCCTTCTTGGAAACCTTCTTCTCGGTCTTCTCCTCGGAATCATCGGAGCCTTCCTCGTCCTCCATGCCCTTCTTGAAGCCGTTGATGGTCTTGCCGAACATCTTGCCCAGCTTCGGCAGGTTCTTGGGTCCAAAGATCAGCAGAGCGACGACCAGGATGATCAGCAGTTCGTTAGTACCAATACGCATAATAAAAATCTCCTTTTTACTTTGCCGCGCCGCGTGGCGGGCTTATTGCATGTATCAGGCAACCGCGGGCGCGGGTGCATCCAGTAAGTAATCAGTCCTTCGGCAGAACATCATTCTGACGAGGGTCTTCCTCCACCGGCTCGGCCGCAGGAGCAGCCTCGGCAGCTTCCTGTGCGGGAGCCGCTTCTGCAGCAGGCTCGGCCTTTTCCTCTGCGGGCGCAGCGGCAGGCTCAGCCTTTTCAACCGGGGCGGCGGGTTCTTCGGCCTTCTCGGCAGGTGCAGCGGTCTCCTCAGCGGGAGCGCTCTCCTCTGCCTTGGCGGCGGCAGGTGCAGCGTCCTCTTCCAGCTCTTCCACCGGCTCCTCGGTCAGCTCGGCCACTTCCTCGGCGGCTTCTGCCTTGGCAGCTTCCTCCTTGCTGGTCTTGCCGATACCGGTAAAGCTCTTGGTCACATCCTTGACGCTGTTGTCGATATCCTTCTTGATATCGGTCAGCGGGGCAACAGCTTCCTTCAGGGGAGCCTGGATCTCATTCAGCGGCTCCACAACGTTCTTCTGGATCTCCTCAGAAGCAGCGCCGGTGTACTTTTTCAGTTCACGCAGCATCTTGCCGATCTTCTTTGCGTAGACAGGCAGCTGATCCGGGCCGATGAACACGAACGCCACGATCACGATGACGACAAGTTCCCAAAAACCAATTTTCATACTAACTCGTTTCCTTTCCTGTGCGGCGGGACGTTTTCCGGGGCCGACGCACCCGCTTTGCAGTGCGTGCCGCAAACCGTTCTTTGCCCTGTTCTTCGTCCGCTTCCGTGGGAGTTCGGCGCTCTTTGCGCCTGTGTT
Organism: Faecalibacterium sp. AM43-5AT; assembly: GCF_003603345.1. Classification (NCBI taxonomy): domain Bacteria; kingdom Bacillati; phylum Bacillota; class Clostridia; order Eubacteriales; family Oscillospiraceae; genus Faecalibacterium; species Faecalibacterium sp. AM43-5AT. The sequence goes on from NZ_QVGZ01000004.1 coordinate 138,236, forward strand.
GCCCTACTTATACCGAAAAGTGGTGAACTCATTCTGAACAATATATGAATTTTTCATGAACGAGTGCATATTCAGGGCATCTTTGTAAACAAATAATATTTTACACTTACTTTATTACGTTTTGGATAGGATACAACAGCGTCGGCTATTTAAAACAGCCTGTTCCCACAGCTCAAAAGTCATGCCAACGCTTTTCGCAGTACATCCGGGCTGACAGAGCACATAAGGTTGTAGGCATTCAGCACATCCGTGATGGCCTGACGATTTTGCTGCGTTAATACATAGTCATAGTTCTGATATCCGCTAAATCGGAAAATTGCTTCCTGTGAACTTAATGCATCCCGCAGCAGTTCAATATCGAAATCTTCTGCTCTTGTTACAAAGCCCTCCACCCATTTGAGTTTACCCGTATTGATTTTACAAACATCTCGGCCGATTGCACTAAAGGCATCTTGATTATAAGTATATTTGTTATCCCCTGCTCGCACGATGACCCTATTTGCATTTAGGAGTTCATCTCCAACATAGACAAAAGAAATCATTAAAACCAGTTCGTCCCTGTCACCATAAACACGAATGCTCGGTGCAATCATACATAGCCCTGTATTCAGCGTACTCTCAACATAAGAATCCGATATTGTGTAATTATTTTCTACTCTGTCGTGTTCGACATTCAATTTCGCCAGCGCGTCCTTGATGCCAAGAATCTGCTGTGCTTCAGCCAGCACATCAAAATTTGACACGCCAGCCTTAGAAGCATCGTCCAATTGGTTATAAGCATTGACAGCCTTTTCGACTGCACTGCGGTTCTCGCGCGTGACTGTCCCGATCTGTGCAATCAGTGTTTCCACTTCCTGTACCGAAGGCACTGCCGCAAAAGCCTCCATTGGCATTACCATCAGCATTATCAGCACTGTTACAAGGATTGCTGAAATTTTTCTCCGCATTCTTATCTCCTCCTATTCACGATTCAACTTCTGTATACGAAATATCTGCAAGTGCTTTTGCACGCACCTTCTCGCTGGCATTTAGATACAGGTAATACGCATTCAATACATCTGTGATAGCCTGTCTATCTCCTTCCGGCATTTCGCATTCTACGAAAACCGGCTTTGCGGTGTTGTATTTTGCGAATGTCAGACCAACTTCATCCGATTCCACAATATCCACTAATGCATCCAAGTCATCTTCTGTCGCAAGGCGAAATGCAACCTCTTCTGTTTTTTCATCGCCATTCGGAGATATTGTCAGCTTGTCCTTCTGAACATCAGTTATAAACGTTGTGTTTCCATAGGTATATCTATAGTTATCCGTATCAATTTCAATCGTATCCATATCCAGATACGTATCACCTATGTAATCAAACCCTATACATGCTATTGGGTCCACCGACGGACCAAAAACATAAATAACTGGGACAATGCAGCTTTTTCCCTGTTTTTCGTTATTTTCGCAATTGGGGCTTACCCCCATCAGAGCATCACCGCCGTCAAATTCTTCATAATAGAAATTAACCGCATTCAGCGCATCTTGAAGCTCTTTTACCTGCTGTTCTTCGTCTGCCGCAATCTGTTTTGTTTCATCTTCTTTCTCACGAAGTATCTCATAGGGCTGTTTTTCTTCCGCTGTGCTTTCGCTTACAGCCGTACTTTTCGCCTCGCTAGTGGAACCAGAAGATACCCCCACAGAATTGCCACAGGAAGTAAACAGAACAATACATACACTTAACCATGCCATCGCTGCAAGTTTGCATTTTTTCATATTTCCTCCTTTTTTGAAAAGGCAACAATCTTTTCTCTATTATATCATTTTTCAATATGCTGTAAAGGATTCCCATTTCCACAAAAAAGAAGCCCGCCATCGGGCACATTGTCCAATAGCAGGCTTCCATAATGCGGGGATCAGTGGCCGCAGCTCTCGCAGTGGTCGCAGTCCTCTTCGAGCTTACCCACGATGGGTTCCGGATCGATGCCCTGACGGCGGTAGTAGTCGGACAGAGCAGCCTTGACGGCCTGCTCGGCCAGAACAGAGCAGTGCACCTTGATGGGAGGCAGACCTTCCAGAGCTTCCACAACAGCCTTGTTGGTCAGCTTGAGCGCCTCGTCGATGGTCTTGCCCTTGATGAGGTCGGTGGCCATGCTGCTGGTGGCGATGGCGGCACCGCAGCCGAAGGTGAGGAACTTGACATCCACGATCACGTTGTTCTCGATCTTCAGGTACATGCGCATGATATCGCCGCACTTGGGGTTGCCCACTTCGCCCACGCCGTTTGCGTCGGGGATCTCACCCACATTGTGCGGATTTGCAAAATGCTCCATGACCTTTGCGCTATACATGCTTGCCATAATTACTGCTCTCCCTTCAGGCTGAACTGGCGGGCCGTGTTCTGGCCCTGCAGCCACATACAACTCATAGCACGGCGGCGGGGGATCACTTCCTCCAGCACGTCGCACAGATATTTTGCTTCTTCCATGGTGTTCTGCGGGCCAAAGGTGAACCGCATGGAGCCGTGGCCGATCTCCTCAGGCACGCCGATGCTCAGCAGGACGTGGCTGGGGTCCAGACTGTCGGAGTTGCAGGCAGAGCCGGTGGAGGCGCAGATGCCGTGCATATCCAGATCCAGCAGGATGGTCTCGCCTTCCAGACCCGGGAAGCTGATGTTCACATTGTTGGGCAGACGGGGGCTGCGGCCGCCGTTCAGGCGGGCTTCCGGGATGTTCTTGAGGACGCGGTCGATGACATAATCGCGCAGCTCGCTCTCGTGGGCCATGCGCTCATCCAGATGCGCCGTGGCGATCTCCAGTGCCTTGCCCATGGCAGCAATGCCGGCCACATTCTCGGTGCCTGCACGGTGGCGGGCCTCCTGACTGCCGCCATCGATCAGGTTCTGGGGCCATACGCCCTTGCGGCAGTACAGGGCACCCATGCCCTTGGGGCCGTTGAACTTGTGGGCGCTCATGGACAGCATATCCACGCCCAGTTCCTTCACATCCACGGGGATGGCACCCACGGCCTGCACTGCGTCGGTGTGCATCCAGACACCGTGCTTGTGAGCGACCTCGGCGATCTCCTTGATGGGCTGGATGGTACCGATCTCGTTGTTGGCCATCATGATGCTGACCAGCGCGGTATCGGGACGGATGGCAGCTTCCACGTCCTCGGGACGGATGTAGCCCTCGGCGGTGGGCTTGATATAGGTCACTTCAAAGCCCATGCGCTCCAGTGCAGCCATGCTGTGCATGATGGCATGATGCTCAAAAGCGCTGGTGATGAGGTGCTTTTTGTTCTGGCGTGCCTTAGTGAAGGCGGTGCCCTTTACGGCCCAGTTGTCGGCCTCGGAGCCGCAGCTGGTAAAGAAGAGCTCAGCCGGACTTGCATTGATGGCCTTTGCCACCTGCGCACGGCCGGTGTCCACGAATTCCTTGGCCTCATAGCCCACACTGTAATGGCTGCTGGGGTTGCCGCAGGCACCGCTCAGGGCTTTGACCATCATTTCCAGTGCCTCGGGAGCACAGGGAGTGGTGGCAGCATTATCCAGATAAACCACTTTTTCCATGTTTTCCATAGGAATGATCCTTTCTTATTGAACGCGTCTGCAGGAGCCTTGAATGCCCTGTGCAGATGCGGAATCCTTTCAACGGATAAGTTATACCATATCATTCCCTAGTATGTCAATATGAATACTGGATTTTCGTGATTCAGTCACCTTTTTTGCCCTTTCCGATCAGTTTTCCCAGTACCACCTTCCACTTGGGGTAGCCCCAGCGCTTATCCTCGGCAAAATCGTCCGCCAGCTTCCACGGAAAATTGCTGCCGTCAAAGTAAAGATTGCCTGTCTCGTCCACGCGGTCCAGCTTTTTGGGCAGATACGCCTCGTCGTAGTAGCTCTTGCGGCGGTCGGGCAGCACCCAGTGCAGGGTGCCGTCCTCGTCCATGCCGGATGCCCATACGCCGAACACGAAGGTTGCGGCTTCGCCGTAGCAGTGCTGCTCAAAGCGGATGGCACCATCGTAATAGAACTTGATGACCTCCAGCGTGCCGGATTCCTTTTTGCCGTCGCGGCCCAAGGTGGGGCGGTAGTCCTGCTGGTAGCGGCAGCCGCAGTGGCTGCCGGCAAAATCTTTTGCGTGGAACGACATGGAGTTATCCTTCTTTCTTTTTAAAAATGCCCTTCAAAGTCGCCCTCGATCTCATAGGGCCAGCTCAGAATGCCGCCCAGATCGTACAGGCGGGTGTAGCCAAGGCTTTCCAGCTTGCGCACGGCATCGGCACTGCGGCGGCCGGTGCGGCAGTAGACCAGCCATACAGCGTTCTTATCCGGCAGCACCTCAGCCGCACGGCTCAGCACCTGACCCAGCGGCAGCAGCTTTGCGCCGGGGATGTGGCCCACGGCAAACTCGTCCGGCTCCCGGACATCTACAGCAGCCGCCTCGTGTGCATCCAGCAGACGGATGGCATCGGCAGCCGTGATCTTCTCACTCATACTCTCACTCCTTATAGTATCCTCTTATCCATCCTATGATAACAGACCTTTTTTGTTTGCACAAGAGGATACCTTTGCAAAATCCGAGCAACGTGCTATACTATAGGAAGCAATAAGGAGAGGATCGCCATGAAATTTTCGACCAAAAGCCGTTATGCCCTGCGCCTGATGGCCGAGCTGGCACGTTATGCGCCGGGCACCACCGTGAGCCTGAAGGAGATCAGTGAGCGGCAGAACCTGAGCCTGAAATATTTGGAGCAGATCGTGACCCCGCTGGCCCGTGTGGGCCTTGTAAAAAGCGAGCGCGGCAGTCAGGGCGGCTACCGCCTGACCAAAGCCCCTGCCGACTACACCGCCGGCGAGATCCTGCGCGCCATTGAGGGCAGCGTGGCACCCATTCCCTGCCTTGGCAGCGAGACCAACGAGTGCCCCATGTGGGAGCAGTGCTTCACCCTGCCCTTCTGGACCGGCCTTGATGAGGTGATCAACCAGTATATCGACAGCGTAACGCTGGAACAGCTTTCCAGCCAGCTGCCTGCATCCGATAAAAAAGAAGGCTGTTGCAGCTGCGGCACGAAAAATGCCTGAATCTTGAAAGAAATGCTTGACATTCGCCTTTGCATCGGCTATAATAACAAAGCATTCAGCGAATGCCCATAGGGGTATAGCTCAGCTGGTAGAGCAGCGGTCTCCAAAACCGCGTGCCGTGAGTTCGAAACTTACTACCCCTGCCATAAACGCACAGGTTCTTCGGAGCCTGTGCGTTTTGTTTTTGTACTCAAAGCGATCCGCACTCCGTCAGCCTGCTTTTGCAGTCATACAACAAAAAAACACCCCGAAGTCCTAAGGCTTCGAGGTGTCTGCTGTGGAGCTGCTATCCAGATTCGAACTGGAGACCTCATCCTTACCAAGGATGCGCTCTACCAACTGAGCTATAGCAGCAAATGGCGACCCGGATCGGGCTCGAACCGACGACCCCCAGCGTGACAGGCTGGTGCTCTAACCAACTGAGCTACCGGGCCATGATTGCTCAAGTTTCGCGCGGCGCTTACCGCCGGAACGTGCTTTATTATATCGAAAAAGCGTCCGCTTGTCAAGCATGAATTTACGAAAAACGCAAAAAAGCTTGAAAGGGCCGTTCAAAGCCTGCTCTGCCCTGTTCCGGACCCGCACAGCAAAAACGATCTGCACAAAGAAAAACGCCCCGAAATCTTTCGACTTCAGGGCATCTGAGCTGGAGCTGCTATCCAGATTCGAACTGGAGACCTCATCCTTACCAAGGATGCGCTCTACCAACTGAGCTATAGCAGCGCAATCACAGCTCAGTTATAATACCACAGTTTTCACCGTTTGGCAAGAGGTTTTTGCAAAAAAATCCGGATTTTTGCAAAAAAGTCGTTTTTTACGAAAGAACTCCCCCAGTCTGCTTACGCAGACAGCCCCCTCGGAGATGGGGCCTTTGGCAGTACGGACAACTTTCCGGTTTTGCCAAGGGCTCCCTCTCTGAGGGAGCTGGCATCGCGCAGCGATGACTGAAGGAGTTTTACTTTATCACTCGATCAGGCCGTTCAGCAGGGACAGGCACTTGCGGCTGTGCAGCTTGCGGATCGCCTTTGCCTCGATCTGGCGCACACGCTCACGGGTAACGCCAAAGTCACGGCCAACCTCTTCCAGCGTACGGGGACGGCCATCGTCCAGACCAAAGCGCAGGCGGATGACCTTCTCTTCACGAGGGGTCAGGCTCTTGAGAGCCAGATTGATCTGCTGTGCCACCATGGCGCGGTCTGCGGCCTTGCCGGGGGCTTCGGCGTTTTCGTCTGCGACGAAATCGCCCAGAGAGGAATCCTCTTCCTCACCCACGGGGCTTTCCAGACTTGCCGGCTCCTGTGCCATGCGCTGGATCTCGCGCACACGCTCCACACTCATATCCATGGCCTTTGCCAGCTCTTCCGGGGTCGGCTCGTGGCCGTTCTGGTACACCAGCTGGTTGGTGGCCTGACGCATCCGGTTGATGGTCTCCACCATGTGCACCGGAATGCGGATGGTACGGGCCTGATCCGCAATGGCACGGGTGATGGCCTGACGGATCCACCAGGTTGCATAGGTAGAGAAGCGGAAGCCGCGGTCACAGTCGAACTTCTCGGCAGCCTTGATCAGGCCGATGTTGCCCTCCTGGATCAGATCCAGGAATGCCAGATTGTGGCCCACATGCTTTTTGGCAATGGACACCACCAGACGCAGGTTCGCTTCGCTCAGGCTGCGGCGGGCGTTCAGGCCATCGCGGCGGGTCTTGAGCAGCTCAGCGCGCTTTTCGTCGCTCAGAGGGCCGTTCTCCACAGCCTCCATAGCTTCCTCTTCGGCAGCCTTTTCCTCGGCATCCTCGCTGGGCTTCTCGTTGCCCTCCTCGTCCAGATCTTCGGTATAGCTGCGGCTGTTCTCATCCTCTTCAAACGAGAAGCGGGCGCTGTTCTTTTTGATGTACTCCGGCCCGCCGTACTTCTGGCGGTCGGCCTGCAGGATGTGCGCCGCCTCGGCACCGGCATGGATGCGGCGGCTCAGCTCCACTTCCTGCTCCGCGCTCAGCAGCGGGATCTGGCCGATCTGCTTGAGGTAGTTCTTAACGGGGTCGTCCAGCAGTTCGTCCATGGCAGCCTTCAGGTCTGCAGGGTTCTCCTCGCTCTGCTCTTCCTCGTCCTCGCTGATGCCCATATCATCGTTGTTGTTCTCGGCATTCTCGACCTCGGCCATGATGCTGTCCACATCCAGCGTAGGCTCTGCATCCTCTTCCTGAACCTTGATGCCGCGTTCTTCCAGAAGGGTGTAGAGCGTTTCCTCATCCATTCTGCACTGTGCAGCCAGCGCCTTGGCCTCCTTGGCCGAAATGGTGCCTTCGCCTTTCGTCAACAGTTCCTTTAAAGTCATGCCCATTTTGCTCTCTCCTTCTTGCTCCGGGGATGCTCCCGCCGGGGGAAATCCTGTAATAAAGTGTTCCTGCGCATCAGATCACAAGTCCTCCGTTCACGCCGAACACCTGACCGGTGATGTAGCCCGCACCCTCGCCGGCAAGGAACACCAGCAGCTGCGCCACTTCGTCTGCGCTGCCAAGACGGCCCACAGGGGTCTCTTCGGCCAGCGCTTCCTTATCCTCGGCGGTGAATGCTGCCATCATATCGGTATCAATGACCCCGGGCGCAACACAGTTCACTGTGATGCCGCTTGGGCCTTCTTCTTTGGCCAAAGCCTTGGTCAGGCCGATCAGGCCTGCCTTTGCTGCAGAGTAATGCACCTCGCAGCTGCCGCCGGTCTGGCCCCACATGCTGCTCACGGTCAGGATGCGTCCGGCCTTGCGGCGGATCATACCCGGCAGCGCCAGCTGACACAGGTGGAACGCACCGGTCAGGTTCACGTCCAGCATATGCTGCCACTCTTCCGGGGTGATGTCGGTGAACAGCTTCTGCTGGGCGATGCCTGCATTGCTCACCAGCACATCCACACGGCCCAGTGCCTGTTCTGCGGTGCGGAACGCAAGCTCGCAGCTGGCGCGGGACGCCACATCGCACTGCACAGCGGTGATGCTGGGCAGCTGTTTTTCCAGCTCTGCAGCGGCTTTGGCATTGCTGTGGTACAGCACCGCCACGCGGTAGCCCGCCGCATAGAACGCCCGAGCCGCAGCGGCACCAATGCCGCGGTCGCCGCCGGAGATCAGCACACAGCGGCCATTGGCTGCTGTGTGCACGGCAGGTGCAGGTGTTTTCTCCGGCTCTTCCTGCACAGGCTCCGGCATTTCCGGCTGCGGCGCAGGCTGGGGCTTTTCCAGCACCATCACCCGGGTGGGTTCGTCCACCACGGGTGCTGCCGCCTTTGGCTTTGGCGGTACGGGCGGCTCCTGTGCAGCCTGTTCCGGCTGCGGCTCCTCACCCGACAGATTGAACGTCAGTTCAAATTCATCTTCGTACAAGAGTATAGTCCTCCTGTCGTGATCTCTGCACTGCAAAGGTATGCCGTGCAGGAGATGTCTGTGCGGCCCATCGCCGTCCGTTCAGCGTCCATTTCTTATCCGGTCAAAGTCCGGTGCTCGGCGCGGCAGACAGCTGCATAAGATGGGTTTCGACAAAACACCATTAAATAATATAGCACAATTTGCCGAAAAAAGAAAGTGGAAGCCGCCTACTTTTTACGCAGCTTCCACTTTTTTACGGTTTCTTCATATTCCGTGCCGGTCATACAGGCGGTTTCCACTTCGGCCGGGCCGCAAGCCGTGCCCGCAGATCCTTGAAAAACGCCTGCAGCAGCTCCTGTGCTTCCTCTGCGCGCAGCCCCTGCTCCACCACCGGGTGATGGTTGAAGGGCATTGCAAACAGGTCAGTCACACTGCCGCAGCAGCCCGCCTTGGTGTCTGCCGCGCCGTATACCACCCGCCGGATGCGGCTGTTGATGATGGCCCCGGCGCACATGGGGCACGGCTCCAGCGTGACGAACAGCTCGCACTCCCACAGCCGCCAGCCGCCCAGCTTTTTGCAGGCTGCATCAATGGCCAGCAGCTCTGCATGATGCAGGGCGTTTTTTTCGGTCTCGCGGGTGTTGTGGGCGGCAGCTACCACTTCGCCGTTGCGGGCCACCACGGCCCCCACCGGCACCTCGCCCAGTGCAGCCGCCTTGCGGGCTTCTTCCAGCGCAAGGCCCATCAGTTCAGAATCGGTCATAGGTTCCCCTTTATCCTGCTGCAAAAACCAGCAGATTATTCAATGTATGCAAAAGCATCCCCGGCCATACCCTGCCGGTGCGTTCACGAAGTGCGCCCAGCACAAGGCCGCAGCCAAGCGCCCACGCCATGCCCGCCGGGGTGCCGTGCTGCACTGCAAACAGTACCGCCTGCAGCGCCGCGGCCTGCCATCTGCCCAAGGGCTGCGCCAGCTGCTGGATGGCACCGCGGAACACCAGTTCCTCCACGACAGGTGCAGCGATGCAGTGGTGCACAAAACTCAGCGCCCGCACATCCCACGCCGGGGCAGGCAGAAATGCCAGCACTTTGCCTGCCAGCAGGTAGGCCAGTGCGCAGCCGAACGCAGCCAGCAGCGCCCTTGTTTTTGCCTTTTGCTCCATGGCCTGCCCTCCCTGCCGTGCGGTTCTCAGCGCCTATCTTATCATAAGCAGCGGCTTTTACGCAAGTATTTTGCGCTGGGACGAAGCAATTTTCGCTCAGGCAATTGACTTTTCCCTGTGGATTCTGGTATAATGTTTCCCGACGTTTTATCGCAAAGCGTCGGGAAACATGACTTGAATTTGTTTTTACCGGAAATCCGGAGGTATTTTATGATCCGTATTCTCACCGATTCTGCGTCCGACATCCTGCCCGCCGAAGCCGAGCAGCTGGGCGTGACCGTGATCCCTCTGAACGTGACGCTGGAGGATGGCAGCATCCTGCGGGATGGCATCGACATGACCCCCACCGAATACTATGCCCATCTGGCCAGCTGCCGCAAGCTGCCCACCACCAGCCAGCCCAGCCCGGAGCTGTTCGAGAAGTTCTATCTGGAAGCCGCTGCCGCCGGGGACGAAGTGCTGGGCATCTTCCTGTCCCACCAGCTGTCCGGCACATGGCAGTGCGCAAAGCTGGCCGCAGACCTCGCCAATGTAGACAACGTGCTGTTTGTGGACAGTGCCACCGTGTGTCTGGGCGAATCGCTGCTGGTGCGTCTGGCCGTGCAGCTGCGTGACGCAGGCAAGACGCTGGTGCAGATCGCCACCGATCTGGAGCACGCCAAGGAGCATCTGCATCTGGTTGCCGCAATCGACGATCTGAAGTATCTGCGCAAGGGCGGCCGTCTGCCTGCCGCTGTGGCCGTCGCGGGCGGGATGCTGGGCATCAAGCCCCTCATCACCATCAAGGACGGTAAGGTAGCCATGGCCGGTAAGGCCCGCGGCCTGCCCGGTGCCTATGTGGCCCTGTTCAAGAAGATCGAAGAGCTGGGCGGCATCAGCCCGGACTTTGCCGCTGTTGCCGGTTATTCTTCCAGCCTGCGGGAAGTGCAGCCCATCGAGAACTACTTCCGTGAAAATCTGCACATGGGCGAACCGCTGGTGCGCCAGATCGGCTGCGTCATCGGCACCCACGCAGGCCCCGGTGCATTTGGTCTGGCATTCTTTGACAAAGAGCTGGTGCTGGAATAAGCGACCACCGAAAAAAAATCATCCGAGCAAAGTCGGGCAGCCTGCGGGCTGCCCGGCTTGTTTTTTGCAGCGGGAAACGGGCGCAGACTCCCTCAGTCAAAACCTGACGGTTTTGCCAGCTCCCTCGGAGAGGGAGCCTCTGGCGCGCCCGGCACTCACAGCACTGCGTCCGAGATGAGCTTGCCCAGCAGCAGCACCAGCACCACCAGCATCATGGGACGGATGAAGCGCGCACCCTTTTTCAGGGCGAAATGGGACCCCAGCAGGTTGCCCAGAATGTTGCTGACGGCGCAAGGGATGCCGATGTGGAACACCACCAGACCGTTCATCAGATAGGTGAACAGGCTGGCGTAGTTGCTGGCAAGATTCAGCACCTTGGCGTTGCCGCCCGCCGTGCGCAGGTCAAAGCCCATCAGGGTGGTAAAGGCAATGATGGCAAAGGTGCCGGTGCCCGGGCCCACGATGCCGTCGTACAGGCCGATGCCCAAGCCGATGCCCAGCGCCAGCAGGATCTTTTTCAGGTTCAGGGTGCCGTCGTCCCGGTTCTTGTCCGGCAGGTCGCGCTGCCACAAAATGACCACCGCCGCCACCGGCAGGATGAGGAACATCATGGTGCGCAGCAGTTCATCGCTGAGCAGCAGCACGATATGTGCCCCCAGTGCACTGCCCGCAAAGCTGCCAATGGCTGCAAGGATGCCCACCTTCAGGTTCATTGCACCGTTTTTGAAAAAGTTGGCTGTGGCAAAAGTGGTGCCGCAGGCGGCGCTGAATTTGTTGGTAGCATAGGTGTAGTGAGGCGGCAGCCCGGCAAACAGATAGGCCGGCAGGCTGATAAGACCGCCGCCTCCGGCTGCCGAATCCACAAAGCCTGCAAAGCCCGTCATCAGAACGAGAAACGCCATCATCCATGGCGAGAGCGTGATACCCATTGTTATAATTCCTTTTATTTTTCCAATTTTGTTCTTTGGGAGAACGTGCGTCTCAGGACAGGGACAGTCGGCCCTCACAGGCCAGTACCTGATCCAGGATCATCCGCGAGACGCGGGCACCATACACCATGGCGGGGTGTTCATTGTACTCGATGATATCGTGAAAGTCCTTGTTCATCAGCACGATGACATATTCGCCGTAGGGGGTGTGGACGATGCCGCCGTCGTTGCGGCAGGCGTTCATGCTGCCGCTCTTGCTGGCTACCCAGATCAGCTCCGGCGCGCCGGTCTCCTCGCAGTCGAGGTAATACTGCGGGAAGTCGTGGGTCAGCATGGTGTTGTAGTGCTGCTGGCGCAGGATGGCAAGCATCTCCGCGCTGGCTTCCCGGCTGACAAGCTCCCCTTTTGCAATGCGGGCGAACAGCGCCGCGTAGTCGCGCGGCGTGGTGGTGCCAAGCCGGCGGTAGCGGTCAAAGTGCAGCGGATTGTGCAGCACAGTATGCGCAAAGCCCAACTCCCGGATGCAGGCGTTGATGGTATCCAGTCCCAAATAGTCGATAATCATATTGGTGGCGATGTTGTCCGAGCAAATGATCATCATGGTAGCGGTGTCCTTCACCTTGAGCTTTGCGCCCACGCCCAGCGCGCGCAGCATACCGCTGCCGTCCACGAACTGGCTCTGCTCATAGGTGATCTCTTCGGCAAGGTCTGCTTTGCCGCGCTGCGTCTGCAAATACAATGCAGCGAGAATGAACGCCTTGATGGTGGATGCCGTCTCAAATTCTTCGTCCGCACCCACCTCCACGGTATGGCCCTGCAGGTCGTCCACGAACACGCTCATTTTGCCCTGATAGCAGTACAGCTCCGCAGCAATGCGCTTTTCCAGCGTCATGTTTTTATCCATGTCGGCATATTCTCCGTTGTTATTACAAATTATCCTCAAAAAAGCGCATGGCGTTGCGGAAATAGACCCCCTCCACCTCGTCCTCGGTGAAGCCCTCTTTGCGCAGGGCATCCGCCAGCAGCGGCAGGAAGGCAGCATTTTCCAGCTGGTGGGGGCCATCGATGCCATCAAAATCGCTTCCAAGGGCAATCATCTGCGCACCGCCTACCTGCTTATAGTGGGCCGCATGCTTCGCAATGAGCGCCGCCGTGCTGCGGCATTTTTCCGGGTGGGTGGGGTCGGCATCCAGAAAGGGCGCATAGTAGTTCAGGCCCGCAATGCCGCCGCGCTCCGAAAGGGCGCGGATCATCTCATCGGTCAGGTTGCGGGTGTGGGGTGCCAGTGCGCGGCAGTTGGAGTGGCTGGCCGCAAAAGGCCGGGTGCCGTGTTCCACGATATCCCAGAAGCCCTTGTCCGAAAGGTGGCTCACATCCACGATTATATGCAGCCGCTCCATCTCGGCCAGAAATTCAAAGCCCTTCCCGGTCAGGCCCTTTTCGGTCTGGGGCACCAGCACCCCGCTGGGGTTCCGCTGCGGGCTTGCCAGCTCGTTTTCGTGGTTCCATGTCAGGGTCATCATGCGCACGCCCAGCTCATACATCCGGCGCAGCACCCCCGCGCTGCCCTTGCAGCAGGCGCCTTCCTCGATGGTGAGCATCCCGCTGATCTTTCCCGCCGCAGCATTCCGGCGGATGTCCGCCGCCGTGTACACCGGGGCAATTTTTTCCGGGTATGCCGCCATGATGCGCTTGAACTGGTCGATCTCTTCCAGCGCTGTCACCAGCGGGTCTGCCCCGGGGGCGGGGTCGCCCAGATCGACGAATGCCGCAAAGCACTGCAGCAGATAGTCGCCCTTTTGTAATTTTTCAAGGTCGATATGCAGATCGTTCTGCGCAAAGCTCTTGGGCCGGCCCGCATGTTCGGCTTTGCGCAGCTCGCTGAGGGTATCGCAGTGCAGATCCCAGACTTTCATGATGTTTTCTCCTCTTTATTCCTCTTGCAGCAGCTGCAGCAATTCCTCTGGTTTCATGGACAGGATGGCTCCATCTGCCGAGCCGGTGACCGTCTCGGCAAGTTCCTGCTTTGCCTGCTGCAGCTCCACGATCTTTTCTTCAATGGTGTCCTGCGCAATGAGCTTGTACACCTGCACCGGGTTGCGCTGGCCGATGCGGTAAGCGCGGTCAGTGGCCTGATTCTGCGCAGCCACGTTCCACCACGGGTCGTAGTGGATGACGATATCTGCCGCCGTCAGGTTCAGGCCGGTGCCGCCCGCCCGCAGCGAGATGAGGAACACGTCCGCTTCGCCGCTGTTGAACCGGCGCACAAGCTCTGCACGCACCGGCTTTGGGGTGGAACCCTGCAGGGTAAAGTGGCTCACGCCCGCTTCGTCCAGCCGTTTTGCCAGCAGCTCCAGCATGGAGGTGAACTGGCTGAACAGCAGGATGCGGTGTCCGCCCTCCACAGCAGCCGTCACCAGCTCCATGCAGGCATCCAGCTTGGCGCTGCCGCCGTCCCAGTTGTCTGCCACAAGGCGCGGGTCGCAGCAGATCTCCCGCAGGCGCATGAGCACTGCGAACACCGCCATTTTATCCTCCGGCTTTGCAGCGCGCAGCTTTTCCCGCGCGTCCACCACAGCGGCAAGGTAGAGCTTGCGCTGCTGCTCGTCCAGCTCGATGCGGTGGAGATTCTCGGTCTTGGGGGGCAGCTCTTTGAGCACCTCGGACTTCATGCGCCGCAGGATGAACGGCCCGGTGAGCTGGTTCAAACGGCGCAGTGCGTCTTTGTCGTCCTCCTGCACGATAGGCTTTTCAAACCGGGCGCAGAAGGTCTTGTAGGGCGGCAGATACCCCGGCATCAGGAAGGAGAAGATGCTCCACAATTCGCCCAAGCGGTTCTCCACCGGGGTGCCGGTAAGGGCAAACCGCACTTTGCTGTTCACCCCGCACACCGCCTTGTACTTTTGGGTAGTGTGGTTCTTGATGGCCTGGGCTTCGTCCAGAATGCAGGCGTAGAATTGCTGCCCGCTGTAAAGCTCCTCGTCCCGGCGCATCAGGTCATAGCTGGTCACCACAAGGTCGGCTTCCGCCCACTGCTTTGCCAGCTCTGCCCGGTGAGCAGCGTCACCGTCCACAGCCACGCAGGAAAGCTGCGGCGTGAACTTCTGGCATTCCTCCTGCCAGTTGAGCACCAGCGATGCCGGGCAGACGATGAGGCTGGGCAGGCGCTGGCCGCTTTCCTTCACGGCCAGCAGGTAGCTGAGCACCTGCACGGTCTTGCCAAGGCCCATATCGTCGGCCAGAATGCCGCCCATGCCGTAGCCGTCCAGCGTGCGCAGCCAGCGGTAGCCATCCCGCTGGTACTTGCGCAGCACATTGTGCAGGCTTTCCGGCGGAGTATACTCGCTGTCCTTCACGGCGTGAAAGCTGCGGCTGATGCGGCGGAACGCATCGTCGCGGTTGAAACGCAGGCCGTTCTGGCCCGAGAGCGCCCAGTCGAGACTGGGTGCACGGTAGAGCGGCAGCTCGGCGTGGCCGCTCTTGAGCTTGGCCCCGGAAAGTTCCAGTGTATCGTTCAGTTCGTCCAGCCCTTCCAGACTGTCGTCCAGCCGCAGCAGACGGCCGTCCCGCAGGCGGTGGTAGCGCTTTTTCTGGTGCAGGGAGCGCAGCAGGTCTTTCAGCTCTGCCACCGGGAACTCGCCGGTATCCACTTCCAGATCCAGCACACTGCCGTGCACCGAAACGCCCACCGTGATGCGAGGCGGCGCGGCCTGCAGGCTGCGGAAGGCATCCGTCAGGTATACTTCACCCTCGGCCAGCAGGGCCGGCACGCCCTCCTCCAACATGCGGTAGATCTCGTCCTCGTCAGCGGTGCCGTACACTTCCTCTCTGCCGCCCACACCGGGCTGCAGATAAGAGGCCAGCAGCCGCTTTGCCCGGCTCTCGGCGCGCACATCCCGCAAAAGCCCTGCCGGAGACGGCACGAACGGCGTGACCTTATCCTCCCCGTACAAAAACTCCGCGTGTGCTTCGATGCGGAAGCTGTCCGGTGCGTCCAGATAGAACTGCACCACCGGTTCCAGCGGGATCTGGTTCAGCAGCAGACGTTCCGGGTCCACGATGTTCAGCTTGCTGCCCAGCTCCGGCAGCACATAGCTGCAAAAGGCCGTGGCATCTGCGTTTGTAAAAAACAGGCTTTTGCCGCCCAGCGCCTGCAATGCGGGCAGGATGCGGGTGCACCCGGGCCGCTGCAGCCGCCAGAGCGTATCCTCGCTGAACAGGTAATCATAGTCAAGGCCCTGCACAGCGGAAAGTGCGGGTTCGCCTTCCACCTGCACACCGCCGCGGCGGCGCTCCACGGTCATGGTAATGACGGGCAGACCTTCCCGCAGCTCGTACCCGCCCAAAAAACCGGTATGCTCGTACAGCTGCACAAGGTCATCAAAGATCTCGCCGGTCAGGATCATGCCTCCCGCCGGGCCTTGTTCGGCCCCGCCGTACACCCGCACGGCGGCTTTGTCCATGCTCTGCCTTGCGTTCACCTGACGGCGCAGCAGCTGCAAAAGCGCACGGGACTCTTCATCAAAGGCATCCCACCGGTGCACAAAAGCCAGTGCCTTGCCGTAGCTGACGCTTTTGCCCATCTCGACGGCTTCCATCAGGTTCGGGATGCTTTTTACCACATACTGCCGCCCGCCGTCCGAGATGCGCAGCCGCAGCCATGGCTGTGCGCCGGGCACGAGGGTCAGCTCCGGTTCCAGATGGGCAAAGCCGGTGCGCTGGGCGGTCTCGTCCACGCCAAGGTTTTCAAGGGCTGCTTCCTTGTAGGTATCCAGCAGCCTGCGGGCCTCGTGATCCGACACCGACGTTTCGCCGTGCCACTTTTTGCCAAACAGCATTTCCAGCCCGGAGGCATAGCTGTCCCGCCGGGCCGGTTCCGGGGCAAGGCCCGCCGCGCCGCGCACAACACCGGGAATAGCATCCGGCTTTGCCGCCGGTGCAGGGGCATTCTTTTCGGCATCATCCAGCAGCAATGCGCCGATATGCTTGCAGTAGGTGCCCTCGCCGTTCTGGTTATACGGGCAGCTGCAGGACGCACTGACAAAGCTGCCGTTCTCCCGCAGCCATGCCTGCGTATAGTAATAGCTGCCGCCGCTGCCCTGTACCATGGCCGAAATATGCCGCACGCCGTCCTCGTTCACCGCGCAGGTGCTCTGCTGGATGCGCTTGCGGTATTTCTTGGCCCGCTCAAAAATGTTATCGCCCAAAAGCGTGCGGATCTCGTCTGCATCCATGGCTGTTTCCTCCCGGTTTGGCTGTAAAACCTTCTTATCTTATAAGAATACCGCACCCGCACCCCGGATGCAAGAGGGATCTGCCGTCCAATTTCCATACAAAAAAATCCCGCTCCTTTTCAGGAACGGGATCATTTTACGATCTTGGAATGCTGCGGGGATCACTTGACAGTCTTGCCAAGCTCAGCATCCGTCTCAATGGCGCGCTCACGGATCTTTTCCAGCGTCTGCTCACTGAGGATATGCTCTGCCTTGCAGGCATCTTCGGCGGCGGTCTTTTCGTCCACGCCCAGCTGCATAAAGAAGTGGGTCAGCAGACGGTGACGGCTATAGATGCGCTCTGCGATCTCGCGGCCCGGTGCCAGCAGGGTCAGGTTGCCCTCGCCGTCCACCGCGATATAGCCGTTCTCGCGCAGCTTTTTCATGGCAATGCTGACGCTGGCTTTGGTAAAGCCCAGCTCATTGACCACGTCGATGGAGCGCACTTTGCCCATACGCTGACTCAGCATCAGGATCGTTTCAAGATAATCTTCTGCGGATTGGTGGATCTGCATGGTATGTTTGCCTCCTGTCTGTGCCGGGATGCAAAGCACCACGGTTTCATATAGTACAAGATATCACACTTTTTGCCGATGTGCAAGCAATTCGCGGAAGTTTGTTAAAACAAACCAAATTTATCCTGCGCAAATCTGCTGTTTTGCCGGTTTTTAGTCGGCCGCGTTTTGTGCAAAGGCGATAAATTATTTTGCTTCCAGATATGCCGCCGGGCCGGACTGGTACAGGTCGCCGCCGTGGGCATCCAGGATCACCGTCAGCGGCATATCCTTCACAATCAGGCGGCGCACGGCTTCACAGCCAAGGTCCGGCCATGCGATCACTTCCAGCGTCTGCACGCTTTTTGCCATCAGCGCACCGGCCCCGCCAAGCGCTGCCAGATACACAGCCCCGTTGCGCACCACAGCTGCCTTTACAGTATCGTCCCGCTTGCCCTTGCCGATCATGATCTTATTGCCAAGGTCCAGCAGGCGCGGGCTCATGGCATCCATGCGGCCGCTGGTGGTGGGTCCCGCCGAGCCGATCACCTGGCCCGGGCGTTCCGGCGTGGGGCCAACGTAGTAGATGGCGCTGCCGGTCAGATCAAAGGGCAGCGGTTCGCCTTTTTCCAGTGCTTCGGTCATCCGCCTGTGGGCCTGATCCCGGGCGGTGTACACCACGCCGGAAAGCAGCACGGTGTCGCCCGCCTTGAGCGGGGCAAGATCCTCGGCCGTGCAGGGAGTCGTCAGTCTGTATTCCATCTTTGCCCCTCCTTACAGTTCCGCGCTTGCACGGCGGGTGACATGGCAGGAAACATTCACCGCCGCAGGCAGGCCCGCCACATGGGTAGGCATCTGCTCAATGGCAAGGCCCAGACAGGTGGTCCTGCCGCCAAAGCCCTGCGGGCCGATGCCCAGCTCGTTGATGGCGGCAAGCAGCTCCTGCTCCAGCTGTGCGTAATAGGGGTCGGGGTTCGGCACATCCAGCGGGCGCAGCAGTGCCTTTTTGGCCAAATAGGCCACCTTATCAAAGCTGCCGCCCACGCCGATGCCCAGCACGATGGGCGGGCAGGGGTTGGAGCCGGCCAGCTTCACGGTGTCCAGCACGAACTTCTTGAACCCCTCTACGCCGTCGGCGGGCTTGAGCATTTTGATCTGGCTCATATTCTCGCTGCCGAAGCCCTTTGGGGCCACCGTGATGCGGCAGCCCTCGCCGTCCACCAGATGCACCGTGATGGCGGCGGGGGTGTTGTCGCCGGTATTGCCCCGGCGCAAAGGGTCTGCCACAATGCTCTTGCGCAGGTAGCCGTCGGTATAGCCCCGGCGCACGCCCTCATGGATGGCAGCTTCAAAGCTGCCGTCAATGTGCACATCGGTGCCAAGCTCCACAAACACGCAGGCCATGCCGGTATCCTGACAGATGGGCAGGTTTTCTTCTTTTGCGGCGGAAAGGTTCGACCACAAAAGGTCGAGAGTGCTCTTGGCCAGCGGCCACGGCTCTTCCTGCCGGGCCTTGTCCAGCGCCGCCTGCACGTCCTGCGGCAGGCGGGTGTTGGCTTCGATGCACAGCCGTGCAACGGTATCCGTGATCTCCTGTGCGGAAATGGTTCTCATAACCCTGTCCTCCGCTTACAGACGGGCCACGCCGGTCTCGCGGGCAGCCTTTGCCACGGCATTTGCCACAGCTTCGGCCACGCGGGGGTCGAACGCGCCGGGGATGATGTTCTCCTCGCTGCGGTCGGCATCGGTGATGAGGTCGGCGATGGCGTAGGCTGCAGCCAGCTTCATCTCATTGTTGATGTCACGGGCGCGCACACTCAGTGCGCCCTTGAACAGGCCGGGGAAGCACAGCACGTTGTTCACCTGATTGGGGAAGTCGCTGCGGCCGGTGGCCATCACCCGCACGCCGCCGGCCTTGGCCTCGTCCGGCATGATCTCCGGGGTGGGGTTGGCCATGGCAAAAACGATGGCATCCTTGTTCATGGTCTTGCACAGCTCAGTGGTCAGGATGCCGGGCTTGGAAACGCCGATGAACACGTCGGCACCTTCCAGTGCTTCCTTCAGGCCGCCCTTGACCTGACGGGGATTGGTCACCTCACCCAGCCAGTTCTTGTGGGCTTCGGCGCTGTTGCAGCCCTTGTACAGGGTGCCGAACTGGTCCACTGCAATGATGTCCTTTGCACCGGCGGTCATGAGCATCTTGATGATGGCAGTACCGGCAGCGCCGGGGCCGTTCAGCACGATGTGCACATCTTCCATCTTCTTGCCCACCACACGCAGAGCGTTGATGAGGGCAGCGGTAACCACGATGGCGGTGCCGTGCTGGTCATCGTGAAACACAGGGATGTCCAGCTCACGCTCCAGCGTTTCTTCGATCTCAAAGCACTCGGGGCTCTTGATATCCTCCAGATTGATGCCGCCAAAGGTGGGCGCAATGGCCTTGCAGGCAGCAATGACGCTGGCTGCGTCGTGGGCATCGATGCAGATGGGGAAGGCATCCACGCCGCCGAACTCCTTGAACAGCACCGCCTTGCCCTCCATGACCGGCAGACCAGCTTCCGGGCCGATATCGCCCAAGCCCAGCACGGCGGTGCCGTTGGAAACGACAGCCACCATGTTGCCCTTGAAGGTGTACTTATACACGTCGTCGGGGTTTTCCTTGATCTTGCGGCAGGGTTCGGCCACACCGGGAGTGTAGGCGGTGGACAGGTCATCGCGGGTGGCGACCTCCACCTTGCTTACGATGCCCACCTTGCCCTTGTGGGTCTCGTGCATTTCCAGAGCAGCTTTATTGTAATCCATTTGAATTTCCTCCAATATCTTACCGTCCTCGCCCTCTCCATTGCACAGCGATGACGGAAGGAGGAACTCCTCCAGTCTCGCATACGCTCGACAGCCCCCTCAGGGAGGGGCCTTATGTTTCCGGGAAGGCTCACTTATTTTTATTGTAACAGAACCGCCCGCCCATTTCCACCGGTTTTGGTCACTTTTGCGTCTGCAGACGGGCAAAAGTGATACAAACCCGCCGCAGGATTTGTGGAAATTTTGCAAAGAACTTTCCTTTTGCCGTCAGAACGTATATAATAAATGGGTATCTGTTCTGCCTGTACCGGTCTTTTGCTGTGCATCAGGCCGATTTTTATGGAGGTATTTCTTTTGAAAAACAACACCAAAAAACTCCTGTGCATCCTGCTGGCCATCGCCGCAGCGGTGTGCGTCATTTTTGCCTGTTTCATGCTGACAAAGCACAAGCAGACCGACAGCGCTTCTTCGGCTGCCGCATCCGTCTCGCAGTTTGGCTCTGTTGCCGACTTCGACTACGAGGCCTTTGATTACAGCGATGGTCTGGACGAAAACGGCTATTGGAGCGGCATCAAAGCACTGGACTATGTGACCCTGCCGGAGGACTTCGGCTCCATCGCCCTGAAGGAGAACGACCTGACCCCCACCGAAGATGAACTGCAGCAGCAGGTGGACAACCTGCTGAACCAGTACACCTCTTCCCAGCCCGTTACCGGCCGTGCCGCCCAGAGCGGAGATGTTGCCAACATCGATTACACCGGCACTGTGGACGGCGTGGCCTTTACCGGCGGCAGTGCTTCCGGCTATGACCTGACCCTTGGCAGCGGTTCCTTCATCGATGGCTTTGAGGACCAGATCATCGGGCACAATGTGGGCGATACCTTTGATGTGACCGTCACCTTCCCGGACGGCTACGGCGATTCCACCGATGCCGAGGGCAACACGATCACCCTCAGCGGCAAGGAAGCCGTGTTCAGCGTGACCCTGAACTCCATTTCCGAAAGCGTGACCCCTGAGCTGACCGACGAGTGGGTGGACTCCAACTTTGGCACCAGCGATGATCTGCACACCGCCGACCAGTTGCGCAACTACCTTAACGATGCGCTGTATGCCACCAACTACGAGAACGCCATCGTGGACTACCTGATGTCGAACTCCACCTTCAAGGAGCTGCCCAGCGAGATCACCAGCTATTACATCCGCATGTTCCTGAACTACTACAACCAGTACGCCACCGCCTACGGCATGGATCTGAATGCTTTTGCCCAGACGCAGGGCTACACCGATGCCGATGCCATGCTGGCCGCATCCGACGCTTACTTTGAGCATCTGGCAAAGCAGGACCTGATCTTTCAGGCCGTGGCCGAGACCAAGAGCCTTGCTCCCACGCAGGAAGAGCTGGACAACGCCAACAGCACCTATGCCGACACCTACGGCGAGAACCGTGCGCACCTGAACGCCCTGCAGTCCTGTGTGCTGGACTGGCTGGAAGAGAATTCCACCGTAGCGTAAAAACACAAGAACCATTTAGAATGCCCTCCGCTTCGCTCTGGGCATACTCAGAGGATAATCTATCTTTAATTTGCAGCTCCGAAAAGCCTGCGGGCTTTTCGGAGCTGCTTTTTCACAGGAAGGGCCGGAGCTTTCAGATGCTGTTTTTCTTTGCGGCCCCTTCTGTGAAAAATGCAATACCGGACAGACCGCAGTCTGTCCGGTATTGCTCTAATAAAAAATAGTATTTCCGCTATTTATGCCCAGAGCGAAGCGGAGGGCATTTCAAATCGTCAGGCTTTTTCTTTCTTCCCGCCGTTCAGCTTCCAGAGCAGCCATGCATAGAAGTAATTCATCAGCAGGATGGCGATGCACCACAGCACCGACGCCTGCACGCTCTGGTCATACACCTTCATGAAGGGATATGGCCCATCTACCACGCGCTGGATGTTCAGCCACAAAATGATGCCGCCGTACAGCACCGTGGGCAGCAGCGCCCACTTGACCGTACTGCGGGGCAGGCGCGGTGAGCGCTCCAGCAGCACAAAGGAGAAGATGGCCGCCAGCGGATTGAGCAGGTGATGGTACAACATGGAGCTGGTGCACAGCATGATGTACCAGCCGTTGCCGTCCTCATACATGGGGCCCAGCACGAACACCACCGTGAGAAAGGTCATGGTCAGGCAGCAGGTGGCAATGTACTTGAGGGTGTGCAGCCAGCGGGGCAGTTCCCTGCCGGTAAAGATGCACACCAGCTGGCCCACCGCCACCATGGCGCAGATGCAGGCCGAAAGGATGTTGGAATCCTCGGTGTAAAAAATGAACATCTGCTCTTTGCCCCAATCCCAGCTCATGGGCAGGGCAATGGGCTCCGCCCAGACGATGAACAGGTTCAGTGCGATGGAGAACAGGCAGCGCACTGTATCAGCAAATTTTTTCATGATATTTTCCTAATAACAAAACCCTCTCCGTCAGTGCTGACGCATTGCCACCTCTCCTGAAGTGCGAGGTTTTGGCTGCAGAGATAAATTTCTCCGTTTTGCCAAAGCTTCCTTCGGGTGAGCTGGCAGTGCCGCAAGGCATTGACTGAGAGGGTTCTTTTTATTTTGCGGTGTTGATGAAGCTGCGGTTGTCCCACAGGTACTTGATGCCGGAAATGGCTGTCACGGCAGCCACCAGCCAGCACAGCACCATGGAAATGCTGATTACCAGGATCTGCCGCGCGCCCTGCTCTGTGCCGGTAGCCGACATGCTTGCAATGGACATGCCAAAGAAGTAGAAGATGATGCTCAGCATCTGCAGCACGGTCTTCACCTTGCCCCACATGTTGGCGGCGATCACCTTGCCGTCCTTGGCACCGGCTGCCACCATGCGCAGACCGGACACGGCGAACTCGCGGGCCAGAATGATGCACAGCACCACCGGGCTGCATACGCCGTCCCGCATCATGTAAATGAAGGCCACAGTGGTGAGCAGTTTGTCGGCCAGCGGGTCGGCAAACTTGCCGAAGTCCGTTACCATGTTCCACTTGCGGGCCAGATGGCCGTCCAGAAAATCAGTAAAGCTGGCGGCAGCAAAGACGATGCCTGCGATCAGGTAATACGTCGGCTGGAAGGAGCCATCTGCGATGCCGTTCAGGCTGGTGAGGGACACAAAGACCATGAACACCGGCACCAGCAGGATGCGAGTCAAAGTGAGTTTATTGGGCAGATTCATACAGATTCCTCCAATTTGTTATTTTGCAACAGTACCATACAGATCGTAAAGGTCGCTGTCGTCCACCAGAACATCGTAGAACTGGCCGGGGTACAGCGGCTCCTCGCTGGAAACGCACACATTGCCGTCCACCTCAGGAGCATCGCCGGTGGTGCGGCACAGATACAGGCCGCTCTCCTCGTCGATGCCGTCGCAAAGCACATGCACGGTCTGGCCCACCTTTTCGGCCTGCTTCTGGGCCATGATACCGGTCTGGATCTGCATCACCAGTTCGGCGCGCTTGTCCTTGACTTCCTGCTCGATCTGGCCGTCCATCTTGGCAGCAACGGTGTTCTCCTCGGCAGAATAGGCAAAGCAGCCCAGACGATCAAACTTTACTTCCTTGACAAAATTGCACAGATCCTCGAACTGCTCCTCGGTCTCGCCGGGGAAGCCTGCGATCAGAGTGGTGCGCAGGGTGATGCCGGGGATCTCGCGGCGCAGCTTGCCGATCACCTCCAGCAGCTCGGCGCGGTTGGAGCGGCGGTTCATATTCTTGAGGATGGTATCATTGCAGTGCTGGATGGGCAGATCGAGGTAGGGCACCACCTTCTCATTGCGCTTCATGGCGGCAATGAACTCATCCGTGATGCGCTCCGGGTAAGCGTACATAATGCGGATCCACTCGAGGCCCGGCACCTTGTTCAGCTTATCCAGCAGCTCGCAGATGCTGCCGGGCTTGCCCCAGTCCTCGCCGTAAGCGGTGGGGTCCTGTGCGACCACGATCAGCTCTTTCACGCCCTCACCGGCCAGCCAGCGGGCTTCGGCCACGCAGTCGGCCATATCGCGGCTGTGCAGCGGGCCGCGGATGCCGGGGATGGCGCAGTAGTGGCAGCGGTTGTTGCAGCCTTCAGCGATCTTTAAGTACGCATAGTGGGCAGGCGTGCCGATGACACGCTTGCCGCCCAGCGGAAAGTCCTTTTTGGCACCGTAGCTTTCCAGATGGTCCTCACCATGGAACAGGCGGGCCACGATGGTGTCGATGGCCTTGTTGGAGGCACAGCCCACCACCGCGTCCACCTCGGGGATCTCTTCCTCGATCTGGCTGCGGTAGCGCTCGGCAAGACAGCCGGTGACGATGACCTTCAACTCCGGGTTCTGCTGCTTGTAGGAGCAGGCTTCCAGAATGTTTTCAATAGCTTCGGTCTTGGCGCTCTCGATGAAGCCGCAGGTGTTCACAAGGATCACATCTGCTTCGGCCAGATCGGCCACGGTCTCGTGGCCGGCAGACAGCAGGATATGCACCATCACATCCAGATCGACCTGATTCTTGGGGCAGCCAAGGGAAATACACGCAATTTTCATAGGGGATGATACTCTCTTTCTCTTTTGAGGGGTGCTTTTTATTCTTCTTCCGCTCTTTTTATCGCTTCTTTTATGACCGAATACGCAAAGCCGCGGCGCTGCAGGGCGGCCACCACAAGGTCGCGGCGGCCATCGGCCAGCTTTTTCATATAGCGGCTGCGCACCAGAGCGGCGGCAGCTTCCAGCTCCGGGCTTTCGCCGTCTGCGTCCGGGGCATAGACGCTTTCCAGCGCCTGCTCGATCTGCGCGCCGGAAAGGCCCTTCTGCCGCAGGTTCTGGGCCGCCGCACGGCGGCTCTTGCGGGCGGCAAGCAGGCTGTGTGCCCGGGCTTCGGCATAGCGGTCATCGTTTACGTAATCCAGATCCACCATCTCAGCCACAGTAGCCGCTGCAGCCTGCTCGGTAAAGCCATAGCACAGCCGTTCATACAGCTGTGCCGAGGACATCTCGCGCGAGGCCAGCGCATCCAGTGCGCGGGCGCGGGCCTTGGCCGGGTCGGCGCACTTTTCTTCTTCCGGCTTCGGGCGACGGCGTTTATAAAAGGACATTTAGTCCTCCACCATGATATCCAGTTCGCTCTCGCTGCTGCGGGCAGGAGCCTTGACCACCGGCTCCTTGGCATCTGCAGCCTTGGCGGGTTCCTCGGCCTTGGCCGCAGCGCCCTTGCCTGCCGGGCGGCGGGATGCGTACAGCTTATCGGCATTGGCGCGGATCTGGCCCTCGATGTCGTTTGCGATCTCGGGATTGTCCTTCAGGAACTGCTTTGCGTTGTCACGGCCCTGACCCAGACGGACATCGCCATAGTTGAACCATGCGCCGCTCTTCTGCACGATGCCCAGCTTCACGCCCACATCAATGAGTTCGCTCATCTTGGAAATGCCCTCGCCGAACATGATATCGAACTCTGCCTCACGGAACGGAGGGGCCACCTTGTTCTTGACGATCTTGGCGCGGGTGTGGTTGCCGATGAACTGGCCGGAAGAGTCCTTCAGGCCCTCCACGCGGCGGATGTCGATGCGCACCGAGGCGTAATATTTCAGGGCGCGGCCGCCGGTGGTGACCTCCGGGTTGCCGTACATCACGCCCACTTTTTCACGCAGCTGGTTGATGAAGACGCAGACCGTGTTGGTCTTGCCGATGACCGAAGTCAACTTGCGCATGGCCTGACTCATCAGGCGGGCCTGCAGGCCCACATGGCTGTCGCCCATTTCGCCCTCGATCTCAGCCCTCGGCACCATGGCGGCAACCGAGTCCACCACGATGGCATCGATGGCACCGGAGCGCACCAGTGCTTCGCAGATCTCCATGGCCTGCTCACCGGTGTCCGGCTGGCTGACCAGCAGATTGTTGATGTCCACGCCCAGCGCTTCGGCATAGGTGGGGTCCAGTGCATGCTCCACATCAATGAAGGCCACTTCGCCGCCCTGCTTCTGGGCTTCGGCCAGGATGTGCAGAGCCAGCGTGGTCTTACCGCTGGATTCCGGGCCGTACACCTCAATGATGCGGCCGCGGGGCACACCGCCCACGCCCAGAGCCAGATCCAGACCCAGACTGCCGGTGGAAATGGCATCCACCTGCATGGAGGCGTTATCCCCCAGCTTCATCACGGCACCCTTGCCGAACTGCTTTTCGATCTGGGCCAGCGCAGTGGCCAGCGCATCCTTTTTGGCCTCCGGCTCGGTCTTTTTGGTCGCCGGGGCAACGGTGTTGTTGTTCTGATTTTTTGCCATAGCGTGCTGCTCCTTTTCTTCCTGCTGCCCGCCGTGCGCGGGCTGTCCGTATACTTTCCAGTATAGTATACCACAAAATCAAAATATTACAACAAGAAGTTGTTTCAGTTTTCACTTTTATTTTTCGGGTCTGTGGGCGATCATGCACCGGTCATTGCCGCCAAAATCCTTGCGGCACTCAATGTCTGCCCAGCCGTTTGCAGCCAGCAGTGCCGCCACAGCCTGCCGCTGCTGCCAGCCGATCTCCAGCACCAGTGCGCCGCCGGGCCGCAGTGCATTCTGGTAATGCTCTGCAAGGGCACGGTAAAACATAAGGCCGTCCTTTCCTGCTTCCAGCGCCATGGCCGGTTCCTGCGCCACCTCCGGCTGCAGATGCCGCATCTCCTCGGCGGTGAGGTAGGGCGGGTTGGATACGATCAGATCAAGCTGCCCTTCCGGCAGGCCCTGCCAGTAGGTGAACAGGTCGCCCTCCACCGGCTGCACCGCATAGGCTTGCTTTGCCTTTGCGCGCAGAGCGTTCAGCGCCGGCCCCCAGTCAAAGGCCGGGGCATCTGCCTGCTCAAACGCGGTAGGCTCCAGCAAGTCCTCCGTCTGCCCGCCCTGCCCTTTCAGGGCGCAGCGGCAGTTCTTTTCCAGATAAACAAAGGCTTCCGGGCTTTTTTCCACGCAGGTCACCTGCGCCGCCGGACAGAAGCGCTTGACGCCCAGCCCCAGACAGCCGGTCCCCGCGCAGAGATCCAGCACCCGGGGCGCTGCAATGCCCGTCAGGGTATTGGCAGCCGCTTCCGCTACCACCTCAGTGTCTGCCCGGGGGCAGAGCACACCGGGGCCAACAGCAAGGTCAAAATCCAGAAAGCTCCAGATCCCGCACAGGTATTGCAGCGGTTCCCGCTGCTCACGGCGCGTGCAGAGGGCTTCCAGCTTTTCCGCTTCCTCCGTGGTCAGCACCCGGTCGGAAAGGCGGGCATCCCGCCCGGCTGCCACGCGGAACAGCTCCCGTGCATCGTAATCGGCATCCGGACACCCTGCAGCGGAAAGCCGGGCTTCCACAGCCCGCACCGCTTCGCGCGGGGTCAAACCAGCAATTACCATCTGCCATCCTCCGGGTCCTCGGGCAGCACAGGGGTCACGGCGGCAATAGCCACCTCGATCATGCTGTCGTCCGGTTCAAACACGGTCAGGTGCTGCACCCAGATACCGGGCTGGCGGATGATGCGGGTGGCAATGTTATCGGAACGGCCACACCACTTGAGCAGCTCATAGCTGATGCCCATGACCAGCGGCAGAAGCAGCAGCTTGAACAGCACCCGCAGGCCGATGCTGCCCCACGGCAGCACGCTGTAGAGGAACACGCTGACGATGACCACCAGAATGAGGAAACTGGTGCCGCAGCGCGGATGGAACCGAGTGTACTTGCGCACATTCTCCACGGTCAGCTCGTCACCGGCCTCATAGCAGGCAATGGTCTTGTGCTCGGCACCGTGGTACTCAAACACACGGTGGATCTCCTTCATCTTGGAGATGGCCACCATATAGGTGAGGAAGATGCCAACTTTCAGCACCGCTTCCAGCACCACCTTGGCCCAGCGGCCCAATGTTACAAAGTGGTTCACGCCGCCCACGATGAGGGTGGGCAGCACGGTGAACAGCAAAATCGCCAGCAGGCCGCCCAGTACGGCGGCACAGGCCAGCAGTGCGTCCTCTGCCTTTTTGCCCAAGTGGTCGCCCACCCATTTTTCAAAGGCAGTCTCTTCCTCTTCGGGGTCGTAGTCGTCACCCATGCTCACCTGAGCCGAGTACATCATGTATCGGTAGCCCACGATCAGGCTTTCGATCATGGAGATGGCACCGCGCACCAGCGGGATCTTTGTCCAGATGCCGTGGTTCTTCACAGGGTCGATCTTGGTCTCAATGGTGCCGTCCGGCTTGCGCACGGCGCAGCAGATGAGCTTCGGGCCGCGCATCATGATGCCTTCCATCAGCGCCTGCCCGCCGACGCTGGTCTTGAAACGTTCCTTTTTGGGTTGATTCATTGGGTTCTCCTATCGGATCATATTTTTCCCGGTTATTTTACCACAGAATTGTGACAAAATCTTCACGCCTTATGGTACAGCGGCAAGCCCAGTGTGACCACTGTGCCGCGGCCCAGCGTGCTCTTGATGTCCATGGTGCCGTCCAGTGCAGTCATGATGGAATCCACCAGCGCAAGGCCGATGCCGCTGCCGCGCACCGAATTACTGCCCTTGTAGAACTTGGTCTTGACATTCTCAAGGTCTTCCGGCGGGATGCCGCGGCCCTGATCGATGATCTCCGCAAAAGCCTTGTATTCGCCCGCCCACAGCTTGACCGTGATGCGCCCGCCGGGGGCCGAGTACTTGATGGCGTTGTCCATGATATTGATGAACACCTGCCGCAGACGGTCCGGGTCGGCATAGACCGGGATCATCTCCTCCGGCTCGGTGTAGCTGAGCACAAGGCCCTCGCGCTGGATGCGTGCTTCACAGAACAGCACCGCATCGGTCAGCTCTGCCACAAGGTCCAGCGGGCGGCAGTCCATACGGATGCGGCCGTTCTGCAGACGGCTGAAATCCAGCAGCTCTTCCACCATGTTGTACAGGCGGCCCGTCTCATTGTTGATGATCTCAAGGCCCTTGCGGTAGTTCTCGTCTGCCGGGTCGTCCAGTGTGCGCAGGGTCTCCACCCAGCCCCGGATGGAGGTGAGCGGCGTGCGCAGCTCGTGAGAGACGGAACTGATGAACTCGTTCTTCATCTTCTCGGTCTCTTCCAGCCCTTCGGCCATCTGGTTGATGGTGCCGCGCAGGCGGTCCACCTCGTCGTGCTCGTTGCCAGTGACCGGCAGGCGCACATCCAGCTCACCCCGGGCGATGCTGGCTGCGGTGCGCTCCACCTGCCCCAGCGGCACCACGATGCTGCGGATGAAGTACAGGCCGGACATCACGGTGAAAGCAAGGATCACCGCCGCGATCACAACACTTACCGCGATGGCGTTCTTGATCTGCGCTCCCACAAGGGTCAGGCTGGTGACAAGACGCATCGCCGCCACATCCTCGGCGGCATAGGGCACCAGATAACAGGCCGCCATCACCAGCTCACCGGACTGGGTGCGGTAGACCGCCACACCAAGGCCATCAGAAGCCTCCTGCGCCTGCTCAAAGTCGGTGCCGGTCACAATGCCGTCCGCATTTGTGCCACTGGAGGACGCAATGACCCCGCCATAGCTGTCCAGCAGCATGAACTCGTATTTGTCCTTATCGGCAAACTGCTCCACCATGCGGCGCAGGGCCACGCTGCGGGTAGCTGCCGTGCTCTGCACCGTATCGCCGGTGTACATTTTCAGCTGGCCGGACACCGAAGAGAACCGCCGGTACATGGTCTGCTGCACGCTGTTATAATAGCTGCGGGTGTAGTTGTACAGGAACATGGTTTCGGCCAGCAGCACCAGCAGCACGGTGATGAGCAGATTGCCCCGCAGCCACCGGCGGGTGATCCCGCTTCTCATTCTTCCCATCTGTAGCCGTAGCCCCACACAGTAAGGATATGGGTGGGATGGCTGGGTTCATCCTCCACCTTCATGCGCAGACGGCGGATGTTCACATCCACGATCTTCACGTCACCAAAATAGTTCTCGCCCCAGACACCCTTCAAGATCTTCTCGCGCACCAGCGCAATGCCGGGGTTGCGGAAGAACAGCTCCATGATCTGGAATTCCACCTGCGTCAGCTCGATGGGCTGGCCTGCCTTGAGCAGCACGCGGCGGTTCTCGTCCAGCACAAATTCGCCGCTGGTGAGCATCCCCAGCGGGTTTTCTTTTTCTTTTTCGTCCCCGCCTGTAGTACGGCCGACGCGGCGGCACAGCGCTTTCACACGGGCCAGCAGTTCGCTTACGCTGAAAGGCTTGGTCATATAGTCATCGGCACCAATAGAAAGGCCGCGGATCTTGTCCTGCTCCTGTCCCTTGGCGCTGAGGATGATAATGCCGATCTTCTGATCGGTGCGGCGGATGGTCTCGCACAGGGAAAAGCCGTTCATGCCCGGCAGCATCACATCCAGAATGGCCGCATCGCAGCCCGGCTTCTTCTCCAGCAGCGGCAGAGCCGCCTCGGCGCTTTCGGCCTCCACAGCCTCCATGCCCGCAAGGCGCAGGTTCAGCGCGATCATCTCGCGGATGTTGGCTTCATCTTCAACGACAAGCACTCGTACCATGAACTGTTCCTCCGTTCTTTAGTTGAGCAGATACAGCGCCTTGGACAGGCGGTAATTTTTATCACTGATCTCCACATCCGGGGCAAGCTTCGCCTGCATCTGGCGGGATGCCACGATGCCAAGGCGGGTCCAGCCCTTCAGGCTGGAGGTGGTGCGCACCAGACGCAGGGTCATTACCAGCTGGTCTTCGTCCACCGTGCGCAGCTCCACTGCACCATCATATTGTTCGCTGTCGGTCAGTTTGAGGTTGCCCTCCCACTCCATGGGCAGCTCGATATAGCAGTTGGTCTCTTCGTCCAGCAGCCCGAAGCTTTTTTCCGGGTGCGGGCTGGTATAGTCCATCCACACGATAAAATCCATGCGGCGGCTCTGGCTCATGTTCAGCAGGCCCGCTTCGTCCGGCTGGGTGGGGATCTCCACGATGCCGTCGCCGTCCAGATCCTGACTGACCAGACTGGGCACATTGCGCAGGGATGCGGTGTAAAGCTTTTCGGTGCTGATCTGATCGGCAGGCACCATCTGCTGCGTGTCCTCGTCAAAACGCAGCAGCACGCTGGCCAGATTGTTGCCGGAAATGCCGGTCCAGCCATCCAGCACCAGATAATGCCTGCCGTCCGCACCCACACCCGCCGCCACCGAGGCGCAGCCGGCGAACCGATTGGCGGAAAGGCCCATAACAGCCACCTGCTGGAAGCTGCCCTCTTTATCCACGGTCAGCAGTTCGATCTGCACGCCGCCGTCCTCCAGCGTGGACATCAGGATCAGGTCCTGATTGCCGCCGCCGGTGATATCCTCCACCAGATACTGCTGGTACTGCTGCTCCAGGATCGTGGAAAGCACGCCGTCGGTGTAGGAATACACAGCCAGATAATGGTCGCCCTGTGCCGCTGTATAACCCACCACCAGTTGGGTGGCATCGCCGGGCTGCAGCTGGGCCAGCCCCACCGACTCTACCGTGTCTGCAAGGCCCTCTACGTTCTGGCGCACATGCCAGATGTCGGCATCATCCTTCTGCAGGATGGCAATGCACACGTTGGAGCTTTGGGCGGTGGTGTAAAGCACGGCGGCATCCTGCCTGCCGTCACCGTCCAGATCCTGCAGCAGGAAAGGCGAAAGCAGGTCGCCCTGCATGGGATATTTGAGCTGTGCGCTCTCCCCCAGCCAGTCGTTCAGGGCAGTCTGCACATCGCCGTAATCGCCGGAAAGCTTGGGCGCACGCAGAAGCTCTTCCACCTGCACCTGTTCACCGGGCATGCTGCAGCCTGCCAGAAGCAGGCACAGCAGCACGCAAGCCAACCACCGGCCAAAATGATTCGGATGTTTCAACCGCTGCGCCTCCTCTGTGTGGAAAACTTGTCCGGCCAAAGGCCGAAAACATGCTATTGTCAGTATACCACGGGCCGGGCGCAATGCCAACACCTGAAAATGAGAAAGCAAAAAAGAGACTACCGTACAAAATACGATAGTCTCTTAAAAAACTGTTATAAACAGTCAGAGCAGATCAGACCAGCTCCAGAACTGCCATCTCAGCTGCGTCGCCGCGGCGAGCGCCGATCTTGATGATGCGGGTGTAGCCGCCGTTGCGGTCAGCGTACTTGGGGCTGATCTCATCAAACAGCTTCTTTGCAACATCTTCCTTGGTGATGTAGGCATAAACCTGACGCTTGGTGTGCAGGTCGCTTGCCTTGCCAAGGCTGATCATCTTCTCGGCCATGGAACGAACGTCCTTAGCGCGAGTGACAGTGGTCTCAATCTTGCCATTCTCTAACAGGTAGGTAACCATAGCGCGCATCATAGCATTGCGGCTGTCGCTGGTTCTACCGAGCTTTCTGGTACCGGGCATCCCGTTTCACTCCTTAATTATTTTTAGTTATCGTCATCCGTGTTCAGCTTGAAGCCCAGAGAATCCAGCTTTGCCATGACCTCTTCCAGGCTCTTGCGACCGAGGTTGCGGACCTTCATCATCTCGTCCTCGCTCTTGCTGACCAGATCTTCCACCGTGTTGATGCCTGCGCGCTTCAGGCAGTTGAAGGAACGCACGCTCAGATCCAGCTCTTCAATGGTCATTTCCAGAGCCTTTTCCTTGTCGTCGTTGGTCTTCTCCACCATGATCTCAGCGCCGGCTGCCTCATCGGACAGGTTGACGAACAGGTTCAGGTGCTCGGTCAGCACACGGGCAGCCAGAGAAACGGCTTCCTGCGCATTGATCGTGCCATCGGTCCAAACCTCGATGGTCAGCTTGTCATAATCGATCGCCTGGCCAACACGGGTGCTCTCGACGTTGTAGTTCACCTTGAGCACAGGGGTGTAAATGCTGTCAACGGGAAGAGTGTTGATATCGTTCTTCTCGATGATAGCCTGTTTGTTGCGCTCTGCGGGCACATAGCCGCGGCCCTTATCGAAGGTCAGCTCCATGACGAGCTTGCCGCCCTCGCCCAGGGTTGCGATGTGCCACTCAGGGTTCAGAATTTCGATGTCGTCGCCCTGCTTGATGTTGTCAGCGGTGACCTCACAGGGGCCGACTGCCTCAACACGCACTGTCTTCGGACCATCGGTGTACAGCTTTGCAGCAATACCCTTCAGGTTCAGGACAATTTCGGTAACGTCTTCCTTGACGCCCTCAATGGTGGAGAACTCGTGAACCACGCCATCAATCTTGACGCTGGTCACGGCGACACCGGGCAGAGAGGAAAGAAGCACACGACGCAGGCTATTGCCCAGTGTGATGCCAAAGCCACGCTCCAGCGGTTCTGCCACGAATTTACCGTAGCGGCCGTCCGGGGACAGGCTTGCCGTTTCGATTTTGGGACGTTCAATCTCCATCATATCTATGCCCTCCTTGTCAAACCGGCGCTGCCGCCGGCCCATTATTAAATTCTTTCAAAGAAAAGAATGCGAAAGTGAGCCGTCCACGGGGAAGGCCCAGCCTTCTTAATGGATTACTTGGAGTACAGCTCGACGATGAGGTGCTCTGCGACTTCGTAGTCGATATCGCTGCGCTCGGGCAGCTTTGCGACAACACCCTTCAGAGAACCGGTCTCACGGTTCAGCCATGCGGGCAGAGCAACAATGGGAGCCTCGGGGCCGGTCAGCTTTGCAAACTTTGCAGAGCTGCGGCTGGACTCGCGCACTTCGATCACGTCGCCAGCCTTCACCTGATAAGAAGGAATGTTGACCTTCTTGCCGTTGACGGTGAAGTGAGCGTGGGACACCAGCTGACGAGCGTCGCGGCGGGTCTGAGCAAAGCCCAGACGGAACACGACGTTGTCCAGACGGCACTCCATGATCTGCAGCAGGTTCTCACCAGTCTTGCCGGGGCGGGCCTCAGCACGCAGGTAAGCATTGTGGAACTGCTTTTCCAGAACGCCGTAGATAAACTTGACCTTCTGCTTCTCCTTCAGCTGAGATGCGTACTCAGACTGCTTCTTGCGCATGTTGCCATTGGAGTTGCGGGTGGTATTCTTCTTTGCATAGCCCATGACCGCAGGAGAAATGCCCAGGGCCTTGCAACGCTTTGCGATAGGCTGCGTATTCTTTGCCATAATTCAATTTCCTCCTTCGATCAGACACGACGGCGCTTCGGGGGACGGCAGCCATTGTGGGGGATGGGAGTCACGTCCTTAATCAGGGTGACTTCCAGGCCGGTAGCCTGCAGCGCACGAATAGCGGACTCACGGCCAGCGCCGGGGCCCTTGACGTAGACCTCAACGGTCTTCATGCCATGCTCGATAGCAACCTTGGCTGCGGTCTCAGCAGCAGACTGGGCTGCGAACGGAGTGCTCTTGCGGCTGCCGCGGAAGTTCAGGGAGCCGGAGGAGCACCAGGACACTGCATTACCCTGCAGGTCGGTGATGGTGACAACAGTATTGTTGAAGGTAGACTGGATATGAGCCTGACCAGCAGCAATGTTCTTGCGCTCTTTGCGCTTCATGCGGACATTAGCGCCCTTCTTGGCATTATTTGCACTTGCCATTTCTCAAATCCTCCTTACTTCTTCTTGTTAGCGACAGTGCGCTTGGGACCCTTGCAGGTACGTGCATTGGTCTTGGTACGCTGGCCGCGGCAGGGCAGATTCTTGCGATGGCGGGTGCCACGGAAGGACTGGATCTCAACCAGGCGCTTGATGTCCAGAGCAACGTTGCGGCGCAGGTCGCCTTCAACGATGATGTTAGCCTGATCGATGTAGTCACGGATCTTAGCCTCTTCTTCCAGAGTCAGGTCCTTGACGCGGGTATCGGGGTTGATGCCAGTTGCTTCCAGGATCTTGTTAGCAGTGGTCTGGCCGATACCATAAACGTAGGTGAGACCCACCTGAACGCGCTTCTCGCGGGGCAGGTCAACGCCGGCAATACGTGCCATAGTAGTTTCCTCCAAAAATCATCCCATGTCAGTGTCGGGGTCTGCGCCGGGACTCTACGCACTTGACCCCCAGGCGCCCGAATTAGCCCTGGCGCTGCTTATGCTTGGGGTTCTGGCAGATGACCATCACGCGGCCTTTGCGGCGGATGACCTTGCACTTTTCGCAGATGGGTTTCACGGAAGGCTTGACCTTCATGATGTTGAACCTCCTTTTGGTTGATACCCTGGTGCTTATTTGGAGCGCCAGGTGATGCGGCCCTTAGAAAGATCATAGGGCGACATTTCCACGGTAACCTTGTCCCCGGGCAGGATACGGATGAAATTGGTCCGCAGCTTGCCGGAGATGTGCGCTAAGAGGATGTGACCGCTGGGAGTGAGCTTCCCGGTGTTCTTATCCTCGCTCAACATTTCCACCTTAAAGATGGCGTTGGGCATGGCTTCACGCACAATGCCTTCGATCTCGATAACGTCTTCCTTAGACAAGCTATTTGCCTCCTCATTGGATCTGCTCAGTTTGTCGTTGAACCTGAACCGGTGCCTTTGCCTTGGAACCCTGAAAGCGCCGCGGTTTTCACGTGCCTGCGCCCGTTTGACCGCAGCTTGCCGCTTCAGTGTTCTCCAGTTCCAGTGCCGGTCCACAGACGGACAGGCGGCGATGATCGCCACATACTTCATCTTTCGCGGCACAAAATCCGCAAAACGGGCAGAAAATCCCTGTCCGCCGAGGAAGTATCTGGCTTCCACAGCCATTTATAGATTATACACCTTTTGTTGTCAATTTGCAAGAGGTTTTTTCCGTATTTCCGATAAAAAATTCTCGAAATTCAAAAGCTGCCCTTTCTCTCCCCGGTCTTGGTTTTTCTCCACCGCAAAGATGAAACTTTTTCACCAAAAGTTGTCATAATTGCACAAACAGCAGGTCTGTCCCTGCAAAAACGCCGCCTGCGGCGGAGCATTTCTGCTCTTCACAGGCGGCGCTTCTCATATTTCAGGGATCAGCTTACTTCAGGCTGAACTTTTCCGGGTCAAAATCCGGGTCATCCCAGAAGCGGGTCATGATCTCAGTGTGATCCTTCAGGATCGCATTGGAGTGCTCAAAGTGCGCAGCCAGACCACCGTCCTTGGTCTTGACGGTCCAGCCGTCCTTGGACTGGGTGATCTTGCAGTCGTACTGGCAGATCATGGGCTCAATGGCAATGGTCATGCCGGGCACAAGGCGCGGGCCGCGGCCCTGATGGCCGTAGTTGGGCACTTCCGGGTCCTCGTGCAGCTCACGGCCGGTGCCGTGGCCCACGAACTCGCGGACGACCGAGAAACCGGCATCCTCGCAGTAGCTCTGCACAGCATAGCCAATGTCGCCGATGCGGTTGCCGGCCACAGCCTGCTCGATACCTTTATAAAGAGCAGCCTTGGTCACGTCCAGCAGGCGCTGTGCTTCCAGATCGACCTTACCCACCGCATAGGTGCAGGCATTGTCGCCATTGAAGCCGTCGATCTTTGCGCCGGTGTCGATGCTGACGATATCACCGGGGCGAATGACGATGTCATGCGAAGGGATACCGTGGATAACGGTATCATTCAGGCTGATGCAGGCCGTACCCGGAAAGCCATACAGACCCTTGAAATTGGGGGTTCCGCCGTGCTTCACGATGAAGTCGTAGATCAGCTTATCCAATTCCCATGTGGTCATACCTGCTTCGATATGCTCACCGCCGTACTTCAGGGCAGCTGCGCTCAGGGCATTTGCCTTGCGCATGCCGTCCAGCTCTTTCGCATTTTTGATCTGAATCACGATTATGCCTCCAAAGCCTTCATGACTTCAGCCGTGGTCTCCTCGATGGAGGGGCAGAACTTGATCTCTGCCAGCTTGCCGCGGGTACGGTAGAACTCCACCAGCGGCTCGGTCTGCTCATGATATGCTTTCAGACGATCCAGCACGGTGGCAGGCTGGTCGTCCTTGCGGATGACGGTCTTGCCGCCGCACAGGTCGCACACACCCTCGACCTTGCTCTTCTTGTTGACGATGTGGTAGCTTGCGCCGCACTTCTCGCAGACGCGGCGGCCGCTCATGCGGTCAACGATCACATTGTCCTCGACCTGCAGCTCCAGCACCTTGTCAATGCGGATGCCCATGGTCTCGATGGCCTCGGCCTGAGCGATGGTGCGGGGCACACCGTCCAGGATAAAGCCGTTTGCGCAGTCCGGCTGAGCCAGACGCTCTTTCAGGATGCCGATGATGACCTCATCGGGCACCAGAGCGCCAGCGTCCATAAAGCTCTTTGCCTTCAGGCCCATCTCGGTGCCTTCCTTGACAGCAGCGCGCAGAATGTTGCCGGTGCTGATGGAGGGGATGTTCAGCTTGGCGCAGATGATCTCGGCCTGAGTGCCCTTACCAGCACCAGGTGCGCCCAACAGGATCAGATTCATAGGATCATTCCTTTCCTTTGCTAGAGGATGTAAACTCCAAAAAAGTAAAAAAGCACTGAAAAGTTCGAGCGTACTCTCCTTTCCAGTGCTTTCTCACATCTTAATTATTGTGGATCAACCAAGGAAGCCCTTGTGGTTGCGCATCGTCATGAAGCTGTCGAGGCTGCGGGTGGTATCAAGTGCCACACCAACCACGATCAGCAGGCTGGTACCGCCCAGCTGGATGCTCATACCGGTCAGGTTGCCCAGAATGATCGGCAGCACAGCCACCGCAGCCAGGAAGATGGCACCGATGAGGGTGATCTTGTTCAGGGTGCGGGTGATGAAATCGCTGGTCGGCTTGCCGGGACGGAAGCCGGGGATCGAGCCGTTGTTGCGGCGCAGATTGTTGGCGATCTCAACGGGGTTGTACTGGATGGCCACATAGAAGTAGTTGAATGCCAGGATCAGCAGCAGGTAGATCACAACGTACAGCCAGGAGGTGTAGTTGAAGGTGTGGAAGAATGCATACCACACCGGGTGTGCCTGCTGGTCGATCTGCAGGAAGCTGCCGATGGTGCCCGGGATGGACACCAGAGCCGAAGCGAAGATGATGGGCATAACGCCGCTCATGTTCAGCTTCAGGGGCAGATAGCTGTTCTGACCGCCCATCTGCTTGCGGCCTACCACGCGCTTTGCGTACTGAATGGTGATGCGGCGCTCTGCGTTGGTCATGACGACCACGAAGACCACAGCCACCAGTGCCAGCACGATCAGCAGCGGCAGGAAGAAGTAGTACTGGGGCTTGCCGGACGCTGCCTGAGTCAGCAGACCCTTGACAGAGGTGTACAGCGAAGACCAGTTGGAGACGATCGAAGCAAAGATGATGAGCGAGACACCGTTGCCGATGCCCTTGTCATCGATCTGCTCACCGCACCATGTGATCAGCTGTGCGCCAGCCACAAAGGTTGCGATGATGACGATGGCGGCAAAGATGCCGGCACCGCCGGAAACGTACTTCAGTGCGCCCATATTGCGGATCACGAAGTAGTAGCCGATGCTCATGATCAGAGCGACCACAGCACCTGCGTACCGGTTGATCTGCTGCAGCTTCTGCTGGCCGTCGGCTTCCTTTGCCAGATTTTCCAGCGCAGGAATTGCCACGGTGAGCAGCTGCACAATAATGGAGGCGTTGATATAGGGTGTCACACCTAACGCGAAGAGCGTGCAACGGGCCAGAGCACCACCGCTCATCATGTTCAGATAGGAGAGCATGTCGCCGTTTGCGAACATCTGCGTCAGCGCAGAGCCGGAAACGAACGGAACGGGAATGGCACAGCCCAGACGGTACACCACGAGGATCGCCAGCGTGAACAGGAGACGATTTTTAAGCTCGGGGATCTTCCATGCGTTACGGAATGTCTGGAACACCTTACATCACCTCAGCCTTTCCGCCTGCCTTCTCGATTTTCTCTTTGGCAGAAGCGGAATAGGCTGCGGCCTTCACGGTCAGAGCCTTGGTCAGCTCGCCGTTGCCCAGAACCTTAACGCCGTCCAGGGTCTTCTTGACCAGACCCTTTGCCTTCAGAGCCTCGGTATCGACGACATCGCCGGCATTGAAAGCAGCTTCCAGATCAGCCACGTTGACGATGGCGTACTGGGTAGCAAAGATGTTGTTAAAGCCAACCTTGGGCAGGCGGCGTGCCAGAGGCATCTGGCCGCCCTCGAAACCAGCGTGCTTCACGCCGGAGCGGGCCTTCTGGCCCTTGCTGCCGAAGCCGGCAGTCTTGCCATTGCCGGAGCCAATGCCGCGGCCCTTACGGGTCACAGCCTTGTTTGCGCCGGGAATCGCGTGCAATTCATGAAGTTTCATTATGCGTATACCCCCTGCTATTAGGCTTCGGTGACGCTGAGCATAAAGCCGATCTTTGCGATCTTGCCCTGCGTAGCGGCATTGTCAGGCTGAACGGTAACGTCGCCCGGCTTCTTCAGGCCCAGAGCCTCAGCGGTAGCGATCTGCTTAGCGCCGCGGCCAATCAGGCTCTTCTTCAGCTCGATCTTGAGCATCTTATCTGCCATGGTTTGTTACCTCCTTAACCCAGAATTTCTTTCACGGTCTTGCCGCGCTTCTCAGCGACAGACTCAGCGCTGACCAGGCCGCACAGACCTGCGAAGGTAGCAGAAACAACGTTGATGGGGTTGTTGGAACGCATAGACTTCGCACGGATGTCCTTGATGCCAGCAGCCTCAATGACGGCACGCACAGGGCCGCCGGCGATCATACCGGTACCAGGTGCAGCCGGCTTGAGCAGAACGGCGCCTGCGCCGTACTTGCCGACGATCTCGTGGGGGATGGTGGTGCCCTTCAGGGCAACCTTGTGCATGTTCTTCTTAGCAGCAGCTTCGCCCTTGCGGATTGCCTCAGGCACTTCGCCGGACTTGCCGATGCCGTAACCGATGGTGCCCTTGCCGTCGCCCACGACAACCAGAGCGGCAAACTTCATGATGCGGCCGCCCTTGACAGTCTTGGAAACGCGGTTGATGGAGACAACCTTGGTGATCATGCCGTCGTCTTCACGGTTTCTCATAGCCATAATGTGTTTCCTCCTCTCATTACAGCTTCAGGCCGCCCTCACGGGCGCCATCAGCCAGGGCCTTAACACGGCCATGATAAACGTAGCCACCACGGTCGAACACGACCTCGGTGATGCCCTTTTCCAGAGCCTTTGCTGCGATCTTCTTGCCGATCTCAGCAGCGGCCTCGACGTTGCCGCCGTTGCCGTTGAAGTCCTTGTCCATAGTAGAAGCCGACACCAGAGTCACGCCCTGCTCATCATCGATGATCTGAGCGTAAATGTGCTTGGCGGAGCGGAAAACATCCAGGCGAGGACGTGCTGCGGTGCCGCTGATCTTGTTACGAACGCGGCGATGACGACGAAGACGAGCTTCGTTCTTGTCGATCTGCTTAACCATTGTCTTTCACTCCTTACCTTATTTCTTGCCCTTGCCGGCCTTGCCTTCTTTGTGCTTGACAACCTCGCCCTCGTAGCGGATGCCCTTGCCCTTGTAAGGCTCGGGCGGCTTCTTGGCGCGGATCTCGGCAGCATACTGGCCGACCTTCTGCTTGTCAATACCGGTAACGGTGAAGTGGTTGGGATCCTGCCACACGATGGTGCAGTCCTCAGTATCAGGAATGTTCACCTGATGAGAGAAGCCCAGGTTCATGACCA
This sequence comes from Faecalibacterium sp. AM43-5AT, assembly GCF_003603345.1. Lineage (NCBI taxonomy): Bacteria > Bacillati > Bacillota > Clostridia > Eubacteriales > Oscillospiraceae > Faecalibacterium > Faecalibacterium sp. AM43-5AT. The sequence continues at coordinate 178,888 of NZ_QVGZ01000004.1, forward strand.
GGTTGGAGCCCTGCTTCTGGCAGCGCAGGCCGACACCCACGATCTCCAGCTTCTTCTCGTAGCCGTTCACAACACCGTTCACCATGTTGGCGATGTTGGTACGGGTCAGGCCGTGCAGGCTGCGGGCCTGGGGTTCGTCATTGGGGCGGGTAACCAGAACTTCATTGCCCTCGACCTTGACGGTCATCAGGGGATGATAGTTGGAATTCAGGCTGCCCTTGGGGCCCTTGACGGCGACGTGATGTGCTGCCTCATCGACAGTGACAGTAACGCCGGCAGGAATGACGATGGGTTTTCTTCCAATTCTCGACATTGTCTTTTACCCCTTTCTTACCACACGTAGGCCAGGACTTCGCCGCCGACGTGTGCAGCACGTGCAGCCTTATCAGTCATGATGCCCTTAGAGGTGGAAATGATTGCGGTGCCCAGGCCCTTCATGACCTTGGGCATATCCTCGCAGTTGGTGTAGATGCGCAGGCCGGGCTTGGACACGCGGCGCAGACCAGCGATAACGGGCTCGCCGTTAGCCTGATACTTCAGGGTGACAACGATGGTGCCCTGAACGGTGTCGTTCTTGACCTGCATGCCCTTGATGTAGCCCTCGTCAACCAGAATCTGGCAGATAGCCTTCTTCATGTTGGAAGCGGGGATCTCCACAGAAGGGTGTTTGGCAGTGCTAGCGTTGCGGATGCGAGTCAGCAGGTCCGCGATAGGATCAGTAATCTGCATTTGCCACTAACCTCCTTAGATTAGCTCTCGTTTGTTTTATAATGATACCGCCCCGAAACATCGTTGCCCCGGGGCGGATATCCGACAAATTATCCGGCCCTCTGGCTTGATTACCAGGAAGCCTTCTTCACGCCCGGGATCTCGCCCTTGTAGGCCAGCTCACGGAAGCACACACGGCACACGCCGTACTTGCGCAGCACGGAGTGGGGACGGCCGCAGATGCGGCAGCGGGTGTATGCACGGGTAGAGAACTTAGCAGGACGAGACTGCTTCAGCTTCATAGACAGTTTAGCCATTGTAGAAATCTCCTCCCTTAGTTGTTCTCTGCGAACGGAGCGCCCAGAGCCTTCAGCAGCTCCTTGCCCTCTTCGTCAGTCTTGGCAGTGGTGACAAAGCAGACATCCATGCCGCGGACTGCATCGACCTTCTCGAAGTCGATCTCGGGGAAGATGATCTGCTCCTTGATGCCGCATGCAAAGTTGCCGCGGCCATCAAAACCGTTGCCGTTGATGCCGCGGAAGTCGCGGACACGGGGCAGTGCGATGTTGAAGAAGCGATCGACGAACTCATACATACGCTCACCGCGCAGGGTGACCTTGCAGCCGATGGGAGTGCCCTGGCGCAGCTTGAAGTTAGCAACGCTCTTCTTGGCACGGCAGACGACTGCCTTCTGGCCAGTGATCTGGCCCAGATCCTTCATAACAGCTTCCAGGATCTTCTCGTTGTCCTTGGCTTCGCCGCAGGCAACGTTGATGACGACCTTGTCCAGCTTGGGGATCTGCATAACGCTCTTGTAACCGAACTTGGAGTTCAGAGCAGGAGCAATTTCATTGACATACTGTTCTTTCAAACGAGCCATTGTTCCTTACTCCTTTCTTACAGCTCAGCGCCGCACTTCTTGCAGACGCGAACCATCTTGCCGTCCTTCTCGACGTGGCCCACACGCACGGCCTTGCCGCACTTGGGGCAGATGGGCATGACCTTGGATGCGTACATAGCACCCTCAGCCTTGACGATGCCGCCCTGCTCGCCCTGACGACGAGGCTTGACGTGCTTGGTAACCATGTTCTGGCCCTCAACGATGACCTTGTTCTCAGAGGGGCTGACCTGCAGGACCTTACCAGTGTGGCCCTTGTCCTTGCCGCTGATGATCATAACGTTGTCGCCGGTTTTAACATGAAGATTATTCATTTTTAAAACCTCCTTACAGCGATTCCGGAGCCAGGCTCAGGATCTTGGTGTAGCCGGCATCACGCAGCTCGCGAGCAACGGGTCCAAAGATACGGGTACCCTTGGGGCTCTTGTCGGCCATAACGATAACGGCGGCGTTCTCATCGAAACGGATGTAGGAGCCGTCGTCGCGGCGCACGCCATGCTTGCTGCGCACGATGACAGCCTTCACAACGTCGCCCTTCTTAACGGAGCCGCCGGGGGCTGCCTTCTTGACAGAGCAGACCACAACGTCACCAATGTTTGCGTATCTCTTGCGGGTGCCGCCCAGCACGCGGAAGCACATCAGCTCCTTGGCACCGGTGTTGTCGGCAACTTTGAGATAAGTTTGCATCTGAACCATATCAGATATCTCCTTTCAAACTGTTCAAAGCAGCGGGCAAATTACTTTGCCTTCTCAACGATACGGACCAGGCGCCAGCGCACATCCTTGGACAGGGGGCGGCACTCCATGATCTCAACACGGTCACCGATGCCGCACTCGTTCTGCTCATCACGAGCCTTGAACTTGGCGGTACGCTTCAGGATCTTCTTGTACAGGGGGTGCTGCACGCTATCCTTAACGGCAACCACGATGGTCTTATCCATCTTGTCGGACACGACGACGCCGACGCGGGTCTTTCTCAGATTACGTTCTTCCATCGTTTAACCTCCTTACTGCTTCTCAGCCAGAACGGTCATCACGCGGGCGATGTCCTTCTTGACTGCTTCGATGCGGCCGGGGTTCTCCAGCTGGTTGATGGCATGCTGGAAGCGCAGGTTAAACAGCTCGGCCTTCAGGTCTGCCAGCTTGCTGGTCAGCTCTGCGGTCTGCATTTCGCGGAGTTCATTAGCCTTCATTGGTGCCATCCTCCTTCACGGAGTCCTCACGGACAACAAATTTGCACTTGATGGGCAGCTTGTGCATAGCCAGACGCAGAGCCTCACGGGCAGTGGTCTCATCGACATCTGCCAGCTCGAACAGAACGCGGCCGGGCTTCACAACAGCGACCCAGTATTCGGGAGAGCCTTTACCGGAACCCATGCGGGTCTCAGCGGGCTTTTCAGTTACGGGCTTATCGGGGAAGATCTTGATCCACACCTTGCCGCCACGCTTGATGTAACGAGTCATGGCAACACGAGCAGCCTCGATCTGGGTGGAAGAGATCCATGCCGGCTCCAGAGCAACAAGGCCGTACTGGCCCTGGCACACCACGTTGCCGCGGGTAGCCTTACCGGTCATGCGGCCGCGCTGGACGCGGCGATACTTAACACGCTTAGGCAGTAACATTACTTGTTGCCTCCTTCCTTCTTCTGAGCGGTCTTAGCGCTCTTCAGGACTTCGCCCTTGTAGACCCACACCTTGACACCGATGCGGCCGTAGGTGGTAGCAGCCTCTGCAAAGCCGTAGTCAATGTCAGCACGCAGGGTCTGCAGGGGGATGGTGCCCTCGTGATAGCTCTCGGTACGAGCGATATCAGCGCCGCCCAGACGGCCGGAGCACATTGCCTTGATGCCCTTTGCGGGAACGGTTGCGCGATCGCGGGGGCTCATGGCATTGCGCATGCACTGCTTCATGGCACGGCGGAAGGTCACGCGGTTCTCCAGCTGACGAGCGATATCCTCAGCGACCAGCTGAGCGTTGGTAGCAGCGCTCTTGACCTCGATGACGTTGACGATGACAGTCTTGCCATACTCTTTGGTCAGCTTGTTCTGCAGAGCAACGCGCTCTTCGCCGCCCTTGCCGATGACCATGCCGGGCTTAGCGCAGTAGATGTTGACAGTTACGCGAGGAGCGGAAGTGGACGGGTCCACAGTACGCTCGATCTCGATCTTGGGCACACCAGCATCCTTCAGCTGAGCCTTCAGCTCAGTGCGGATCTTGTGGTCCTCGACGAGGTTATCGCTGAAATCCTTCTTGGAGGCAAACCAGCGGCTGTCCCAGTCTTTAATAACGCCGACACGAATGCCGTGCGGATTTACTTTCTGGCCCATTGTTTTCCCTCCTTACTCTTTCTCTTTCAGAACAACGGTCATGTGGCTGGTGCGCTTCAGGATGCGGTAGCCGCGGCCCTGTGCACGAGGCATCATGCGCTTCAGCGTCGGGCCGGGGCAGACGTAGCACTCGGCGACGTAGAGGTTGTTCTTGTCCATATTGAAGTTGTTTTCCGCATTAGCGGCTGCAGACTTCACCAGCTTCAGAAGGGGCTCACAAGCTGCCTTCGGGGTGTACTGCAGGATTGCCAGCGCTTCGTCCAGGGGCTTGTTACGGATCAGGTCCATAACGATAGACACCTTACGAGGACTAATGCGGGCATAACGAAGAATTGCCCGAGCTTCCATGTTGTGTTCCTCCCTCTATTACTTAGAATTACCAGTGTGGCCCTTGAAGGTACGGGTGGGAACGAACTCACCCAGCTTGTGGCCAACCATGTCCTCAGTCACATACACAGGCACATGCTTGCGGCCGTCGTGGACGGCAAAGGTGTGACCAACGAATTCGGGGAAGATCGTGGAGGCGCGGCTCCAGGTCTTGATGACCTGCTTCTTGCCGGAAGCGTTCATCGCTTCAACGTGCTTCATAAGAGCAGCCTGGACGAAAGGTCCTTTTTTAATGCTTCTACCCATTGTCTTAAACTCCTCTCTTACTTACCTGCACGCTTCACGATCAGCTTATCGGAGCGCTTATGATGCTTGCGAGTCTTGAGACCCAGAGCGGGCTTGCCCCAGGGAGTCATAGGACCGGAGTGACCAACAGGTGCGCGGCCCTCGCCACCACCGTGGGGATGGTCGCAGGGGTTCATGACGGTACCACGGCTGCCAGGACGAACGCCCATGTGGCGCTTGCGGCCAGCCTTGCCCAGGTTGACGTTCTCGTGGTCGATGTTGGAAACCTGACCGATGACTGCGGTGCAGTTCACGGGCACGTTGCGCATCTCACCAGAGGGCAGACGAACCAGAGCGTAGCCATTCTCCTTAGCCATCAGCTGAGCCATGTTGCCAGCGGAACGAACCAGCTGAGCGCCGCGGCCGGGATACAGCTCGATGTTATGGATGATGGTACCGACGGGGATGTTCTCGAAGGGCAGGCAGTTGCCGGGCTTGATATCGGCAGACTTGCTGCTGACGACCACATCGCCCACCTTCAGGCCATCGGGAGCAATGATGTAGCTCTTGACGCCATCGGTGTACTCGACCAGAGCGATGAATGCGCTGCGGTTCGGATCGTACTCGAGAGTCTTGACGGTAGCGGGCATATCGGTCTTCTGACGCTTGAAGTCGATGACACGATACTTGGTGCGGTTGCCGCCGCCCTGATGACGGACGGTGATGCGACCGGTGTTGTTGCGGCCGCTGTGCTTCTTCATGGGCTCCAGCAGGCTGCGCTCGGGAGCGACCTTAGACAGGACGCTGTAATCCGTGACGGTCATGCCGCGGCGGCCCGGAGTAGTGGGGCCATACTTCTTGATAGCCATAGTGCTATTCTCCTTTGTTTATCTTATGAATTATTATCGGGGTCATATCCCCATAGAGGAACCCTCGGCGGGTTCGGCTTAGACCATGCTGTTGAAGAACTCGATCTCCTTGGAGTCCTTGGTCAGGGTCACGATAGCCTTCTTGGATGCAGCGGTGTAACCGGCGTGCATACCCTGGCGGCGGAAACGGCCGCGCACAGAAATGGTGTTGACCTTTGCGACCTTAGCGCCCGGGAACAGGACCTCAACGGCCTGAGCGATCTCGACCTTGGTAGCATCGGTAGCGACCTTGAAGGTGTACTTCTTGTCAGCGATGCCAGCCATGGAGTTCTCGGTAATGACCGGCTTCAGGATGATATCATGTGCGGTTTTCATTAGCCAAGCACCTCCTCGAGCTTCTTAGCTGCGTCGACGCTGATGATCAGCTTGTCGGCGTTCAGCACATCGTAGGTGTTCACGCTGCCTGCGAAGGTGGTCTTCACACCGGCAATGTTGCCAGCGCTCTTGACGAACTTTGCATCGACAGTCTCGTTGACCAGCAGGTTCTTCTTGCCGGCGCCAACAGCGTTCAGCATTGCAACCACGGTCTTGGTCTTGTACTCATCGCAAGCGAACTTGTCAACAACGACCATGTTGCCATTGGCAGCCTTGTCGGACAGGACGCTCAGCAGAGCCAGGCGCTTGACCTTGTTGTTGATGTGGTAGTTGTAGCTGCGGGGCTTGGGGCCCAGAGCGACGCCGCCGTGAGTCCACTGCGGTGCACGGATGGAACCCTGACGAGCGTGGCCGGTGCCCTTCTGACGCCAGGGCTTCTTGCCGCCGCCGGAAACTTCCATGCGGATCTTGGTGTTCTGGGTGCCCTGACGCTGGTTGGCCAGGAAGTTCACCACAGCAATGTGGACAGCCTTCTCGTTCGGGGTGATACCGAACACGGCGTCGGAAAGCTCGATCTCGCTAACATGCTGACCGTTCATATCGACTACGTTAAACTTTGCCATTGTAGCTTTCCTCCTTACGCCTTCACGCTGTTGGCCAGAGTGATGATGGTGCCCTTGGAACCGGGGACCGCACCCTTGACAGCGATCAGATTGTTCTCGGTGTCAACCTTGACAACAGTCAGGTTCTGCACGGTGACGCGCACAAAGCCCATGTGGCCGGGCAGGCGCTTGCCGGGGAACACGCGAGCAGGGGTAGAAGTGGAACCGTTAGAACCTGCATGACGAGCAACAGGACCGGTGCCGTGGCTCTCACGCAGACGGTGCTGACCGTAGCGCTTGATAACGCCCTGGTAGCCCTTGCCCTTGGAAACGCCCACAACGTCCACCTTGTCGCCCTCTGCGAAGACATCAGCCTTCAGCACGTCGCCAACGTTCATTGCGGAAACATCTTCCAGACGGAACTCGCGCAGGGTCTTCTTGGGGGCAACGTTTGCCTTCTTGAAGTGGCCTGCAGCTGCCTTGTTGACCTTCTTGGCGGAAACCTCGCCGAAGCCCAGCTGAACAGCCTGGTAGCCATCGCTCTCGACGGTCTTCTTCTGCACGACGGTGCAGGGACCAGCCTCGATGACGGTGACGGGAACGACCTTGCCGTTCGCGTCGAACAGCTGGGTCATACCGACTTTCTTGCCGATAATGCCTTTAACCATTTTCTTTTCCTCCTGTAAAGGTTATTGGTTGGCAGCGCACGTCACTGCCAACATGACCCCTCGGGAAACGAGGGCATCGAATTTGATCGAATGTCTTTTACAGCTTGATCTCGATGTCCACGCCAGCGGGGAGCTGGAGGCTCATCAGAGCCTCGACCGTCTTGTTGGACGGCTTCAGAATGTCGATCAGACGCTTATGAGTGCGGCTCTCGAACTGCTCGCGGCTATCCTTGTACTTGTGGGTAGCGCGCAGAACGGTAACGATCTCACGATCGGTGGGCAGGGGGATGGGGCCGGACACGCGTGCACCGGTGTGCTTTGCGGTCTCCACGATCTTCTCTGCTGCGGCATCGATCAGCTGAGCATCATAGCTCTGCAGACGGATTCTGATTTTCTCTTTGACTGCCATTGCTTACGCCTCCTGAAAAAATTGATTTTGCCCTAGGCGAGCCGATAAATTGCTCTACACAGTTCCGGGTGTTCCTCGATTTGGCACTATAAAAACCGGTGAACCGCATGGCAGTTCTCCCGGAAACATATTAGCAAATCAAATCCGAACATTGGTTCCGCCCGTTTCGCAGAGGAGTAACTTCTCTGCCGAGGGAACGTATTCCATCGCTGTCAGTAATTCTTTCGCCCGGTTCTAAGATCGGACATACTCCGCGGAAATAACCCATCGCAGCTATCGCCGGATGACAACCTCCCGCATCTACGCATATCGCTGGCCTGCACGACTTGTATCGCACAAGCCCTTTGCAGCCGAGAGTTATTCTATCACACCTTCGTGCATTTGGCAAGTGTTTTTTAGAAAAAAGAACGAATTTTCTTTTTTATTTTCTCTGTTTTATCAAAAAGCGCATTTTCTGTGCAAGATGCACAATCCGTTTCCATTTTGCGGCTGGAAAACTCCGCCGCGCCCGCTGCGCAGTGCTTAGTATGGGCTGTTCTGCCGCTTTTATACATATATAATAAAAAGCAGGGCCGGAGCACTACCGTCCTCGCCCTCTCAGTCAAAGCCTGTCGGCTTTGCCAGCTCTCCCAAAGGGAGAGCCCTTGGCAAAGAGGGAAACTTTTCCGTACTGCCAAGGGCTCCCTCCGTGAGGGAGCTGGCGCGTAAGCGCCTGAAGGAGTTCGTTTTTACTTTTTCTTCAGCTGCTCCTCCAGCCCATCCCGGGGTGTGATGTAGACCGTGGTGTACACCTCGTACAGCACCATGCCGGGCTTGGCACCGCTGGCTTTCCAGATGTTTTTCACCTCGGTGGTGTCCACCGCCACCTTGGCACCGGTGCCCGCCTTGTAGGTGCTGGAGTAGATGACTGCCAGCTCCGCGGCCTCCTGCCTGGTGGTGTCCGGGATCTCCTCGCCCCGGCTCATGACCACAACGTGGCTGCCGGGGGCCTTCTGCACATGGAACCACAGGTCTTTGCCCCGGGCGGTGTGGAGGGTGAGCTTGTCGTTCTGGGCGTTGTTGCGGCCTACCAGTATCTCAAAGCCATCGGTGGAAGTGAACCGCAGGAAATCTGCAGGCTTCTGGCGCTTATCCCGCTGCTTGTAGTATTTCAGGTAGCCCTGACTCTTCAGCTCTGCCCGGATCTCGTTGAGGGCCGCCTCACCGGAAGCCGACTCCACCTCGTAGAGCACCGTTTCCAGATAGGCGATCTCCTCTTCACCCTCTGCCAGCAGATCCACCAGCATCCGGGCGGCGGTCTGCTTCTTTTTATAGTTCTTGAAGAAGTTCTGGGCGTTCTGGCTGGGTGTGAACCGCAGGTCCAGCGGGATGGTCACCTCTTTGCCCTCGTCGTACCAGTTGGGCACGGTGATGCTCTTCATGCCCTTCTGGGCCAGATAGAGGTTTGCCGAGAGCAGCTCACCGTACAGACGCAGCTTTTCGCTCTTGCCGCTGGCAGCAAGCTCTTCCTGACGGGCGGCCTGCTTGCGCACGGCGCGCTCGTACATATTGTGCACCGCCTTGTGCAGCTCCTTGCTTTTGGTGCGCAGGCGTTCCGCGCGGTCCTTCTCAGCGTAGTAGCCCTCCAGCATGGCGTTGAAGGAGGGCCACTCCTTTATTATATATTTTTCGCCGTACTGCTGCGGGCGGAAGAAGGTATACTCGATGGGCTTTCCGCTGGGGTCGGTGACGCTGCAGGGCGTACCGCCGGTTGCGTGCTCTTCCTTCAGCTCGTCGATGGCGGCCATAAGCTTGCGCTTCTGTTCCTCGGTCAGCTCATTGGCGGGCAGATGTTCGCCGTCAAAGGCACGCCATGCAGCTTCGCGGCAGACCACCGGGCCAACACCGGCCACGGTCTTGTTGAGGGCATCTGCCACCGGCAGATCTCTCTGGCAGGCTGCTGCCACGATGGACGCACTGCTCACCAGCAGGAAGTCCGGTCTTGCAGGCTTGGGCGGCGTGGTATAGGGCAGGCCCGGCAGCAGCTGGCGCACATCGCTGTCCTCAAAATCCACGCGCTTGAGTGCGTCAATGATCTTGCCGTTCTGCACCAGAACCAGATTGGAGTAGCGGCCCATCAGCTCGGCACACAGGGTGTTGCGCACAAGGTCGCCCATCTCGTTGGTGCACTGAAAATCAAAGTAGACAATGCGGTCGCCCGGCTCCATGTGCACGTCCAGCAGCCTGCCGCCGGTGAGATGCTTGCGCATCAGCATACAGAAGGAGGGCGGCGTTTCCGGGTTTTCAAAGCTTTCTTCGGTCAGGCACACGCGGGCGGAACCGCTGCGGGCCGAAAGCAGCAGCGCATAGGTATCCGTGCGGGTGCGCAGGGTGAGCACCAGCTCATCGCGGGTGGGTTCAAATAGTTTTGCGATCTTGGCGTCGGTCAGCGTTGCTTTGAGCTCTGCTGCCGTAAGGGCCAGTGTCGCGGCATCCAATGCCATAGTGTTTACCTCGTTTATGATTTGGAATGGAAATTCTTTTATTTTAAGCGGCCTCGCCCTCTCCGTCACGGCTAACGCCGTGCCACCTCTCCCAAAGTGAGAGGCTTTGGCAGTCTACGCAAGGTTCATGGTTTTGCCAAGGGCTCTCCCCTTGGGAGAGCTGTCGAGCAGATGCGAGACTGAGAGGGCGAGGCCGTTCACCTTATTGCAGCTTTCTTTATAAATACGTATACGGATCCCGGTTTTCAGTGCTCACCAGCACTTCCAGCTCCGGCAGGGCGGCGCGCAGCTTTGCAGCCACGGCGGCAGTCACCGGAAATTCGGTGGCATAGTGGCCCGCCGCAATGAGCGAAAGGCCCAGCCGCTTGGCATCGATGGCGTGGTGGTGGTTGGCTTCACCGGTCAGCAGGCAGTCCGCGCCCATAGCAATGGCATCTGCAAACAGGCTTCCGCCCGCACCGCTGATGACCGCCAAGCGCTTGACCGGCTTCCCCGCATCCACAAACTTCACCTGCACCGCCGGGCCGTTCTTCGGCTGGTTGCAGCGCGCAGCAAGCTCCTGCTGTGCCTTGCGGGCAAGCTTTGGAACCGCGATTTCTTCAATGGCTCCCACGCGGCCGCAGCCCTCGGCAAAGGTTTCCATATTCTTCATGCCAAAGATGCCTGCCAGCACTTCGTTCACGCCGCCCTCGGCAGCATCCAGATTAGTGTGCATACAGATGGCAGAAATGCCCGCCTGCACCAGCTGGAACGGCACATCCTGCGGGCCGATCTTTTTGAGTGGATCAAAAATGACCGGGTGGTGGGACACGATCATCTCACACTGCTTTGCGGCGGCTTCGGCCACCACTTCGGGGGTGATGTCCAGTGCTGCCAGCACCCGGTGCATCTGCCCGCCGCAGTCCACCAGCAGGCCGGGATTATCCCAGTGTTCCGCCAGCTCCAGCGGCGCGATGGCCTGCATTGCTTCGTATATCTGATTAACTGTTATCATATCTTCACCATCCTCGCCCTCTCCGTCATTGCTTACGCAATGCCACCTCTCCCATGGTGAGAGGCCTTGGCATTCCATGCAGCGTTCATCATTTTGCCAAAGGCTCTCCCTTTGGGAGAGCTGGACGCGAAGCGGCCTGAGAGGGCAAGCCAGCTAATAAACTATCGATTTCCTGCGCCAGTTCGCTGCCATCCGGCACGCCAAGGCGCATCCGGGGCAGCTTTGCCTTCTGCCAGTCGGCGTAGCCTTTTCCCCCAGGCCACTCTCCCGTACTGCCAAACAGGCACTCGGCAAAGGTGGGCGCATACACCCTGCCGGTGTACTCCGCCGCCATCACCGCGTACCAGCGGCCCGCCGCCTGCACCGGGCGGTCGGCTGCAAAGGAGAAGCCATGCTCCCACAACCAGCGGCGCAGCGCGTCGTGGCGGGTGGCCGGGATCATGATGATCCGCGGCCCTCCCACGGTGAACACCCACGGGGCTTTCTCTAAAATTTCCCAAGTGGTCTGGGCGGAAACGCCCGCCAGCACGATGCTGCCTACTTCGTTCTCCGTAAGCACAGAAAGACCGTCGCCAAGCCGAAGCTCAGCGCGGTCTTTACAGCCTGCATGTTCCAGCGTCTGCTCTGCCTTTGCCAGCGGGCCGGGCCGCAGGTCGGCACCAATCACCTTCGGGTATTTTCCCGAAGCCGCCAGCACCGCCGTCAGCTTGCCGTGGTCGCAGCCGATGTCCGCCACCGGCTCTCCCGGCCGCACAAGCTCTGCGGCGGCAGCCAGACGCGCATCCAGTGTGGGCAGCAATTTATGCCTTCTTTGCGGCCAGATGCTCGTTCAGCTTTTCGATCAGCTCATCGCAGTCCACGCCGTGGACAGCACAGGCCTCCTCGATGCTCTCGCCGCGGGATGCAGGGCAGCCCAGACAGTGCATGCCGATCTCCATGAAGTAGGGAGCGGTGGTCTGGTCCATATCCAGGATATCGCCGATGATGGTCTCGCGGGTCACCTGCTTTGCGTCCTTGTGTTCTTCCTTCTTGAGCATATTGAAAATATCAAACATGATGGTTTTCCTTTCTGTATGGGGGGTCTTTTGCGGTAAAACCTACCGTCTTTCTATACTATACCCCAAACCATGCCTGTTTTGCAAGAGCCTTGCGGAAAATCCGCTTTCCTTAAAGCCCTCCCCGTCACGCCTGATAGTTCTTTTCCAGCGAGAAGCCGCGCCCGCTCACCTCGGTCACATGGCTCACGATCATAAAGCAGGTGGGGTCGATGGCATGGGCCAGCTTTTCCAGCTTCGGCAGCTGGCGGTTGCTCACGATGCTCAGCAGCACCTGCTCCGGCTCGTGGCTGTAGCCTCCCTCGCCATGCAGCACGGTCACGCCGCGGTCCAGCTGGATGAAGATGGCTTCGCGGATATCATCGGCGTGCTGGCTGATGATCTTTACCTCGGTGCGGGTAGTGCCGAAGATGAGCACCTTGTCCAGCACCACCGTATACACGATCACCATCACGATGCCGTACAGACACTGCTGCAGCGGGCTGAACGCCGCCTGCAGGCAGAGGATGAGCATATCGAACACCAGCATACTGGCCGACACCGGGATGTGGAAATATTTGTTCAGCACCAGCGGAGGGATGTCCATGCCGCCGGTGGATGCGCCTGCCCGGATGGTGATGCCCAGCGAAACGCCTACGCCGAGGCCTGCAAAAATGGTGTTGAGCACCAGATCATCGGTGAGCACAAAGCCTGTGAACACCCGCTCCCACAGAGCCAGAAACAGGGGGCTGAGCACGGTGCTGGCAATGGTGGTGATGGCAAAGCGCCGCCCCAGCAGCACCCAGCCCACCGTAAGCATGGTCATGTTGATGACGAACAGCACACCGGACACCGGCAGTCCCAATGCACGGTTGATGCCCAGTGCGATGCCGGTGGCACCGCCGGTGATCAGGCCTGACGGCACAAGAAACAGCACCACCGTGAGCGCATACAGTGCATTGCCCACGATGATGGACAGCGAATTGAATGCGATCTGCTGCTCATATGAAAGCTTTATCATCTTTTGTCCCTCGTTCTTGAATTTCTTTCTTTTATGATAACGAAAAAATCCGCATTTATCAAGCGTTTCGCCCATAAATGCGGAATAATCCCGGAATAAATTACATTTTGTTGTTTACTGCGCAGAGGTCTCCTGCACCGGTTCCTCGTCCTCCAGCAGACGCAGACCGGCGGTATCCGTCACCGGCAGCGAGAACACGATCGCACCCGCCTTTGGCCCGGCACCGTCCATGATGGCTTTCATGATGCGGTTCTTTTCCGGCGTGCGGGCCACGATGAGCACCAGCTCCTTTTCGTTCACCAGCTCCATGCCAAGGAACTGGGCTGCGCCTTCCATGCCGGTACCCTTGGCGTGGATCACCGTGCCACCGCCGGCACCTGCGGCGCGGGCTGCATCCATAATGGTGCCGGTGTGGCCCTGATTGGCGATCACCAGCAGCAGTTCGTAACGGGTATCCTTCAAGGTGCTCTCCTCCTTCAATGTCAGCGGCTGGTGCTGGGTGAGGAACATCAGCGCCCTTCTGCCGCCGATGCTGCTCAGCGGCACCGTGAATGCAATGCCGGTGCCCGGCACGTCGATGCGCATTTTGCGGCGCAGGTCTGTCCGGACGGCCTTCCATGTATCCTCTGTCACCACCGCCAGCAGCACCGCCTTCTCGGTCTTTTCCAGACCCAGCGTGGCCAGCGTTTCACGCACGGCGGTGCCGCTGCCCACAGTGCGCAGGCACACATTCACGCCGTGGCTCTCATACAGCTGCAGAAAGGCATCGGTGGAGCGGCGGTCGGTGATGGTGACCAGCAAAAACAATGTACTCATACCGCACCCTCCTTACAGTTCAATGATATCATCGTCCGGCAGTCCGGCAAAGGCCTCACCCACGGCCGCAGGCTGCAGCCGCCGGGCCTTGCGGGTGCGCAGCTGTGCCACAAGGCCCATCAGCTGCACCGTGATGAGCGGCGTCATGGCCACCATGGCCACCACGCCGAAAGCGTCGGTGACGATATTGCCGCCCACGGCCACGCAGGCGCCCTGTGCCAGCGGCAGCAGGAAGGTAGCCGTCATGGGGCCGGAAGCCACACCGCCCGCGTCAAATGCAATGGCGGTGAAGAGCTTTGGCACCACAAAGGAGATGCCGATGGCAAACACATAGCCCGGCACGAGGAACCACAGGATGGAAATACCGGTGAGCACCCGCACCATGGCAAGGCCCACCGAGATGGAAACACCTGCCGAGAGTGCCATGCCCATGGCCTTGGCCGAAATGGCACCGTCGGTCACCTCTTCCACCTGCTTGTTCAGCACATAGACGGCCGGCTCGGCCTTGACGATGAAGTAACCGATGAGCATTCCAATGGGAATGATGATCCAGCGGAAGCTCTGCCCGGCCAGCACCTGACCCAGATAATTACCGGCGGGCATAAAGCCCACATTTGCGCCGGTGAGGAACAGCACAAGGCCCACGTAGGTATACGCAAGACCCACCGCAATGCGGCCCAGCGACCGGCGGTCCATGTGCAGAGCCGCAAATTGAAAAATGCCGAACATCACGATGATGGGCAGCAGCGAGACAGCGATCTCTTCCAGATACGTAGGCAGGCTGACATGGAACAGCTGCCACAGCTCCACCGAGTCGCTCACCTCCGGCAGCACCGGCGGGATATAGGTGCTGTCCGAGGCGCGGAACACGATGCCCAGAATGAGCACTGCCAGAATGGGGCCGATGGAGCACATGGCCACCAGACCAAAGCTGTCGTCCGCCGCGTGGCGGTCGCCGCGGATGGACGAAACACCCACGCCCAGCGCCATGATAAAGGGCACCGTCATGGGGCCGGTGGTCACACCGCCGGAGTCAAAGGCCACAGCAAGAAATTCCTTGGGCACAAACGCCGCCAGAAGGAAGATCATGCCGTAGAACAGCACCAGCAGCTTTGGCAGCGAGATGCCAATGAGCATACGCAGGAAGGCAAACACCAGAAACAGGCCCACGCCCGCCGCCACCGATAAAATAAGGGTGCGGTTCGGGATGGAGGGCACCTGATTGGCCAGCACCTGCAGGTCCGGCTCCGAAATGGTGATGAGGAAGCCCAGCAGAAAGCCGATGCCCAAGATCACCGGCAGCTTCCGGCTTTTGGTGATCACCGCACCCACGCGCTCGCCCATGGGGGTCATGCTCATCTCCGCGCCCAGTGTGAAGAACATGATGCCCACCACGATCATGGCGGCCCCCAGCAAAAAGCACAGCAGGATGCTGGGCGACACCGGCGCAATGGTAAAGCAGAGCACCAGCACGATGGCTGCAATGGGCAGCACTGCCTGCAGCGCTTCCAATAATTTTTCCCGCAGTTTCGGGAGGGATGCTTTCAGGATAGCGTCCACCGCCTTTCACCGTTTTATATCCAGTTTGTACAAATCAGGAGTAAGTATATGAATAGTATACAAGGCAAAAGCCGCCCCGTCAACAAACGGAGCGGCAAAGATCGGCAAAGACGCAGAAGCTTTACAGTTTCTTCCAAGTTTGTCTTTATTTCGTCAGATCTCCTGCTTTGCCAGCACGTCCGAAGTGGGGGTCTGGAACACCGGGATATTGGCATAGGGGTCAGCCACTTCTTCTGCAGGCAGGCTCTTCATGTAGGCATCCATGGATTCGGCCACCTTCTTGGCCACAGCCACCGCCTCCACCACGGTGCGTGCGCCCATCACGGCATCGCCGCCGGCAAATACGCCCTCGCGGGTGGTGCTGCCGTCCTCGCTGACGGTGAGCAGACCCTTCTGGTTGGTCTCGATGCCGGTGGTGGTCTTGACGAGGTTGCTCTCCGAGCCCTGACTGACCGACACGATCACGCCGGTGTGGGGGTAGAAAATCTCACTGCCCTCCACCTGAGTGAACCTGCCATCTTCGCCCTTGACGGTATCGCGGCAGATCAGGCCGTTCTCCCGGATCTCCACCGGTGCTTTGCAGAAGCGGAAGCCCACGCCCTCCAGCTTTGCATAGCTCACCTCGTACTCGGAGGCGCTGATGCAGCTCTCGTCGCGGCGGGCATAGCAGGTGACGTGGCGGGCACCGTTGCGGATGGCGGTGCGGGCGCAGTCCATGGCAGAGTTGCCCACGCCGATCACGGCAATATCGCTGCCCAGACGGAACGCCTTGGAGTTTGCCAGATAGTCGATGCCAAAAGCTACATTTCCCAAAGTTTCGCCCTTGATATGCATGGCGTTGGCCTTCCACAGACCGGCACCGATGAACACGCTCTTGTAGCCGTCGCGGAACAGATCATCGATGGTGATGGTCTTGCCGATGGTGGTGTTGGGCCGCACCTTGATGCCCTTCAGCTCCAGATGGCGGTACTGGAAATCGTCCAGCACGCTGTCCGGCAGGCGATAGTTGGGGATGCCGTAGCGCATGACGCCGCCAATTTTATCGCGGGCATCAAAGATGGTCACATCGTAGCCCCAGCGTGCCAGCAGCACCGCAATGGTCAGGCCCGCCGGGCCGGAGCCAACGACTGCCGCCTTCATGCCGTTTTTGGGGGCAGGGCCGGCGGTCATTTTGTTGGCGTAGGTCGTGGAAATGTAGTCCTCAATAATGGAGAAGTGCACCGGGTCGTGGCTGGGCATCCGGTTGCGCACGCAGTGGCCCTCGCATTGGTTCTCGTGGTTGCACACCAACGCACAAACGGTGGTCAGCGGGTTATTCTCAAACAGCATCCTGCCAGCTTCGTCCATCTGGTTTGCCTTGAGCAGCCGAATGACCTCCGGGATGTTGGTGTGGATGGGGCAGCCCTGCTGGCACAGCGGCTTTTTGCAGCCCAGACAGCGGTTGGCTTCGTCCAGAACGTGAAGTGCCATGAAGTTTCCTCCTTATTGCGTGCGGTTTTCTGATTCCATTCTCATTTGTTGTATCCAACATTGCATTGCTTTAATCATACACCACAAACCGTCCGGGCACAAGTGTTTCTGCATAAATTTTTTTCGATTATTTTTTGTCAATTCGTCAAAAAGATAATTTTTTGACGATATACTCCCCCCATCGGCCCGGGCACCCGGCGGCACAGTGCGCCAAAATCGCTGGCTCCTGCCTGTGCCGCCGCCATGCGGGCGCAGGCATCGTTTTCTTTTTCCAGCTTTGCCAGCGAGTGGCTCAGCGGCAGGGATGCATGCTTCAGCAGCACAAGTGCTTCCCGCCTTGCCCCCAGCAAATGCAGATAGGGCGGCAGGGCAGGCACGGTCTCCGCCGTATAGCCCAGTGCCGCATCCATGGCAAGGCGGCGCATCCGGGCCCGGGGGTAACGCACAGTGGTCAGCGCGTCCAGCAGCTGGGGCAGGCCGGTGCAGCTGCGCACGGCGTTTTCCAACCGGTGGTCCAATCCCTCGGAAACGCCCCGCACTGCGGCAAAAGCTTCCGGCCGGGCACAGGCCGCCCGCAGCAGAGCCAGCTCACACCGGCCCGCAGCGGCATGATCCGTATACATTCCGTCGATTTCCGCTTTTTTATACAGCTCCAGTGCTTTTTCCGGCACATAAGAAGTCAGCGCATCCGCGCCCTGCTCTGCCCAGAGGGCGCGCAGTGCGCTGGCGCTGGCAAACTGTGCGTGGCCGCTTTCGGCAAGAGCCTGCCCGTGGCCCGCCCCCACGCGGGGCAGCGGCACCGGGGTCATGGGTGCCTCCTGTTCCAGAATGGCCTTGCAGTATTCCACTGCCAGATTGTTGTTGGGCTTATCCAACAGCGCGGCCAGTGCCGTGCCCGGGCAAAGCGTTTCCACCGCTGCTTGCCGCGCCGCCGCAAAGCTGCGGGCACCGGCTGCAAGCTGGCGTTTCAGCTCGGTGCGGTAGGCTGCGCTGCACAGCACCCGGGCAGCTTCCATCAGCAGAGCCGCGTCCGGCGTCTCTGCCCCGAACACCAGCGCATCGCACCCGGCGGCGGCAAGGATGCGCACCCCCGCCCGGGCAAAAGCCTCTGCCCCCGCACAGGCACAGGGCGCAGGCAGCGCAAATATCAGATCTGCCCCGCACTGCAGGGCGGCCTGCACCCGCACCGCTTCCGGCAGCAGCGGCAGTGCGCCGCGCTGGGTCAGCCCGCAGCTCATGGCCACCGCCACATGTTGTGCTCCCAGCGCTTTTGCCTGCGCCAACTGCCATGCATGGCCGTTGTGAAAGGGGTCGTACTCTGCAATGATACCGGCAAATTTCATAGATAAGCTCCTCTGCAGGGCTGCTGCGCCCTCGGAAAGATTGTTAAATTTATATCGTATATACAGAAAACTGCAGTGGTTTTGCGCATTTGTGGGCAGGATGTACAAAAACCTTGTACACAAGCTTTACCGCTTTGCCCGGGTTGCGGCTTGAAAAGCCGCCCACCCTATTATATAATAAACACAGGAATCTGTAAAATTCTGTCCTCAGGTTTAAAAAGAGGGCAGACCAAAAACATACAGGAGGCAACACAGATGAAAGTTCTGGTTATTAACTGCGGCTCTTCTTCCCTGAAGTATCAGCTGATCGATATGGACGGCGAGAAGGTGCTGTGCAAGGGCCTGTGCGAGCGCATTGGCATGGAAAGCAGCATGATTACCCATGAGGCAAACGGCCACAAGG
The DNA here is from genome assembly GCF_003603345.1 of Faecalibacterium sp. AM43-5AT. Lineage (NCBI taxonomy): Bacteria > Bacillati > Bacillota > Clostridia > Eubacteriales > Oscillospiraceae > Faecalibacterium > Faecalibacterium sp. AM43-5AT. The sequence goes on from NZ_QVGZ01000004.1 coordinate 197,480, forward strand.
CCACCACGCCCGCCATCTTCCCCACCCACACCGAGGCATTTGCCGAGGTCGTGAAGAAGATGACCACCGGCGAAGGCAAGTGCATCAACGACGTCAGCGAGATCGATGCCATCGGTCACCGTGTCGTGCACGGCGGCGAGAAGTTCAAGGAGAGCTGCCTGATCACCGACGAGGTCATCGAGACCATCCGCGAGCTGAGCCCTCTGGCTCCCCTGCACAACCCCGCCGGCATTCTGGGCATCGAGGCCGCACGCAAGGTGTTCGGCAACATCCCCATGGTGGCTGTGTTCGATACCGCTTTCCACAGCACCATGCCTCCGAAGGCTTATATGTACGCCATTCCGTATGAGTACTACGAGAAGTACGGCGTGCGCCGCTACGGCTTCCACGGCACCAGCCACAAGTACGTTGCGCACAAGGCTGCCGAGTATCTGGAAGAGCCCATTGAGCGCCTGAAGCTGATCACCTGCCATCTGGGCAACGGTTCCTCCATTGCCGCTGTGGATCAGGGCAAGGTCGTGGACACCTCCATGGGCATGACCCCGCTGGCCGGCCTGATGATGGGCACCCGTTGCGGCGACCTGGACCCCTCTGTGGTCAACTACCTGAAGTACACCCTGAACATCACCGGCCACGAGCTGGACGAGATCCTGAACAAGAAGTCCGGCCTGCTGGGCATCTCCGGTGTTTCCAGCGACAAGCGTGACGTGGAAGAGGCAGCTGCTGCCGGCAACAAGCGCGCACAGCTGGCTTCCGACATGCTGAACTACCAGATCAAGAAGACCGTTGGCGCTTACATCGCTGCAATGGGCGGCGTGGATGCTATCGTCTTCACCGGCGGCATCGGCGAGCACGACGCAATTGCCCGTGCAAAGGTCTGCCACCACATGGATTGGCTGGGCATCCGCATCGATACCGAGAAGAACAAGCACCCCGTGGGCGATGTGTGCGAGATCACTGCCTGGGGCGCAAAGGTGCGCACTCTGGTCATCGCTACCGACGAGGAGCTGATGATCGCCCGCGACACCAAGGAAGTCGTCGAGAAGTAACCGTTTTCCAAAGGGCTTTGCAGGGGCTGCTGCACGGAATGTGCGGCAGCCCCTTTTTCATCTTCCGGCAGTTATTTTACCCAAATCAGCCCTGTCGGATTGTGCTATCTATACAAATAACAAGGCGAATGGTTGTTTTTTGGTTGACAAATTTCAAAAAGAACGGTACAATAGAAAAGTCCTCAATTGGAGGACGTCTATTCATTCAAGCCCCTGGTAAGCTTACTGATCAGCGCGATGGTCCCAAAACCAAAGGTATGGTTACAATCCTTCCGTGGGCAAGAACTAACTAAAGAGGAGATACTACTATGTTTGAAGACAAGACTCTGGTCTGCAAGGACTGCGGTAAGGAATTTGTTTGGACTGCTGGTGAGCAGGAGTTCTACGCATCTCGCGGCTTCGAGAATCAGCCCCAGCGCTGCAAGCCCTGCCGTGACGCCCGCAAGAACGGCGGCGCACGCAGCAACAGCGGTGAGCGTCAGATGTTCGATGCTGTCTGCGCAGCTTGCGGCAAGGCTTGCAAGGTCCCCTTCCAGCCCCGTGAGGACCGTCCGGTCTACTGCTCTGACTGCTTCGCTCGCATGAAGCAGAACTAAGCGCTGATTTTTATTTAAATCGGTAACAAAAGGCCCGCTGTCGAAAGGCAGCGGGCCTTTTTGTATTCAGAGCTTCTCCTGTCTGCTTACGCAGCCATGACGGAAGGAGTCTTTCACACCAGCGGCGCAATAAACTTGAGCAGGATGCCCGCCAGATGCAGCAGCTTTTTGCCCTGCCAGATGCTTTCTTTCGTCTGCTCCACCCTGCGGCACCGGGTGAGCGTATCCTGAAAATCCGCTTCCATGTTGGCAATGCAGTCGGTGCCGCGCATCCAGACCGCGTTTTCAAAGTGATGGTACAGGCTGCGGTAGTCCAGATTGATGGTGCCCGCCACAGCTTCCACGCCGTCGGCGATCACGATCTTCGCATGGGTAAAGCCGGGCTGCCACTCGCTGATCTTCACACCCGAAGAAATCAGCGCCTTGTAGTGGGTCTTGGCCAGTGCATAAACGAACCACTTATCCGGCTTGCCGGGCAGGATCAGGTGCACATCCACACCGCGCTCTGCCGCAAATCGCAGGGCTGTTTCCAGCTCGCCGTCTAAAATCAGATACGGCGTGATGATGTGCACATACTTCCGGGCGCGGTTGAGCATATCCATGTACACCATTTCGCCCACCCGCTCACCGTCCAGCGGGCAGTCTCCGTAGGGCACCACAAAGCCCTTGGCGTTTGCTGCCGCCGGGATGGGATCGGACAGGAACTGCTCAAACTCCGGCTGACGCAGGATGCACCACATCTGCAGGAACAGCGCCGTCATGGAGCGCACACCTTCGCCTTCCAGCATCAGGGCCGAGTCCTTCCAGCGGCCATACTTTTCTATGTGGTTGATGTACTCATCTGCCAGATTCACGCCGCCGGTAAAGCCCACCTGGCCATCAATGACCAGAATTTTGCGGTGGTCGCGGTAGTTGTAGTGAGTGGAAACGAAGGGCGTGACCGGCGAGAACACCTTGCACTGGATGCCCAGCGCTTCCAGCCGGCTGGGGTAATCCCGCGGCAGGGTGGAGAACTCGCAGGTGCCGTCATACATCACCCGCACATCCACCCCCTGCGCCGCCTTGCGGGCCAGCACTTCCAGAATGCGGCCCCACATCAGGCCTTCATCCACGATGAAATATTCCAGAAAGATGTATTTTTTTGCCGTTTCCAGCTGGCGCAGCATTTCATCGAACATAGCTTCGCCGCCGTTGAAGTAGGTGGCCACCGTGTCGGCATAGACCGGAAAGCCGCCTCCCTTGCCCCGCAGATACCGTGCCAGCGGCATCGCTTCGGGTGCCTGCTCCTGCAAAAGCTCCACGGTCTGCTCATTCTGCGGCAGCTGGGCGCGGGTCTGGCCCTCCAGATCCAGCAGGCGGCGCTTCAGGGCATTGTGGCCCACATCACTTTTGGTGTACCAGAACAGCGGCACGCCCAGCACCGGCATCAGCGCTGTGACCACCAGCCATGTAATGCGCACGTTGTTGTCCATGTCCTGATTGAGCAGATAGACCATCATTGCCGCTGTTACCAGCAGGGTGCCGCCAAAATAATGCGGCAGCAGCCCGCCGAACCACTGCAGCAGGCTGAACAGCGCGAACGCCTGTAAAAGCAGCAGAACCAGCACTAGGCCAAAACGGCTGAAAATAGCGTGTACCACGCCCTTCTGTCCCCGTTTGAGCAGGCGGATGCCGCCATCCTCAAACACCCGGACCTTGTCCTTCATATTTTGCTGAAATTGTTTTTTCTGCATGGCATTTTCCCTTATCTCACACATTTGCAGCCCTGGGGCTGTAAAAATGTGCCGGTTTGTGTTATGATGTACAGGAACAAGCCCGCCCGGCGCTGTGTCCCGGACAGGCAGCTTTGCACCTATTATAATCCATTCCTGCCATTTTTTCCACCCAAAACGGCAGGATGATGCAGGAGGGACCCCTATGAATAATCTGATCATTGGCATTGCAGGCGACTCCGGCAGCGGCAAGACCACCCTTGCTCTGCGGCTGAAGGAGCGTTTTGGCGAGGATGAAGTACGCCTGATCTCCCACGACAGCTATTACAAGCGCCACGACGAGCTGCCCTTTGAGGAGCGCTGCAAGCTGAACTACGACCACCCGGACGCTTTTGACAACGCTTTGCTGATCTACCATCTGCAGGAGCTGAAGGCAGGCCGCGCCATCGACTGCCCGGTGTACGACTACTCCAACCACAACCGCAGCGACAAGGTACAGCACATCGAGCCCGCACCGGTTCTGATCGTGGAAGGCATCCTGCCCTTTGTGGAGCCGGAGCTGTGCGCCCTGTTCGACTACAAGATCTTTGTGGATACCGATGCCGACGAGCGCATCCTGCGCCGTCTGGTACGCGACGTGAAGGAGCGCGGCCGCAGTCTGGACAGCGTGATCGAGCAGTACCTGACCACCGTCAAGCCTATGCACGAGGCCTTTGTGGAGCCCAGCAAGCGCAATGCGGATATCATCGTGCCCAACGGCGGCGAGAACACCACCGCCATTGAAATGCTGGCGCACCACATCCGCAGCCTGATCGAAAAGGCAAACATGGTGTAAATTTCCACTTCATTTTTTGCACGCAAAAGGAGCCACTGCACAGGTTGTGCAATGGCTCCTTTTTTCTTATCTCAGTGGATAGAGGTACGCACCAGTGCGCGCTTGAGACGCGCCTGAGCCAGCTCGTAGTCCTTCTGGTCGAGGTTCTTCTGCGCAAGGATCTCCTCCGCGCGCTTCTTGGAAGCCTCGGCGCGGGCCTGATCGATCTCCTCGGCCCACTCCCATGTGGTGGCGACCAGACGCACTTCGCCATCCAGCACGCTCAGCAGCCCGCCCATGCAGGCGGCGCGGCGGCGCTGGCCCTCGGCATCCACGATATGGGCTTCGCCCATGCCCAGCGCGGTGCAGTAATCCCCGTGTTTGGCAAGGATGGCCAGATCGCCGTCAATGGCGCGGCAGACGATGCGCTCGGCCTGCCCGTCAAAGGCGCAGCCGTCCGGCGTGACCACCGTCAGATGAAAGGTCGTCATGGTTTACCCTTTCTTCGCTTTTGCGAACACGTCATCGATGGTGCCCGCGAACAGGAATGCGCTCTCGGGCAGCTCGTCGCACTCGCCGTTCAGGATCATCTTGAAACCGCGCAGGGTCTCCTTGAGCGGCACATACTGGCCGGGCATACCGGTGAACTGCTCTGCCACGTGGAAGCTCTGGCTCAGGAAGCGCTGCACCTTGCGGGCGCGGCTGACCGTGCGCTTGTCTTCCTCGCTCAGCTCGTCCATGCCCATGATGGCAATGATGTCCTGCAGCTCCTTGTAGCGCTGCAGCACCTTCTGGACGGCGCGGGCGATCTCGTAGTGCTCCTGACCCACGACCTCCGGGCTGAGGATGCGGCTGGTGGAATCCAGCGGATCCACAGCGGGGTAGATGCCCTGCGAAGCGATATCACGGCTCAGGACCGTGGTGGCATCCAGATGGGTAAAGGTGGTGGCAGGGGCCGGGTCGGTCAGGTCATCGGCGGGCACGTAGACGGCCTGCACCGAGGTGATGGAACCCTTGCGGGTGGAGGTGATGCGCTCCTGCAGAGCACCCATCTCGGTAGCCAGCGTGGGCTGGTAGCCGACGGCAGAGGGCATACGGCCCAGCAGTGCGGACACCTCAGAGCCTGCCTGCGTGAAGCGGAAGATGTTATCGATGAAGAGCAGCACATCCTGATTCTTCACATCGCGGAAATACTCCGCCATGGTCAGGCCGGACAGTGCCACGCGCATACGGGCTCCCGGGGGTTCGTTCATCTGGCCATAGACCAGCGCAGTCTTGTTGATAACGCCGCTCTCGGTCATTTCGCCGTACAGGTCGTTGCCCTCACGGGTGCGCTCGCCAACGCCGGTGAACACCGAGTAGCCGTTGTGCTCGGTGGCGATGTTATAGATCAGCTCCTGGATCAGGACCGTCTTGCCGACGCCTGCACCGCCGAACAGACCGATCTTGCCGCCCTTTGCGTAGGGGCAGATCAGGTCCACGACCTTGATGCCGGTCTCGAGGATCTCGGTGGTGGACTGCTGCTCCTCGTAGCTGGGAGCAGGGCGGTGAATGGGCCAGTAGGCCTCCGGGGCCGGGGCGGGCTTGTTATCCACGGGCTCACCCAGAAGGTTGAACACGCGGCCCAGACACTGGTCGCCCACGGGCACTTTGATGGGTTCGCCGGTATCCACGGCTTCGGTGCCGCGCACCAGACCATCGGTGCTGTTCATTGCAATGCAGCGCACCACGTTATCGCCGGTGTGCTGTGCCACCTCGACCACCAGCTTTTCGCCGTGGTTGTCGATCTCGATGGCGTTGAGCAGCTCCGGCAGCTGGCCATCCTCAAACTGGATGTCCAGCACCGGGCCGATGACCTGGAGCACCTTGCCGATATGTTTTTCGGACATAGGCTACAACTCCTTTTTGATAGGTTTTAAATCTCCGCGCCGGCCACGATCTCGGTGATCTCCTGCGTGATGGCAGCCTGACGGGCACGGTTATAATACAGGTTCAAATGGTCGATCATCTCACCGGCGTTCTTGGTGGCGGCATCCATGGCAGTGCGGCGGGCTGCCAACTCACTGGCTACGCTCTCGCACACGGCACCGTAGACGATGCCTGCCACATACTCCGGGATGATCGCGCTGAATACTTCCTCGCTGCTGGGCTTGTACAGGATCTGGCTGCGGCGGGCATCCGCCTTCTGCTGCTCGGTAGGTTCGATGGACAGCGGCAGCACCTCCATGGTGGCTGCAGTCTGGGTCATCATGGAATCGAACCGGGTGTAGCAGATCTTTACCGCATCGTACTCGCCCTTGAGATATCCTTCCGTGATCTGGCGGGACAGCTGGAAGCACTCGCCCACCGAGACATCTGCCGCCAGCAGCACCTCCTGCGTGAACAGGGGCACCTCGTGGTGGACGAAATACTCTGCCGAGCGCTTGCCGATGGGCAGCACCAGCACTTCGCCTTCTTCGGCCCCGGCCTGCTTGAGCACGTTGGAATTGTATCCACCGGCAAGGCCGCGGTCGCCTGCGATCACGATGAGCAGGGTGCGCTTCACTTCGTCACGGCGCAGGTAGGGGTTGCGGGCGCGGGGGTCGGCCGCGGCGATCTTGGTCAAAGTCTCATGCAGCGTTTCAAAGTAGGGGCGGCTGTGCTCCACCCGTTCCTTGGCGCGGCGCATTTTGGAGGAAGCCACCAGTTCCATTGCCTTGGTGATCTGCATGGTGCTCTCTACGCTTTTGATGCGCAGCTTGATGTCCTTCATGGAACCAGCCATGCGTTACGCCTCCTTCCTTAGTGCGCCTTGACGAAGCTGTCGGTATAGGCTGTGAGCACGCTCTTAAGCTGCTCCTCAGTGTCCTTATCCAGATTGCCGGTGGTGCGGATGGTCTCCATGACGGCGGCACCCGCAGCATTGTTGTCCAGATATTCGTACAGGCCCTTCTCATACTCGGCCACGTCCGGCACCTTGACCTTCACAAGGTGATCGTGAATGGTCGCATACAGGATGGCCACCTGCTTTTCCACAGGCACGGGAGCGGAGCGGTTCTGCTTGAGCACTTCCACGATGCGCTCACCTTGTGCAAGGCGGGCCTTGGTGTCGGCATCCAGATCGGAACCGAACTGTGCAAAGCTCTGCAGCTCGCGGTACTGGGAGTAGATCAGCTTCAGGGTGCCGGCGACCTTCTTCATGGCCTTGATCTGGGCATTGCCGCCCACGCGGGAAACCGAGATGCCGGGGTTGACTGCCGGCATGACACCGGAGTGGAACAGCTCCGTCTCCAGGAAGATCTGACCATCGGTGATGGAAATGACATTCGTGGGGATGTAGGCGGAAACATCGCCCGCCTGCGTCTCGATGATGGGCAGAGCCGTCAGGCTGCCGCCGCCCAGCTCATTGGAGAGCTTGGCCGCGCGTTCCAGCAGACGGGAGTGCAGATAGAACACGTCGCCGGGGTAAGCCTCACGTCCCGGGGGACGGCGGATCAGCAGCGACAGTGCACGGTAGGCCACGGCGTGCTTGGACAGATCGTCGTAGATGATGAGGACGTGCTTGCCCTGATGCATGAAATATTCGCCCATGGCACAGCCGGAGTAGGGTGCGATATACTGCAGGGGCGAAAGCTCGGATGCCGTTGCGGACACCACGATGGTGTAGCCCATGGCACCGGCTTCGGTCAGGCTCTGCACAAGGTTTGCCACGGTAGAGCGCTTCTGGCCGATGGCAACGTAAATGCAGATGACGTCCTTGCCCTTCTGGTTGATGATGGTATCGGAGGCGATGGTGGTCTTGCCGGTCTGGCGGTCGCCGATGATCAGCTCGCGCTGGCCGCGTCCGATGGGGATCATGGAGTCGATGGCCTTGATGCCGGTCTGCAGCGGCTCCTTGACCGGCTGACGGTCGATGATGCCGGGAGCGCGGCTTTCAATGGCGCGGAACTCGGTGGTCTCGATGGGGCCTGCGCCGTCGATGGGCTGGCCCAGCGCGTTGACCACGCGGCCGATCATGGCTTCGCCCACCGGCACGGACACCACCTTGCCGGTGCGCTTGACAGTGCTGCCTTCCTTGATGCCGACGTCGGAGCCCAGCAGAACGATGGAGACGGTGTTCTCCTCCAGATTCTGGGCCATGCCGTATTCGCCGTTATCAAACTGAAGCAGCTCACCTGCCATGCACTTTTCCAGACCACTGGCGCGGGCGATTCCGTCGCCCACCATAATGACCGTGCCGGTCTCGCTCTGCTCGATGGCATTTTCGTAATGCTTGATCTGCGCACGGATGATCTTGGAGATCTCTTCAGGTTTCAGTTGCATCTTTGTTTGTTCACCACTCAATTCTTAAAAATCTTTCGGGTGGAAATTCGATCACAGTGTCACGGAAGCAATATCCCTGCGCAGGGCGGACAGACGGTTCTGCACCGTGCCGTCCAGCTCGGTGCCTTCGATATCCAGCCGGATGCCGCCCAGCACTGCCGAATCGACCTTTGTTTTCAGGTCGATGGTCTTGCCGGTGAGCTTTTCCAGCTTTTCGTGCAGGCTCTTTGCCTGCTGTTCCGTCATTGCCACTGCAGTGGTCGCCGTTGCTTCCAGAATGCCGTGTGCCTGATTGTAGCGCACACGGTAAGCCCGTGCGCAGCCGGACAGCTCCCGCAGGGTGCCCTTCTCGCACAGGATCTTCAAAAAGTTCAGCACATAGAGGTGGACCTGATCCCGCAGTGCTTCATCCAGCAGGCCGCAGCGCTCTCTTTTCGGGATGCTGGGGGTGCTGAGCAGATGCAGGTAGTCCGGGTTTGCCTTAAAAAGCGCCACGGCTTCGTCCAGCTCACCCAGAATGCGGGCCTCCAGCCCTTCCTCCGCCGCCAGATCGTACAGACTTCCGCCGTACATCCTTGCAGTCTCGGTCATGATGCTTCACCCACATTTTTGATAAATTCGTCGATCAGATCCTTGTGGTCCTTCTCGCTGATCTCACGCTCCACCACCTTGGAGGCGATCTCCATGGCGATGCCGCCGATCTCGTCCTTGACCTCGTTCACGGCCTTCTTGCGCTCCTGCGCAATGTCGGCTTCGGCCTTCTGCTTGAGGGCAGCAGCCTGCGCGCGGGCCTCGCCCACGATCTCTTCGCCGCGGGCGGTGGCCGTCTTCTGCGCATTGGCAACAATCTCGTTGGCCTCGGTGCGGGCATTCTGCAGGTTCTGCTCGTACTCTGCCTTCATGGCTTCGGCTTCGGTGCGCAGCTTGGTGGCATCGGCGATCTGGCTGTCTGCCTTCGCCTTGCGCTCTGCGATCACGTTTTTGACCGGATTCAGCAGGAACTTTTTGAAGATGAACAGCTGGATCATCAGGTTGCAGATCTGGGCCAGAAAGGTCCAGCCGTCCAGCGTGATCAACGCCTGGTACAGTTCCATAAGCGTCTCCTTTCGTTATTTTGTAAAAGGTTCCGCTTATGCCAGGAACTTCATGAACATACCGGGTGCCAGGAAGATCAGCAGCAGGCCGGTGACGAAGCCGTAAATACCGGTGGTCTCGGAAAGTGCAACGCCCAGGATCAGGGTGCTGGTAACGTCGCTCTTGCACTCGGGCTGACGGCCCACAGCTTCACAGGCAGCAGCTGCTGCGTTGCCTTCGCCGATACCGGGGCCGATACCTGCGATCAGTGCACAGCCTGCGCCGATGCCGCAGCCTGCCAGAGCGATACCACGAGCGAGGTACTGAAAGTCAGTCATAAGATTTGTCCTCCAAAAAAGTTTTTTGTTTTGGGAGATGCCGTTGTGAGGGCTTAGTCCTCACCGGCAGCACGTTTGATGAAAATTGCGGTCAGGGTACAGAAGATGAACGCCTGAATACAGCCGCCGAACCAGTCGAAATACAGGCCCGTAAAGGCCGGGATGCCGATCTGGAACAGCTGGATCTGGCTCAAGGCACCCGGTAGCCAGCCGAAAATGACGTGGCTCAGGCTTGCCAGCGCCCAGTACAGCAGTGTGGAGATGACCGTACCGGACAAGATATTGCCAAAGTGACGGAACGCCATACTGACGGGGGTGGAAACCTCCGACAGCACATTGATGGGTGCCATGATGAAGATGGGGTCCAAAAGACCTTTCAGGTAGGAAAGGATGCCGTTGGTCTTGATCTTGTAGTACATGATCAGCACGAACACCACAATGGCCCACGCCGCCTCGGTGTTCAGGTCGGCTGTGGGGCTCCACAGGCCGATGACACTGATGAGGTTGCAGCCGATGCTCAGAGCGAAGATCGCGCCGATGAGCGGGATATACTGATCAAAGTGATAGCCCATGTTGTCGTGCACGAACTGGTCCAGCCGTTCTACGATGAACTCGGCGGCGGCCTGCCGCTTTGAGACATTTTCCAGCTTGAGGTTGCTGCCCAGCCAGATGGCAAAACCCGAAAGCAGCGCCATGACGATCCAGGTACTGACCAGGGTCTGGGTGATCTTGAAATCGCCCAGAACAGGAATGTCGGTATGGATGGTATACAGGATCTTTGCGCCGTTCAGTTCCATTTGTTACGTTTCACCCCCTTCGTCACGGGGTTCAGCTTCCGGCTCCGGTGCGGGTTCGGGGTCATCCTCCACAGAGACATCCACCGAAGGCCCGGCCGGTGCAAGAGGCTTGTACTTGCCGGTTATTTGCAGATAGTAAATTGTAACACGCGGGAAAAGCAGTGGCAGAACACCGGCAAACGGCTGGAACACCGGTGCCCCGATGGCAACGATGATCCACACCGCCTGCAAAAGCATCCGGACATTGTAGGAAGCCTGCAATGTCGCTTTGCGCCGTTTCTCATCCTGCTCGTCGATGACCTTCTGGCATACGAGGCAGATGCCCGCAAAGTTGCCGATGGCCACGGCCGCGCCGATGAGACTGCCCAGAACAACGGTATAGTCAAATTTCACCCAGCCAACCAGGTGCAGAGCTGCAAAGATCACCCACATGACGGCGGTACAGATGGCCGTGCCGCAGGCGATGCGGGTCAGCTCCTTTTTGGATTCCGGCTGCAGTTTCATAAAGGGAAACCTCCTGTTAAGTTTACTGATGCGAGTTGAACCCCACCCGCTTTGGTTTTTCCTTTTTGGTGCGGTCCATGTGTTCCTTTGCAAAATACCAGAAGTTCTGTGCCCCGGCAGCAAGCCCCAACAGGATGGCCGGCAGGAACACCCATTCCGGCCAGCTCCAGTTGTTCACCGCCCACCATGCACCGCCCAGACACATGACCAGCGGCAGCAGCATATTCAGGCCCAGCTGGGTCAGCCAGACAAGATCCTCCAGTGCCTTATACCAGCCCTTCAACCTGCGTTTCCTCCCTGTGTGATGTGCCTTTGCAAAAGCCAGATTCTGGATTCTTTGCCAAGGATTTGCAGTCAGTGAAAAATCTTATAACGCTAGTATAATTCAAACCGATCGTTTTTTCAATCAATTTTCCACTGTTTTCTAGTAAAATTTCATAGTTTGTTCACACTAATGCCGTAACTGTACGCCCTGTATGGAGTTTGTGCGTCTGCGGGCGCATCAATACCAAAAGTTTGATGGTTCTGTTGTGCAGAATGCAAAAAAACGGGCGAACCCTCTCAGGCGCTGACGCGCCAGCTCTCCCGAAGGGCGAGCTTTTATGCATCTTTCGGGCAGCACAAATAAAGCTCCCCCTTTCGGGGGAGCTGCTGAGCGAAGCGAAGCTGAGAGGGTCACACAAAAAAGCCGCCCGGCTCTTTGGGAACCGGGCGGCAGCTGTTATGCAGTTTTCAGGACATTACCAGAGGTTTGCCGTCTCGTTGTACAGGCCCTCGTAGCTCTTGGCGGAGACATCCCAGCTGAAATCGCACTCCATGCAGTGGTGCACGAGGTTCTTCCAGTTCTCCTTGTCATAGTAAGCATTCTGTGCGTTGCAGCAGGCCACATACAGCTCGTGGGCATTGTAGCCCGCAAAGGTAAAGCCGTTGCCCTCGCCCATGGTGCTGTCGTGGATGGAGTCGCGCAGACCGCCGGTCTCGCGGACGATGGGAGGCGTGCCGTAGCGGCAGGCCACCATCTGTGCCAGACCGCAGGGCTCGCTCTTGGAAGGCATGATGAAGGCATCTGCGCCTGCGTAGATTTCCTGCGACAGGGCCGGCTCGAAGCCGATGTAGGTGCCAACGCGGCCCGGATGGCGTGCGCACAGGTCGGAGAAGAAGTTCTCGTACTGGCTCTCGCCGCTGCCCAGAACGACCAGCTCGATGCCGCGATCCACCAGACCATCGGCGATGCTCTGCACCAGATCAAAGCCCTTCATGCCGACCATGCGGCTGACCATGGCAAAGACGGGGCTGCCATCCTTGTTCAGGCCGAACTTATCCTGCAGGGCTTCCTTGCACTTTGCCTTGCCCTCTTCAAAGTTGGTGATGTCGTAGTTGAAGGGGATGTTCTTATCCGTAGCGGGATCGTTGGAATCCACATCGATGCCGTTCAGGATGCCGCACAGCTTGTACTGCTTCTCGCGCAGCAGAGCGTCCAGACCATAGCTGAACCACGGGTCAAGGATCTCCATGGCATAGGTGGGGCTGACAGTGGTGATCTTATCGGCAGTCTCGAAAGCACCCTTCATGAAGTTTGCGCAGCCGTCGTACTCTACGATGTGCTGGTCGCGGCGGCCGATGCCGCAGGTGTCCTCCAGAATGTCGGTGCCGTACTTGCCCTGATAAGCAATATTATGGATGGTGAAGATGGTCTTGATGCGGTTGAACTTATCCAGATGGCGATAGTACAGGTTCAGGTACACCGGCACCAGAGCGGTCTGCCAGTCGTTGCAGTTGATGATATCGGGGGTGAAATCGATGTAGAACAGGGTCTCTAAAACGGCGCGGGAGAAGAAGGCGAAACGCTCGCCGTCATCGTAGAAGCCGTACAGGCCGCGGCGCTTGAAGTAATACTCGTTGTCCAGGAAGTAGTAGGTCACGCCGTTCCGCTCGGTCTTGAACAGGCCGCAGTACTGGCTGCGCCAGCCCACGGGGACGGAATAATTGGTCACGTACTCCAGCGTATCACGGAACTTCAAATCGCCGTACAGGGGCATAATGACGCGGGCATCCACGCCGTCCTTGACCAGAGCCTTGGGCAGGGCACCCGCAACGTCGGCCAGACCGCCGGACTTTGCAAAAGGGGCAGCTTCCGAAGCAGCATACAGGATTCTCATAGGATCGCTCCTTCCATATAGTGGGATATTTTCGTTCTCCCCCACCGCCCTTGCAGGCAGCACGAACCATTTTTACAAAAGAGCAGGCGGGGGCACACAGATGCCCCCGCCCCTCTCAAGAGGGGCTACCGGGGAGGAAGCCGCCCCTATGGATAACTCAGTAAAATCAGACGGTGTGGTTCTTCTGCACGTACACCGGGAAGCTCTCGGTGCCGGACAGCTTCTTGCCGGCGGTGATCTTCACGTTCTTATCGGTAACAACGCAGTCCAGCTCAGCATTGGCTTCCACCACCGTATCCTGCATCAGCACGCAGTTCTTGACGACGGCACCCTTCTTGACCTTGACGCCGCGGAACAGCACACAGTTCTCCACTGTGCCCTCGATGACGCAGCCGTCGGCCAGAATGGAATCAGTCACCTTGCAGCCCGGCACATAGCGGGTGGGGTTGTCGTCGCGGATCTTGGTGTAGACCGGGCTCTTCTTGGGGAACAGCTTTTCCAGATTCTCGTCATCGGTCAGCTTGAGGTTCTCGTCGAAGTAGCTCTTCATGTCACAGACATGTGCCACATAGCCGGTGTACTCCAGAGCGTGGATGTTCAGGATGTTGACATTGTGGGCCAGAATATCGCGCTCGAAGTAGATCAGACCGCGGGAGGTCGCATCCCGGACCAGCTTGAGCAGGGTCTCGCGCTCCAGAACATAGATGTTCAGGTCAAGGTTCTGCACGCCGGGGCGGTAATCGTTGAACAGCAGCTCGGTCACACGGCCATCAGCATCAACGGTCAGGGTGTAGTTGTCATTCTTGCGGCCCTCGGGGATCTCGGTCTTCTGGTAAGCGATGGTCACATCGGCACCGCTTGCCTGATGAGCAGCCAGCAGAGCGTTGAAGTCGTAGTTCAGGGCAACGTTGGCGTCGCTCATAACCACGTACTTTTCCTTCTGGTTCTCCAGGAAGTTCATGATGGAGCCCAGAGCTTCCACACGGCCGGAATAGATGCGCACGCCCTTCTCAGCGAAAGGCGGCACGATGTTCAGGCCGCCGTGACGGCGGGCCATATCCCACTCACGGCCGGTGCCCAGATGATCCATCAGGGAGTGGTAGTTCTTGCGCACCACGATGGAGACATTGGAGATACCGCAGTTTGCCATGCTGGACAGAACAAAGTCCACCATACGGTAGCGGCCCGCGAAGGGGATCGAAGCCATTGCGCGCTCGGTCACCAGCTCGGGGACGGTATTATCATAACTGTTGGGGAAAATAATACCCAACGCATTGGTGTTCTGGCTCAGCATACTTCCATACCCTCCTTGACGGATTCAAAGACTTTGGCACCTTCCTTGACGGTTGCGCCTGCGCCGACGGTCAGGCCGGTGCCCACATGGGCAATGGGGCCATCGCCGCCCACTCGTGCACCTGCACCGACCACAACATCCTCCGCCAGGATGCAGCGCTTGACAACAGCACCAGCCTTGACCACAACGCCGTCCATCAGGACTGCGTCCTCAACGGTAGCGCCCTCTTCCACAACAACGCCTGCGCTCAGCACAGAGTGATGCACATTGCCGTAGATCTTGCAGCCCTCGGTGATGAGGGAATCCTGCACCACAGCGCGGGGGCCGATCTTCTGCGGAGGCAGGACCGGGTTGCGGCTGTAGATCTTCCACTTCTCGTCGAAGATATCGATGCCGGAGTTTTCGGGGTCCAACACTTCCATGTTGGCTTCCCACAGGCTGTCGATGGTGCCCACGTCACGCCAGTAACCGGCAAAGCGGTAGGCGTACATCTTGCGGCCGTCGCGCAGCAGGGCGGGGATGATGTTCATGCCAAAGTCGTTCTTGGAGTTGGGGTCTGCTTCGTCCTCTTCCAGATACTTCTTCAGCACATCCCAGTTGAAGATGTAGATGCCCATGGAAGCCAGATTGGACTTGGGTACCGGGGGCTTCTCCTGGAACTCGGTGATGCGGTCGTTCTCATCAGCCACCATCAGGCCGAAGCGGGAGGCTTCCTTCCAGTCCACTTCCATAACAGCCACAGAGAACTCTGCGCCCTTTTCCTTGTGGAAGCGCAGGAAGTCGGCATAGTCCTGCTTGCAGATCTGGTCGCCGGACAGGATGATCACATACTCGGGATCGTAGCTGTCGATGAAGCCGATGTTCTGGTAGATGGCGTTTGCAGTGCCCTTGTACCAGTCGGTGCCCTTTGCCTGCTCGTAGGGCGGCAGGGTGTGCACGCCGCCGTGCAGACGGTCCAGATCCCAGGGCTGGCCGTTGCCGATGTACTCGTTCAGCTTCTGGGGCTGATACTGGGTCGCGATGCCAACGGTGTCGATGTTGGAGTTCACGCAGTTGGACAGCGGGAAGTCCACGATGCGGTACTTACCGCCGAAGGACACTGCGGGTTTTGCCGTTTTCTGTGTCAGCGCGTACAAGCGCGAGCCACGTCCACCGGCAAGGATCATTGCCACAATTTCTTTTGCCATAGCTTTATTCTCCCCTTTAACATTAACATTTCCGTTGTTCGGAAATGAGCGTCAACATGTGCGGTATGGGTCGGCCGAAGAGTCGGGTCATTCCTTGGGCTCCTTCGGTTTGCGGGTGCGCTTTACGGGTGCTTTTTCCGCCTTGGGTTCTGCCTCTGCCTTGGGCTTGCGGCCGCGCTTTTTGGGTGCTTCCTCGGCCTTTTCCGGCTCAACCTTTGCCTTGCGGGCGGTCTTTTTCACCGGCTTTTCCTCTGCAGCGGCAGCTTCTGCCTTGGGCTTGCGGCCCGGCTTCTTTACCACCTTTGCTGCAGCTTTCTCCGCAGCGGTCTTTGTCTTTTTGGCTGCGGTCTTTTTTCCCGCCTTATCGGTCTTGTCCGCTGCGGCCTTGCGGGTGCGCTTGGCGGGCACTTCAAAATACAGGGTGCTCATGGGCGGCAGGGTGATGGTGATGCTCTGCTCAAACCCGTGCATCGGCTTTTTGTGGGTGCGCACGGCCTTGTTGTGGACTGCGCCGGAACCGCCGAACTCTGCATCGTCGCTGTTCAGGATCTCCTTGTAGGAGCCTGCCACCGGTGCGCCCAGCGTGTAGCCCTCGCGCAGGACGGGATTGAAGTTGCACACCACAAGAATCTGCTTGCCGGAGGTATCCTTGCGCAGGAAAGCGATGACGCTCTGCTGCGAGTCATCCGGCACGATCCACTGGAAGCCCTCCCAGCTGTAATCCACCTGCCAGAAGGCGGGGTGCTCCTTGTAGAAGGCGTTCAGGGTCTTGACGTAGGTCTGCAGCTCGGTGTGCTTATCGTAGCCCAGCAGCATCCAGTCCAGCGGCTTTGTCTCGTTCCACTCGGCGAACTGGCCGAACTCCTGACCCATGAACAGCAGCTTCTTGCCCGGGTGGGCCATCATGTAGCCGAAGAAGGTGCGCAGGTTTGCAAACTTGGCTTCGTACTCGCCGGGCATCTTGTTGATCAGGCTGCCCTTGCCGTGCACCACCTCATCGTGGCTGATGGGCAGCACAAAGTTCTCGCTGAAAGCGTAGAAGAAGCTGAAGGTGACCTTGTTGTGGTTGCCGGAACGGAAGAGCGGGTCGGTCTTCATGTAGCTGAGCATGTCGTTCATCCAGCCCATGTTCCACTTGAAGTTGAAACCAAGGCCGCCGTCCGAAGCAGGCTTTGTGACCATGGGCCATGCAGTGGATTCTTCCGCGATCATGTACTTGTGGGGGTGACGGCCCAGCACGGTGTCGTTCAGCTTGCGCAGGAAAGCAACAGCCTCCAGATTTTCCTTGCCGCCGTCCTTGTTCGGCTCCCACTCGCCCTGCTTGCGGTTATAGTCCAGATACAGCATGGATGCCACCGCGTCCACGCGCAGACCGTCGATATGGTACTGCTCCAGCCAATACAGTGCGCTGGAGATCAGGAAGCTCTGCACCTCGCTGCGGCC
The DNA here is from genome assembly GCF_003603345.1 of Faecalibacterium sp. AM43-5AT. NCBI lineage: Bacteria > Bacillati > Bacillota > Clostridia > Eubacteriales > Oscillospiraceae > Faecalibacterium > Faecalibacterium sp. AM43-5AT. The sequence goes on from NZ_QVGZ01000004.1 coordinate 214,749, forward strand.
GAAGTCGAACACCATGGTGCCCCACTCCTTATGTTCGCCGCGCTTCGGATTCGGGTCCTCGTAGCAGGCTTCGCCATCAAAGTTGTACAGGCCGAACTGATCCTTCGGGAAGTGAGCAGGCACCCAGTCCATGATCACACCAATGCCGGCGGCATGGAGCTTATCCACAAAAGCCATCAGGTCCTTGGGGGTGCCGTAGCGGCTGGTGGGTGCAAAATAGCCGGTGACCTGATAGCCCCAGCTGCCGTCAAACGGATATTCCATGACCGGCAGCAGTTCCACATGGGTATAGCCCATCTCTGTGATATACGGGATCAGCTCGTCTGCCAGCTCGGAATAATTGTAGGGCTTGCCGCCCTCCTTCATCTTCCAGCTGCCGGCGTGCATCTCGTAAATATTCATCGGGCTGTTGATCACATCAGCCTTTTTCTGTGCTGCCTGCCATGCATCATCGTGCCATGCAAAACCACTGATATCGTAGACCTTGCTGCCGTTGGACGGGCGGGTCTCGGCGTGGAACGCATAGGGATCTGCCTTATAGACCAGATCACCTGCACGGGTGGTCACGCAGTATTTATAAACATCATATTCCTTCATGCCCGGGATGAACAATTCCCATACGGAATCGCCATCCACCTTGCGCATCGGATGGCTGCCCGGCTTCCAGCTGTTAAAGTCGCCCACCACGCTGATGGCTACAGCATGGGGTGCCCACACGCGGAACACCACGCCCGATTCACCGGCGCGCGTTTCCATGTGTGCGCCAAAGTAGCGGTATGCTTCACAGTTATTGCCCTGTTTGAACAGATACACCGGCAGGTCCGATGCATTGCTTTGGATCTTCTCCTCGGTCGGTTTCATAGACTGCTCCTCCCCGTACAGATGCACAAAGCGCACCTGTAGCTTTTTACCCTTTTATATTAAAGAATTTCGGTCTTTTTTTCAAGAGTTTCGCCGCATTTTACTGTAAAATTTACCATAATCTTTTCGTTGATATTTTTCCCTTATATACATACCCGCCAAATTTTTACAAATTTTATGGTGAATCCTGCCAATCTGACAATAAAAAAGAGCCTCTGCGCACCCTCCCAAAGGGAAGGTGTACAGAAGCTCTCTGTTTCTGTTGAAAATTTTCAGTTCCGGTTTCCCCGGTTCTTTTCGGCCTGCTCACTCCACCACGTAGACGTTCACCTGAATGGCTCCATTGATTACGCTCTCGGCGTAGGTCTCGTAGAACAGGTCCACAAGGATCTGGCCCTTCTGCACGGCAATGCCGGTATCGGTAGCCACCGCATAGCCGTACACGAACTTGCCGTCGGTGGAAGTGATATACAGCTTGGTACCGTAGGGGATCACATCCGGGTCCACAGCCACAGTGCCGTAGCCCAGACCCAGACCGGAAGAACCCTTGCCGGTCTTGGAATAGTAGCCGGTGGCCTTGCCGGTGAGCACCTTGCTGTAAGAGGCGGGTGCATTGGTGGTGCCGTCCGGGCCGGTCAGCGGGGAGACCGGCGCGCCTGCGCCATAGGTCTTGATAACATGGTTGGTGGGCTCCACGGTAGTGGTGGAATCCACCACGATGCTGTTTTCCAGCTCGCCGTCCACATAGCGGTCGCGGGTGGTGATGGTCTGCTGACCCTCAGTGCCATGGCGCACGGTGGTGGTACGGCCGGTATTGCGGAAATACAGGCTGGTGTAGACGTACTCGGTATCGTAGGGGATGGCCTGCGTCTCCACACGGTCGGTGTAGTCCACGCGGTGCACCGTGATGGTGGAACCTGCGCTCACCAGCTGGTCCAGAGCAGGCTCGGTGTAGTCGTCACCCTCCAGGGTGATGCCGGCACGCTTCAGGGCATCCGCCACGGTGCCGAACACCATTTTGACGGGGTATTCCTGACCGTCGGCAGTGATGCTGACGGAGAATGCGCGCTCAATGTTCAGGGCGGCAAGATTGCCGCTGTAGGCCGTGTAATAGACCTGATCGCCCTCTTCGGACTGGATGCCGGAAAGGTTCATGACCTGTGCAGGGTCGGTCTCGGAGGTGAGGATCACCTGCCGGGCACCATTGGAGTCTGTGACGTAGGTCAGCCGCAGATTCGCAGCGGTCACACTGAGTGTAGCCACAAGGCACACGACCATGACACAAAACGCCAGCACACGGGGAGAGACTGCATGCTTGCAGTCAGACAATGCTTTCTTCAATTTTACGGAAGCGATACGAGACAACTCCTCTCTTTTCAAAATTGGCTGCGGCTGCGGACATGTTTTTCATGCCCCGGCCGCCCGGACTGCGGGGCGGGCAGAAGCCATCTGGCCCCACAATCAAATACGATGCCCTCTTTTTGGTAAAATCGAGCATCGTATACAATTTGGACTCCGCTGCGGAGGGTGCAGTTACCCTCCCGGCCCAGACCCCATCTGCCCGCGCCGCGCCGTATATAAGACGGCTTTTTACTTCATCCAGATAAATTTTAAACGCTGCAACGTCTGTTGGTTCCGTTGAGCGGGTCTTATTTTACCAGCCCAATGGCCATTTGTCAAATCACCTTCTCACACTTTGTTAGTTTTTTGACGTTATTTTTTGTGCAACTTTAACATTGTTTTCTCCAAAATATTGTTTTTTCGGTTATTTCCTTCCGATTTTCGACCTGTTTTCTGGGGTGTTTTGTTCACGAATTTTTAACATTTATTTTGGACTTTTTGCACCGGAAACTGCACTTTTGGGTTCGTTTTCCCATGCGGCAAGCGGCCAAAAATCGCTGGTTTTCCGTACAAAGCCACCTCTTTTTCATCCCATTTTTCACCCACAAAGAACTGTGCGAATTACCCATGAAAAGCGCCTTCCGGCAAAATGCCGAAGCGCAGAAATTTGTGCAGCAAAAGACCACACTGGCAGCTGCCGGGCAGCGGCTGTACAATCAAACAAAAAACAGAAAGGAAGGTTTTCAAGTGAACATCAAGATCATTCAAAGGCAGTGCGGCGGCACCGAATTTCTGTCCCAGCCGCACCGCCTGCACCTCGGTGCACAGAACGCTGCCGGTGTGGACGAGCTGTGCTTCACACTGCCGGAAGCATGGGCCGGGTGCACCGTTGCGCTCTACCTGCGCCGCAGTGACGGCACCCTGCTGGCACCGGTCTCACTGGACACGCAGCACTGCGTCACCGTGGACCGCCGCCTGACCGGAAGCACCGGCGGACAGTGGATGCTGGCAGCCATCGATGCCAGCGGCTACGCCGCCTACACCCGGCCCGGCAGCTACGACACCTACGCCATCCTGCCCATCGACGGCGGCGCGGAAGAGCTGCCGCCCTCGCAGTATGAGCAGTTCGTGGCGCGTGTGCTGGAAAGTGCCAGTACCGCTTCCACCGCCGCGCAGCGTGCCGCAGCCAGTGCTGCAAGCACGGCATCCAATGCGGCACAGGCCCAGACCGCGGCACAGCGCACCAGCGCCGACAGTGCCGCTGCATCTCGCTGTGCAGCCCGTGCCGAGGCTGCTGCCGCACGGGCAGAGGAGCTGGTGCCTACCGGCGGTCAGGTAGTGAGCGTGAACGGCAAAAGCGGCATCGTAAAACTGACGGCGCAGGATGTGGGGGCGCTTCCCTGCCCGGCAGTTCCGGTCTCCGGCCGGCTGCTTCGGGTGCTGAGCGTGGACCCCAACACCGGGGCCGTGTTGACCGATACTGCCGCCATGCCGGATCTGTCGCCCTACCTGCGCAGCAGCACGGTGCCCACGGCTTCGGCCCCCGGCGCAGTGCGGGTGGACCCTGCCTGCGGCATCAACGTGCGCAGCGACGGAACCCTGATCACCGCACCAGCTGCCCGCAAACAGCTGGACAGCATGACGGATTCGCTTCTGCCGCTGACCGCAGCCCTGCTGCCTTATGGCGTGAAGAAGGCTCTGACCACCGCCGCAGCCGCCGGGAAATGGACCGCTGCCGAAAAGGCAAACGCCCTGCGCACCCTCGGTGCCGATTTTTCTTCCTATTATACAAAGGAAGATGTCGATGCTCTGCTGGCCGCACCCAGCTCCGCTGCCTACCCGGTGGGCAGCATCTACCAGAGCACCGACCCCACCAGCCCTGCCGCCCTGTTTGGCGGCACATGGGAGCAGATCGCATCGGAGCGCGTGCTGATGGGTGCCAGCAGCAGCCACAAAGCGGGCACCACCGTGAAGGCCGGACTGCCGAACATCACGGGTACAGCCAATGGCGGTGTATTGTCCGTGTCAACCCCCCAAAGTAATGGAGCTTTTGGAGCCACGCATTACGATAGCAGTTTGTCGTATTTAAGTGGCGACGTGCGTCGCTTATCTACATATAACCGCACTTTTGACGCTTCCCGCTCGAACCCGATCTACGGTGCAAGCGATACCGTGCAGCCCGCCGCCTACTATGTTTACATCTGGCACCGCGTGGCATGAGAAAGGAGGTTTTGAACCATGAAGATCATTGACGAGAACGGTGCAGCCATTGAGACCCCTGACCTAACGCTTGGGCATCTGGTGGGCGGCACCGAGCCGGTGGAGCACCCCGCCGTGGAAGGCGTGGAGGAAGTGAGCCACTACGAGACCGTAACGGAGTATCCCGGCGGCGGCAGGGATGTGCGGAAGGTCATCGATGTGCCGGGCGTGACTGCGCAGGCCGCATGGACCGAACAGATGCCGGTGCAGCGGTACATCCGCTATACGGAAGAAGAATTGGCCGCGCGGGAAAAAGAGCGCCAGCAGGCCGAGGAAGCAGCCCGTCTGCCCGAAACGATCGCCAGCCTGACCCGCCAGCTGACCGACCTGCAGCTGGCCCTGTGTGAACTGTACGAAGGAGGTGGTGTGTAATGGCAAGGATCTATGCGGCCCTGATCCGCAAGGGCATCAAAACGCTGGAGGATGTGCCCGCCCGGCTGCGGGGCGCCGTGGCAGCGCTGCTGCAGGAGGACGGCCATGCTTAACGTTTACTCCCGCACAAGGGATGGCGAAACGCTGCTGAGCCGCAGCTTCCGCGCAAAGGAATTTGCCTGCAAAGACGGCACCGACCCTTTGTTTGTGGACAGCGAACTGGTGCAGGTGCTGCAGGCCATCCGTGACCACTTTGGTGCTCCGGTGGTCATTACCAGCGGCTACCGCACCGCTGCACACAACAGGGCTGTGGGCGGGGCGGTTTACAGCCAGCATCAGTATGGCCGTGCCGCGGATATCCGGGTGTCCGGCGTGCCGGTGGAGCAGCTTGCCGCCTACGCCGAGACCCTGCTGCCCGGCACCGGCGGCATCGGCCGCTACCCCGCAAAAGGCTTTGTCCATGTGGATGTGCGCAAAGCAAAAAGCCGGTGGGCCGGGTAAAGGCGGTGAACGGAATGGAAACGATCTTATCCGCTGTCATTGCCGGGGCCGTGACCCTGATCGGCGTGCTGATCGCCAACAGCCGCAGTCAGGCCGTGACCGACACCAAGCTCGAAGAGCTGACCCGCGAGGTGCGCGAGCATAACAATTTTGCCCGCCGCGTACCGATTTTAGAAGAGCAGATGAAGGTGGCCAACCACCGCATCGCTGACCTTGAACAAAATGAGAAAGTGAGGAATTGATATGAACTTTGGTAAAATTTCTGCCGCCACCATCGCCCGCACCGCTGTGCTGCTGCTTGCCCTGACCAATCAGGTGCTGAGCGCTCTGGGCAAACCTATTCTGCCCATTGAGAGCCAGACTGTGGAACAGCTGGTGACCGCCGGCATCACCACCGTGGCCGCGCTGATCAGCTGGTGGAACAACAACAGCTTCACCTCTGCAGCCATTCAGGCCGATGCCGAATACGCCCGCCTGAAGCAGAAAAGTGAGTGAGAAAGCCCTCGAAGCAGTGTATCAGTCGTACTTTTTGACTGAAAAGTATTACTGATGCAGTCATCTTTCACAGCAGCCCCGGAAGGCACCCAGACAGCCTTTCCGGGGCTTTTTTGCTGCCCAGATGATTCGTTCACGCAGATTCAAGAACGTTTCGCGCAGGTTTCGATGCCTTTTGCACTGAAATCATGTATAATCCGGGCAGAAGCAAATCGGAAAAGAGCAGTCAAGAGACTGTAAGCGGCCCCCTAACGCCCCAACGTAAAGGGACTGTTGCAAAATAGTCCCAACAAAAAAAAATGAGATAGGTTTCCCCAAAAGGGGGTTCCTATCTCATTTTTTGTTGTAAACTGAGATTGTAAAAAAACAGATAGAACCCGCGCTGAGTGCATTGCAGCATACCAGAGCGCGGATTCTCTTTGATCTATAAAGTTTAATCGTCGTCGCTGTCCAGCTTGAGCACAGCGGTAAAGGCTTCACTGGGCAGGGAAACGCTGCCCAGCTGACGCATCTTCTTTTTGCCTTCCTTCTGCTTTTCCAGCAACTTCTTTTTGCGGGAGATGTCGCCGCCGTAGCACTTGGCAAGCACGTCCTTGCGCATGGCCTTGACCGTTTCACGGGCAATGATCTTGCCGCCGATGGCAGCCTGTACCGGGATCTCGAACAGGTTGCGGGGGATGTTATCCCGCAGCTTTTCGCAGATGCGGCGGCCCTTGGCATAGGCGTTATCGCGGAACACGATCATGGACAGCGCGTCCACAGGGTCGCCATTGAGCAGGAAGTCCAGCTTGACAAGGTCGCTCTCGCGGTACTCCTTGAACTCATAGTCGTAGCTGGCGTAGCCCCGGCTGCGGCTCTTGATGGCATCAAAGAAGTCGTACACGATCTCGCCCAGCGGCAGCGCATAGTGCAGGTCCACCCGCACATCATCCAGATACTTCATGTCGATCAGCACGCCGCGCTTGTTCTGGCACAGATCCATCAGGCCGCCCACATAGTCGTTGGGGGTGTACAGGTGCACATCCACAAAAGGCTCTTCCTGCTTGACGATGTTGGAGGGGTCGGGGTAGCTGGAAGGATTGTCGATCATCTCCACAGTGCCGTCGGTCAGGGTAAGGCGGTAGCGCACGCTGGGCGTGGTGGTGATGATATCCAGATCGAACTCGCGTTCCAACCGCTCGGTGATGATCTCCATGTGCAGCAGGCCAAGGAAGCCGCAGCGGAAGCCGAAGCCCAGCGCGGCGCTGGTCTCCAGCTCAAAGGTGAGGGAAGCATCGTTCAGCTGCAGCTTTTCCAGTGCATCCTTCAGGTCGGGGTACTTGGCACCGTCGGCGGGGTAGATGCCGCAGAACACCATAGGCTTGACCTGACGGTAGCCGGGCAGTGCTTCGGCGGTGGGATTATTGGCCAGCGTGACGGTATCGCCCACACGGGTGTCCTGCACGGTCTTGATGCTGGCGGTCAGATAGCCGACCTCACCAGCCTGCAGCTGGGCACAGGGAGAAAGGTTGGTAGCACCCATGTGGCCCACTTCTACCAGCGTGAACTCCGCGCCGGTGGCCATCATGCGGATGGTATCGCCGGGCTTCACGGTGCCCTCAAACACACGGATATAGACGATAACGCCCTTGTAGCTGTCGTAGATGCTGTCGAAGATCAGCGCCTTCAGCGGGGCATCCGGGTCGCCGGTGGGAGCAGGAATGTCGGTGACGACACGCTCCAGCACCTGATCCACATTCAGGCCGGTCTTGGCAGAGACGCGGGGCGCATCCAGACAGGGCAGGCCGATCACGTCCTCCACCTCCTGTGCCACCTCGTCCGGGTGGGCGCTGGGCAGGTCGATCTTATTCAGGATGGGCACCAATTCCAGATCATGCTCCAGCGCCATGTAGGTGTTGGCCAGCGTCTGAGCTTCCACGCCCTGGGTGGCATCCACCACAAGGATGGCACCCTCGCAGGCGGCCAGACTGCGGCTGACCTCGTAGGCAAAGTCCACGTGGCCCGGGGTATCGATGAGGTTGAACTCGTAGGTCTTGCCGTCCTTGGCGGTATAGTTCATGGTGACAGCGCGGGCCTTGATGGTGATGCCGCGCTCGCGCTCAATGTCCATGTTGTCCAAAATCTGGTCTTCCATGGTGCGCTCGTCCACACTCTTGGTCAGCTCCAGAATACGGTCCGACAGGGTGGATTTGCCGTGGTCGATGTGTGCAATGATGCAGAAATTGCGGATAGTGTCTCTTGCCATGTAGTTCCTCCGGGAGAAATTTAAGCTTCCAGTATCCAATCCTCGACATCCACGATCTTTCCGTGCTCGAGGTAGACGCGGGGCACGCGGCGGGACACGCCGCACAGCACCTCGTAGGAAATGGTGTCGGTCTTGCGGGCGATGGTCTCGGCAGTATCACTGACGCTGCCGCCCCACAGGATGGCTTCGTCGCCCTCGTGGATGTCCGGGGTGCCGGTCACATCCACCATCATCTGGTCCATGCACACGCGGCCCAGCACCGGGCAGGCCTTGCCGTGGATCTCCACGATGCCCTTGCCGCAGCTCAGCTGGCGGGGATAACCGTCCGCATAACCGGTGCACAGGGTGGCCACCAGCGTGGGCTTATCGGCGGTGAAGCGGCGGCCATAGCTGGCGCTCTGACCGGGCTGCATTTCCTTGACCATGCTCACCACGGTCTTGAGGGTCATCACCGGCCGGAACTGCCCAAAGCGCACCTCGTCGCTGGGGTCGTAGCCGTAGAGGATGATGCCGGGCCGCGCCATGCAGCGCTCCCGGGCCAATCCCTCGGGCCAGTCCGGGTGCAGCATCACGCCCGCAGAGTTGTCACAGTGGACGGTCTGCGGCTCACGGCCTGCCGCCTTGAGCGCATGGAACGCTCTGACGAACAGTGCATGCTGCTCCGCGGTATAGGCAACGTTCTCTTCGGCGGTGTCGTCGGCCACCGAGAAGTGCTGGAACAGGCCGGTCATCTCAAGGCCCGGCAGCTCACACACAGCCAGCATTTCGCGGATGGCGGCATCAAAATCGGTGCGCAGGGCAAAGCCGATGCGGCCCATGCCGGTATCTGCCTTGAGGTGGATCTTTACTCTGCCGCCTGCCTTTACGGCAGCAGCGGAAAGGTTCTGCGCCTGTTCGGTGGAGTAGCACGCTACGGTGATATCCTCGTGGATGAGGGTCTGGGCGTACTCCGGCTGAACATGGCCCAAAATAAGGATGGGCAGAGTCTGCCCGTCCTGACGCAGCTGCACGGCCTCGGTCAGGCAGCTCACTGCCAGCCATGCTGCACCCTCCTGCGCAAAAACGCGGGCACACTGCACAGCGCCGTGGCCATAGCTGTCGGCCTTGACCACCGCGCACAGCGGCAGGTCACCGGCCCGGGCTTTGACGGCCCGGAAGTTATGCCGCAGGGCATCGAGGTCGATTTCGGCCCAGACGTGTTTTTCAAAAGGTTGAGTCTTCATGATTCATTCTTCCTCGTTTGTAATTGCAAAGCTGCCGCGCCCGGTGTGGACGGGCCGCCAGCCATCGATGCCGCTCTCCTGCAGTGCGTGCAGGGTTTTCTGGCGGAAAGCGTGGTCGGTGCGGCAGCGCTCCTTGACGAACTCCTTGGTCTGTTCGCGCACGGTCACGCCGTCGGCAGGGCAGACGCTCTTGACGATGGGCAGCCCCTCGGCGTTCACTGCGGAAATGACCTCCTGCTCGGTGGCCAGCAGCATGGGCCGGATGAGGGTGAGGTCCCGGCGCGAAAGATAAGTGACCGGCGAGAAGCAGCCGATGCGGCCCTCCCGCCAGAGATTCATGTAAAAGGTCTCCACGGCATCGTCCAGATGGTGGCCCAGCGCCACCTTGTTGCAGCCCAGTTCCTGCGCTGCCGTGTGCAGTGCACCGCGCCGCAGCTTGGCGCACAGGGCGCAGGGGTTCTTCTCCTTGCGGTAGTCGAACACCACAGGGCCGATCTCGGTACGGCGGATCTCATAGGGGATATCGTACTGGGCAAACAGCTCCTGCAATACGGTGTAATCCATGGGCCTGCCGCCGAACTGCGGATCCAGCGTGACGGCCTGCACCGTAAAATCAAAGCCGATGTACTTGCGCAGCTCGGCAAGGCCGATGGTAAGGGCCACGCTGTCCTTGCCGCCGGAAACGCCCACCATCACTTTATCGCCGGGTGCGATCATTTCATAGTCCTGCACAGCCTTGCGCATCAGGCCGCACAGACGCTGCATTGCACGGGAACTGCTCATAACAGGGTCACACTTTCCACAAGGTTCACAATGTCGTTGATGGAGGCAAGCTTTGTCAGGCCGGAAACATACACCACGTCACCGCTGGGGTAGGTAATGGTGGCCAGCACCGCATAATACGCCTGAATGTCGCAGCGCACGGCCTCCACCTCGGCACCGTCCACGGTCAGGTTCACCTTGCGGGGCTTGATGACGCCATAGGCCTGCTTGAGATCCTTCTCGGACGCATCGATAAAGTCTGCGTAGCTGTCGGAAGTGCCGCGCTGCAGCAGCACGGCTTGGTAGTCCTCACCGTCGGCGCTGTCTGCCGTGGCGAGTTCCAGCACGGTGCCAAGGGTGCTGTCCTCGGTCATCTGGCATACCTTCCAGATGGAACTGTCATAGTAGACGGAAACGCCGTTTGTGCCGGTGTAGTGGGTGTCCGGGTTTGCGGGCACGCTGCGGTTGACCAGCAGCGTTAAAATAATGTAAGCAATGATGCCCAGAGCAACAAAGATGCCCATAGCGGCCAGAAGCTTGGAGGTGCGGCGCTGGGCAGAGGCGTTGCGGTCGATGTCGTTTGGCATGTAAAAAATTCTCCTTGTATCAGTGCGCAGCAAAAGCTGCCATATCCTTTATAGTATACCACACCGGCAGACAAAATTGTAGCGGGCAGCGGCAGAAAATGTGCGGCCGTGGGTAGAAAATTTTGCAGAAAATGCATTTTTAGAAATAATGAGGATTCAAGAGAAAACGTGAGATTTTGAAAGATTGAAAAAATTACAATGAAAAAATCAAAAAATGCTGTTGACAGGCACCTTTTTATGATGTATACTGACACTCGCGCCCCAGAAAGGCGCCTGAAACGTACAAAAAGCTTATCAGGAGGAAATAGATATGAGCACTACTCTCGTAAAGCCCGCTGAAGTCGAGCGCAAGTGGTACCTGCTCGACGCTGCCGGCAAGAGCCTGGGCCACGTCGCTGCTGAGGCCGCTGTTCTGCTGCGCGGCAAGCAGAAGGTCGATTATACCCCCAACGTGGACTGCGGCGATTTCGTTGTTGTCATCAACTGTGATCAGGCTGTTCTGACCGGCAAGAAGGCCGAGCAGAAGTTCCACATCACCCACAGCAAGTACATTGGCGGCCTGAAGAAGGTCCAGTACAGCAAGCTGATGGCTGAGCACAGCGATCTGGCCATGACCTACGCTGTCAAGGGCATGATCCCTTCCAACACCATCGGTGCTAAGGCTCTGACCCGCCTGCACTGCTACCAGGGTGCCGAGCACGCTCACGCAGCTCAGAAGCCCGAGAAGATCGAGTTCTAAGAAGGAGGCAATCGAACATGTACGAAACCAAACCTTATTTCTACGGCACTGGTCGTCGTAAGGATTCCGTTGCCCGCGTTCGTGTTTACACCGGCACTGGCAAGATCACCATCAACGATCGTGATATCGACAACTACTTTGGTCTGGAGACCCTGAAGCTGATCGTCCGTTCTCCGCTGGTCCTGCTGGGCCTGGAGGGCAAGTACGATGTCGTCGTCCGCGTTTCCGGCGGCGGTGTTTCCGGTCAGGCTGGCGCTATCCGCCACGGCCTGAGCCGCGCTCTGCTGCAGCAGAACGAGGAGAATCGTGCTGCTCTGAAGAAGGAAGGCTTCCTGACCCGCGATCCTCGTATGAAGGAACGTAAGAAGTATGGTCTGAAGGCTGCCCGTCGTGCACCTCAGTTCAGCAAGCGCTGATTTTACCCACATTGCAAACTTTGCAGCTCTGCCTTGGCAGAGCTGCTTTTTTATTGTAAATTTTCTGCTGAACTGGGGTGCGCGATTGCGCACATCAGGCGGTTGCCCCGCATTTTTTGATTCCTATACATCCTGCCTAAAAAATGGAGAATTATTTTTCACAGTGCGCGCGAAAGGGGTTAAAACCTGCGTGAATGCAGATTGACCCGGGGGAAGGGGATGCATTACAATTTCGGAACGGTTGTCTTTTCCATTCCGGAGAATGCTGTTGATTCGCAGGCGTGGGAAAAAGCTGCGAATGCATTGGTGGCAAATTTTCTGTGTTATTATCAATACAATGGCAATACTGTTGAGTACTGCGTTGAAATTGTGAAGCAGGAGGCCGCAGATGGACAAGGTGAAGCGGCAAACTATATGGTGATTTTTGCCAAAAGACATGATGGGGAGGAAGGCGGAGACATCTGGACGCGGTCGGTACTCTGATATTTTTTGATACCAACATCTCTATATAAACCCAGAGAAAAAGATTTGACAAAGCTTTCCGGCAAAAGAAAAACGCTTCAGAATTTCTTCTGAAGCGTTTTTTGTTCAAGTCGGCGACTACCTATTTTCACGCGCCGTTTCCAGCGAACTATCTTCGGCACAAGTGAGCTTAACTTCTGTGTTCGGAATGGGAACAGGTGGAACCTCACCGTCATCGACACCGACCGATCTAACTGGCCTAGTATAACATACTTGTTGTACTTTGTCCAGTATTTCTTAGAAGGACGTGCCTTCAAAACTGAATAATCACTGCTCACATTTTTTCGTTGACTCTCAGAGTCTCAAGCGAATTGTGGTCAAGCCCTCGACCTATTAGTACACGCTTGCTGAATGGATCGCTCCACTTACACATCGTGCCTATCAACCTTGTAGTCTTCAAGGGGTCTTACTTGTTTGAAACAATGGGATATCTTATCTTTGGGTCGGCTTCACGCTTAGATGCTTTCAGCGTTTATCCGATCCGTACATAGTTGCCCAGCTATGCTCTTGGCAGAACAACTGGTGCGCCAGAGGTACGTCCGCTCCGGTCCTCTCGTACTAGGAACAGCTCCCATCAAATATCCTGCGCCCACGACAGATAGGGACCGAACTGTCTCACGACGTTCTGAACCCAGCTCGCGTACCGCTTTAATTGGCGAACAGCCAAACCCTTGGGACCGAATACAGCCCCAGGATGCGATGAGCCGACATCGAGGTGCCAAACCTCCCCGTCGATGTGGACTCTTGGGGGAGATCAGCCTGTTATCCCCAGGGTAACTTTTATCCGTTGAGCGATGGCATTTCCACTCACATACCACCGGATCACTAACTCCAACTTTCGTTACTGCTCGACCCGTCAGTCTCGCAGTTAGGCTCGCTTCTGCGTTTGCACTCTTTTGCTTGATTTCCGTTCAAGCTGAGCGAACCTTTGAACGCCTCCGTTACTCTTTAGGAGGCGACCGCCCCAGTCAAACTGCCCACCTAACAATGTCCCCCGCCTTGATTCAAAGGCGCAGGTTAGAATTCCAATATCGCAAGGATGGTATCCCAACGGCCACTCCACAAGCGCCAAAGCACCTGCTTCCCAGTGTCCCATCTATCCTGTGCATGCAACATCGAAACCCAATATTAGGCTACAGTAAAGCTCCATGGGGTCTTTCCGTCTTGTCGCGGGTAACCGGCATCTTCACCGGTACTACAATTTCGCCGGGCGGGCTGTTGAGACAGTGCCCAAATCATTACGCCTTTCATGCGGGTCAGAACTTACCTGACAAGGAATTTCGCTACCTTAGGACCGTTATAGTTACGGCCGCCGTTCACTGGGGCTTCGATTCAATGCTTGCACATCTCCTCTTAACCTTCCAGCACCGGGCAGGCGTCAGCTCGTATACGTCATCTTTCGATTTAGCACAAACCTGTGTTTTTGGTAAACAGTTGCTTGGGCCGATTCTCTGCGGCTGCATTGCTGCAGCACCCCTTCTCCCGAAGTTACGGGGTCAATTTGCCGAGTTCCTTAACAACCCTTCTCCCGTTGGCCTTAGAATCTTCTTCCTACCTACCTGTGTCGGTTTGCGGTACGGGCACCGCAGAAATACACACAGCTTTTCTCGCCATCTTCCATCCCGGACTTCGGTACTAACTTCCCTCGATCGCTACCGGAACCAACACCCGGCTCCGAGACTTCATATGTGTCCCTGTGTTTAACTCTTTTGGTGGTGACGGAATCTCTACCGTCTGTGCATCGGCTACGCCGTTAGGCCTCACCTTAGCTCCCGACTGACCTGGAGCGGACGAACCTTCCTCCAGAAACCTGAGGCTTTCGGCCATGCAGATTCTCACTGCATTCGCGCTACTCATTCCGGCATTCTCACTTCTATACACTCCACAGCCGCTTGCGCTACTGTTTCACCGCGTATACAACGCTCCCCTACCCAATACATTGCTGTATTGCCTAAGCTTCGGTGTCAGGTTTAGCCCCGTTAAATTCTCCGCGCAAAGACGCTCGACCAGTGAGCTATTACGCACTCTTTGAATGAGTGGCTGCTTCTGAGCCAACATCCTGGTTGTCTGCGTATCTTCACATCGTTTTCCACTTAACCTGACTTTGGGACCTTAGCTGTAGATCTGGGCTGTTTCCCTTTTGACAATGACATTTATCTGACACTGTCTGACTCCCAAGCATCAATACTCTGGCATTCTGAGTTTGATAAGCTTCGCTAACCTCTCGGCCGCTAGGCTATTCAGTGCTTTACCTCCAGGTATCTAACTTGAGGCTAGTCCTAAAACTATTTCGGGGAGAACCAGCTATCTCCGGGTTCGATTGGAATTTCTCCGCTACCCACAGTTCATCCGCCGCCTTTTCAACGGAGGTCGGTTCGGTCCTCCATGGAATTTTACTTCCACTTCAACCTGACCATGGGTAGGTCACCCGGTTTCGGGCCCATTATATGCAACTTAACGCCCTTTTCAAACTCGCTTTCGCTTCGGCTCCAGACCTTAAGTCCTTAACCTTGCTGCATACAATCGCTCGCCGGACCGTTCTACAAAAAGTACCCTATCACACATTGACGTGCTCTAGGTGCTTGTAGGCACAGGGTTTCAGGTTCTTTTTCACTCCCCTCCCGGGGTGCTTTTCACCTTTCCTTCACAGTACTATACGCTATCGGTCACTGGGTAGTATTTAGGGTTGGAGGGTGGTCCCCCCGTATTCCGACCAGGTTTCACGTGTCTGGCCGTACTCTGGA
>NZ_QVGZ01000040.1:0-301 GCF_003603345.1 Faecalibacterium sp. AM43-5AT
CCGAGGGTGTTCACCTTGAAGAACACCGCTTGACTGCCTCCTGCGGTGATGGCGGACAGCCGAATCGGACTGTCCGCATTCTGGAACATGGTCAGTGTCAGACTCAGGCGGTTGCCGCCCATCATGCTGTACCGCTCAAATACACGGACACTGCACCGGGCATCGCCCTCTTTGAAATCACTGCCTGCCTCTAAATCTGCCGACCAACTGCTGTCCGGGATTTCTTGTTCCAGCTTCCGAAGCAGCTTGTCAAAGTTTTTGTTTCGGATGGTCTTTTCAAAGATTGCCATAATGGTTCCTC
>NZ_QVGZ01000040.1:311-553 GCF_003603345.1 Faecalibacterium sp. AM43-5AT
TTTCAAAGATTGCCATAATGGTTCCTCCGTTCTGACAATTAAAAATCGGTCCCTTATTTTTGATACGAGCAGAGCCACAGGAAAATTGCGGAGAAGCTCCTCTCAATAACCGAAAGCCAGTGCGCCGCCATCCACGGCAAAATCCTGTCCGGTGATGTAAGCGGCACCATCGCCCACCAGGAACTCGGCCATCTTACCCAAGTCGCGGGTGTCACCGTAGGCGTGCAGCGGCATCCGGTTCA
>NZ_QVGZ01000041.1:0-224 GCF_003603345.1 Faecalibacterium sp. AM43-5AT
CTTGCCCGTTTTCATGGACAGGGCAATGGTTTTCTGGGTGACTTCTTCCTGCAATATGAATCCCTCCTTGTTGCAGAAAATTCAGAGCGGCAGCTAGGGTGGAACCACCAGCCGCCGCAGGTAAAGGGTTCTCATGGGTGGACGCTCCTTTCGGTCAAGTATTGGGCGGGCGGCCCCAATCGGGCTGCGCCATGTCATGCGCCACAAGGGACGCATAGTAGCTG
>NZ_QVGZ01000041.1:234-550 GCF_003603345.1 Faecalibacterium sp. AM43-5AT
TGCGCCACAAGGGACGCATAGTAGCTGTTGATGGTGCTGGGGGCGTTGAACAGCATGGCCCGCAGGTACTGCTTGATGTTGCGGACTTTGGTGGTGTTATCCCGCAGGCAGTCCATGACGAACTCGATGTGATGGCTGTCCAGCTTCAAGAATTTCGCCTTGACCAACTCTGCCGGGTAATCGTCCCCGGCCACCCGGATGGACTTGCGGCTGGTGCAGACCGTTTCCAGCAGGATGTCCACGATCTCGTCCAGCTGTTCCCGGTCTATCCGGGGATTCTGGGTGAGGGTGTCATACTCGATGTTCTCCAAAATCA
>NZ_QVGZ01000042.1:0-303 GCF_003603345.1 Faecalibacterium sp. AM43-5AT
CAGCATGATGGGCGGCAACCGCCTGAGTCTGACACTGACCATGTTCCAGAATGGAGATAGCCCGATTCGGCTGTCTGCAATTACAGCGGGCGGCAGTCAAGCGGTGTTCTTCAAGGTGAACACCCTCGGAGAAGAATCTTTTCTGGACGATGTAAAGGACCTGCTGGAAGAAATTTTGGAGGAATAAGATGTTTTACGCTGGAATTGATCTGCTGTTCAGCATTCTGTTTCCCATCCTGTTCCTTGTGGTTTTGGGTATGATCCTATACACCATCATCGGAAATATCAGCACATGGAATAAAA
>NZ_QVGZ01000042.1:313-543 GCF_003603345.1 Faecalibacterium sp. AM43-5AT
ATCATCGGAAATATCAGCACATGGAATAAAAACAACCATTCGCCGCGGCTGACCGTTCCGGCAACGGTGGTGGCAAAGCGCACGGAAGTTTCTCGCCACCATACGGACAATACGATGATGCATACGTTCACGACCTATTATGTGACCTTTCAGGTGGAAAGCGGCGACCGCATGGAACTTACCGTAAGTGGTTCGGACTACGGAATGCTTGTGGAGGGCGACATTGGAAA
>NZ_QVGZ01000043.1:0-248 GCF_003603345.1 Faecalibacterium sp. AM43-5AT
TCACGGACTTTGAACTGCCCGGACAGGATCTTCTCTTTCGTACCGGGCATCATTTAGGAGTTTGCAAGTGAGTTCCAGTGACGCTTTTTCCTCCGCTGTCACACGGAACTTGATGATGTGCGTTTTGTTGTTCGGCGTGTCGTGGTGCTGAAAATTGCTAGGAATCGGTTGAACATTCGTTTTGGTCATTGTACCTCCTGTCTGTTCGATAACTCCTCGGTGAAGCTATGTAAGCACGACACGCCGTT
>NZ_QVGZ01000043.1:258-539 GCF_003603345.1 Faecalibacterium sp. AM43-5AT
AAGCACGACACGCCGTTGCTGTTCGCACCGTCAGGTGCGAACCATGAGCAGGGTTTGGGGTGGGACCGCGTTTGCGAAGCGCAGCGCAGCAATGAAAGCCCCAGTGGGGCTTTTAAGCGGCAGCGCGGTCTGCGATAGCAGATGGAGGGGCGTTGCCCCGACAAGCGCTACCCCAACAAGATCACTTCGGAAATGCAGATGCATTGAAGAAGTGAAGTCCCGGATGGGCAGGAAATTTTCAAGAATTGAAAATTTGTGGCCACGGGACGGTTCTTGCCCTC
>NZ_QVGZ01000044.1:0-291 GCF_003603345.1 Faecalibacterium sp. AM43-5AT
CGGCATCTTAGCGGGCAGCCATTACAGTTATGTGCCCTGTATCTTGATATGGTCTGCACAAAACCGTTGTCTGTTATCCTCTTTGCATCGGAGAGTCTTTTCATTCTCTGTCCCATCGGACAGTACATGCCGTCGGTTTCTTCATTATAATAAAAGTTGGAAGACAGAAACGGGTCGTTCCGGAAGTTCCTTTTCTGTTCCTTATGAAAATAGTTGTACTTTATAAAGGTTTCAATGCCATGTCTGAAGGCATACAGATAGTTCTCCTCACTCCCGTATCCGGCATCGCAG
>NZ_QVGZ01000044.1:301-516 GCF_003603345.1 Faecalibacterium sp. AM43-5AT
CCTCACTCCCGTATCCGGCATCGCAGACAGATACGTCAGGGTATCTGCCGTAAAGGGAATGGAAATCATCCATATGCAGAGGATAGGTGGAGGTATCACCCGCACACTGATGGATGGTATAGTTCAAAATGAACTGTTTGTTGGTGCTGATTTGGGGATTATATCCGGGTTTGAGCTGTCCGTTCCTCATATGGTCCTCTTTCATGCGCATGAAA
>NZ_QVGZ01000005.1:0-9926 GCF_003603345.1 Faecalibacterium sp. AM43-5AT
ACCGGCAAGCCTGTTATCACAGAAAAGAATGCGTTTGACTTCCAGCAGCTTGTAACGGACATTGTAGAAGATGCCGCTGAAATTTCAGACAATCAAAACAAGAAAAAATAAAATTCGGGAGGATGGATATGGTTGATGTAAATGTAACGGTCTCTGGTATAATTATGTGCTGTGATGAAAGCGTTTGCAACGTGAATTTAGGAAGAGGTTACACTATTGAAAAATGTCCTCTTGATGAATTGCCCTTCAAAAATGCAATCATGGATGGAAGAAATAATTTGAGTATAGATTATTTGACTTCAAGAATAATTGAGGATGGTAAAATATACTTCATTTGCTTAAAGAAAATGGACACAATACAAATTGAAGAACCCCATCCTCACCTAAGTGCCGATGGTACATATCGTATGTCGAACATCGATTGTATGTGTGAAGATCAGCTTAAGCCTTATATGGATGGTGAAACGCAGTATCTAAACGAGCAAATCAATCTGCTTCGGATTTTTAAGGCAGGAAATATTGGATTTAGGGATATCTTCTTTAACTATAAATTTACGATCGGAGGGTTCATTTCCAATAGTGTAAATCATACTAGCTATTATCAAACTAGAAACACTCTTGCGAATGAGCGCTTCACATTAAGCGTTCCCGAAACTGCATTATGTAATCAGTGGCTTTGTGATTATAGAAATGAGCCGTATACGTTATTGAAAAATAGCATTCATGAATTTTCTTGGGGATTGGAACAAGTAGATTTGGCGACGGGATTTGAACAATACACAACGGCATTGGAAATGACCCTCTTACCACAAAATCAACAAGGGAAAAAGCAAATGTTGGCGAATCGAGTTAGCGCATTGTTAGGAGGAACATCACAGGAAATCCAACAAGTTCATCAAAAAATGCTGAATTTTTATAGATTTCGTTCCGAGTCACTTCATGATGGTAATGGCTCTAATATTACAGACACAGAACTAAAAGAGTTGGAAAATGTAACAAGAGAAGTACTAAAAAAATGCATCGAGCGTTGCAAGGCGGAATATCAATCTAATCATACGATTACATGGGCAGAAGTAAAAAATCTTATTATGAGTGATTTGGTCACACAAGTAACCTTATTAAAAAATTCTGGAGCATTACCTGCATAAGCAAGAAACAGCCGGACACAGCAGCCACAAGGCCACCGTGTCCGGCTATTTCTGTGTTGACAACAACACATTACTTTTGTTGAAAATGATGTGTCGTTGTCAAGCTGGCAGTATCACTCACTCGCAAAATCAAACCTCTGTCCGTCAAAGTCAGCATCGGTCATGCGCTCCAATTTTGCAATGGTGCCGTTTGCCAGCCACCGCATTTCCGTGTCCATGTCCGGCAATGCGGCCAGCATCCGCGCTATTGTCCGGCGGCGGTCAGAAGTGTGGTACATACAAATCAAATTTTCTTCTTCTACACTGAAATTCATGTGTCAGACCTCCAATTCCTTTGTCTTTTCCCGTGGCGGCGTTTGCTTGCTCTGCTCTTTTTTTGCGGCATCCAGCTGTGCCCGGATGGACGGCTTTTTCGGTTTTGCGGCGCGGAACTTCTTGGTTTTCGGTGCCTTTTCCTCGGCCTTGACTGCGGCGGCAAGGTCCGTCAGAGAAATTTGTTCTCCGGCCTTTGCTTTGGCTTCCAACTCACCTAAAGAGGGCGCATTGTTCAGCACACCGTCAATCATGTTTTCGTTTTGTTCGGTGGAAAGTTCTGCGGTGCGCAGCGGGTTTTCCCGCAAGAACTCTGGCACCTGCTGGAAGCCCACACTATCGCAGTAGTGAGCGGTATTTTGTCCGTTCTGGTGCAGCACTACCACATCCGAAACGGACAGCGAGTGTCCCTTGAAATCTGCCGGATGGTCCACATTGAATGTACGGTAGATGTCCTCCAATGTGGTACCCGCAGCCAGCGGCGCGGCGTATACTTCCGTATAGTTGGCCTTGTCCACGGTCCGGCCAGCGGCCTGCAGGCGGTCGTAGGGCTCAAAACGGTAATCGCGGGTGGAATCTTCATTGCGCAGCTGGTAGATGGAAAAGCTGCCCTGCTGCGGTGCTTCAAAGCCTGCCGCTGCGTATTCCTCCACGGTCATTCCAGCAGCGGCCGCTTCCTGCTCGGTCTCGGCCTGCACCTGCGCCTTGTAGTCCTGCAAGCTCTGGTCAAAGTCGGCCAGCTTGGGCGGTTCCGGCAAGTTATACTGGCCTTGGTTGAGCAGCGGGCGGCAGTCCTGCACATAGGCCACAACAGCGTTGTAATAGGCCGCCTGTTCCGGCGAAATGATCTGTCCCTCTCGCAAAGCGGCGGTAGCCGTCTGCTCCATAGCGGAAAGATTGCAATGCTGTTTGAGGTACGGGATAAACTCGGTCAGCACCATTTCCCGCTCTGCCTTGTCCTGCTCCCATGCTTTCGGGCCTTTGTTATGCAGAACAAAATTCTTCCAGTTTTCATCTTTGGCGTAGTATTCGTGGTAGTTCTGGATGTGTTGAACCAAAGAACCCTCTCCGTCACCAAAATCCTGCCGCCCCTCGTAGTTGTCTGGCTGGCCGTTCAGGGTAAAATCAATGCGGAATGCGGTCTTGTCGTACCAGCCACCTGTGTAGCCGTCCTTTTCCCGTTCCGTGTGCTGGGTGGTGTCCAGTTCTTCAAAGACGCGGTTTGCCACGGACAGTGGCATGGTTTCGCCGTCCTGCAGCTTGTCACTTTCACTCCACAGAATTGTGACCGTGGGCTCTGCGGCGGGGTCTGGAATTTTAACGGGTGCGGGAATTTCATTCGCTTTTTCTGCTGCCTCTTGGAACGCTGCCAGCTTGTCGCCCAACAAAACTTCCGACACCTTGACTGTCTGCCCCAGCAGAGCAAGAGCTTCCTCTCCGGCATCCGGCAGGGTCAGACTGGGTGCGTCCAGTTGGCCGCCGTCCAGAGCCTTATTATCCGGGCCATACAGGGTGTAGTCATAGCCGGAATCGCAGGTCTGGATGAACAGCGTATTGCCGTTGTCCAGCGCAAATGCAGCCTCCTGTGCAGTGGAAAGTTCTGTTTCCCGCTGCTGGCGCAGTTCTGCCAGATGTTCGTCCAGTGCGGAGATCAGTTCATGGGCCGTATTGCGGATAATTTCCAGAGAGGCTTTCAACTCGGCCAGTTCCCGGCCCGAACTCCACCCGGCCACATAACCAAAGGAATACTCGGATGTGTCCAGCCCGTAGTGCTGGCAGACTGCATAAGCTACGCTTTCGGCCTGCACCTCGCGGGTGCGGCTGTCCGGGCGGTTGGTCTGTTCCGGGTCGGTGGGGTCGATGGCGTGAAGTTTGGCGTGGGCAATTTCATGGATAGCCGTCTTGATGGTTTGCAGCTGGCTCATGCCCTCTTGGATGGCAATGCGGTTGTCGAGCAGATGAAAGTACCCGTGCGCCCCGCCCTCTATGTCCTCAAACCCGATGGG
Organism: Faecalibacterium sp. AM43-5AT; assembly: GCF_003603345.1. Classification (NCBI taxonomy): domain Bacteria; kingdom Bacillati; phylum Bacillota; class Clostridia; order Eubacteriales; family Oscillospiraceae; genus Faecalibacterium; species Faecalibacterium sp. AM43-5AT. Next base: position 3,467 of record NZ_QVGZ01000005.1, read on the forward strand.
CACCGGGGATGTCTGCTCCAATGCCTTGAAAAAATCTTGGTAGTCCTGCACGCTGCCGGACAGTTCATCCACAGCAATGGACGGCAGTGGTTCACCCTCAGTCTGGCTGACATCGAACACGGACACCACCTTAAAGGCCGGAATCTGTACCGTTTTTTCTTCGGTCAGCGGCTTGCCGTCCTTGTCCAGAATCGGCTTGCCCTGTTCGTCCAGCTTTTCCATCTTCTGCTTCACCTTATACGGCGCAGGGGCAAGGATTTTGATACCTTTTTCGCCTTTCTTCACGGTGCGGTGGAATGTGTCCTTCCACTTATTGAAGCCCGCCACCAGCTGCCCGCCCTGCATGGCAATCAGCAAAGTGTTGTTGAAGCTGTAATTGTGGAATTTTGCCATCGTGGTGAGGTAGGCTTTGTAGCGGTCGCTGTCAAACAACTGCTGAATGCCTGTTTCCAGCCGGTCCGTGATTTCTTTCATGCGTTCCGCGCTGTCCTTGCCGTTTAGGATAATGGGAATAACTTTCTGCGGTTCCGTTTCAGGCTGAACAGGTGGCGGGATGTTGGCCGAATCTCGCAAAACTTCCGGCGCAGGAAAGGACAGTACCCGGTATTCCTCCGGCACAGGCTGGCCCTCGTGGACTTTCTGCCACGCGTCCCCGCTTTTGACAAGGTAGCCATACTCGGTAAACACGCCCTGCTCCTGCTGGGCCACATACCGGCCGAACTGCGCCGTGTCGATGCCGCCTTTCCATTCTTCCGGCATATCCACCATGCCGGAACGGTTCAGATAGTAGTCGCCCAGTTGGGCAGGCCCGCGCACATCCGGCAGATGCACATAGTAGTCCACGTTTTCGGGAAAGTCGGTGATTCTCCCGATGCTGAAAAGCTCACTCTGCGGGGCTTGCAGGGCGGCGTTCAGCTCTGCGCGTTCCCCGGTAGAGAGTGTTTCCAGTCGTGATGCCAGAAAGTTCAGTTCGTCCACATTGGATGCCAGCACTATGTTGTAGGGAATCGCAAAACGCTTTTCTTCCTCGGCAAAGTAGCCAGAAATGAAAAGGCCCTGCGGATTATCGGACGAAATGCCGATTTGCCGCAGGGCCGCTTGTACCTGTTCGGTTGTAGTGGGCAGGTCCAGCCAGACACCATCCCTGCCTTGCTGCTGCCGATTTTGCAGCTGGATGGAAAATAATTCGCTCATTTGGTCACACTCCTTTTTTGCTATCCTACGGATAGAGAGAGCCGGTTATGGCAAAATGAATGCTTCACCTTACCATAACCGGCCCTCGTATTTTTGCCTTACTCTTTGCGCTCTACCCGGTAATTGACGTACTTGCCTCCCGTATCTGCCAGAAGCACCGTTGCATCATAGGTTTTGCCTGTCTTTTCGGAATAGAGACCCTTGACCTTTGCCTTACCGTTTTTGAGCAGAGCAGCGGCGATCTTCGGTGTGAACGCCTTTTTGCGTTGCTCAAAGAAGCGGTCATTCTTCCACATCACGAACTGACAGCCACGGTTCCCGCAGTAAAAATTCTTTTTACCCTCATAGACGTTTTCACCGCACCGGGGACACTTGCCGATGATGACCCGTTCCGACTGAAATAAGTTCTGCTTGTCCGCGCTGATGCAGGAATAGGTCTTGACCAGCTGGCGTACCTGCGTTTCAATTTCGGCCATGAACTCGTCCGGGTCTGCCTTGCCCTTGGCAATCTCGCTCAGGCGGTTTTCCCATTCAGCAGTCAGAGCGGGAGAGGTCAGGCTTTCCGGCAGAACCACCGCCAGATTGATGCCGTCCTTGGTGGGGACAAGCTGTTTGCCCTTGCGCTGCACAAAGCCCATTTGCACCAGTTTTTCCAGAATCGCGGCGCGGGTAGCGGGCGTACCCAGCCCCTTGCGTTCTGCGTTTTCCGGCATATCCTCGGCTCCGGCCCGCTCCATTGCTGACAGGAGTGTATCTTCCGTGTAGGCTTTCGGCGGGGACGTGAAATGTTCCGAAATATCAGATACAACAGAATAACTTTGTCCCTCGGTCAGTTCCGGCAGGGTGTTCAGGGTTTCTGTTTCTTCTTCGCCGTCTGCTTTCAGGGTGGAGCGGAACCTCTGGTCGATCTCTTTCCAACCGGGAACAAGCACCGTCTTTCCCTTGGCGATGAACTCGTTCCCGGCGCAGGAGAACACAGCAGTCACAGTTTCGTACTCATGGGGCGCGGCTATCGCGCAGAGCAGTTTGGAGCAGACAAGGTTCAGCAGCTTGCATTCACTCTCGGCAAGATCGGTGAAACCCTGTTTTGCAAATTCGGCGGTGGGAATGATGGCGTGGTGGTCTGATACCTTTTTACTGTTCAGAATCCGGCCCACTTTCGGGGGCAAGTCAAGCCCTTGGGCAAAGGGCAGCAGCCCCAGCAGGTCAGACACAAGATGTTGTGCTGTCTGGCCCATATCCTCGGTCAGATATTGGCTGTCGGTGCGGGGATAGGTCAGCAGTTTCTTTTCGTAAAGTTGCTGGGCATAATCAAGGGTCTGCTTTGCCGTGAAACCGAACAGGCGGTTTGCCTCCCGCTGCAAGGTGGTCAGATCATAGAGCTTGGGCGGCTGTTCTGTCTTTTTCTCCCGGTTGACAGAAGTACAAACGATAGTTGTGCCTGTGCATTTTTCTTTGAGAGAATTTGCGGTTTTTGCGTCCGCAATGCGCCCACTGTCTGCTTTCAGGCTGCCGGACTGGATGCCGACCGTGTAATATTTTTCTTTCTGGAAGCGCAGAATTTTTGCATCCCGGTCCACCAACATTTTCAGTGTCGGGGTCTGCACCCGGCCTACCGTCAGGGTTTTGTGGTACAGCACCGAAAACAGTCGCGTTGCATTGATACCCACCAGCCAATCCGCCTTTGCACGGCAGAGGGCCGATTGATACAGAGCATTATAATCCGAATCCGGGCGCAGGTTTGCAAAGCCCTCCCGGATGGCTGCATCCTCCATGCTGGAAATCCAGAGCCGCTTTACGGGTTTCGTGCAGCCGGCCATTTGGTAGACGAAACGGAAGATAAGTTCTCCCTCCCGGCCTGCGTCGGTCGCGGCGGTCACACTGTCCACATCCGGGCGGTTGAGCAGAGAGCGCACAATTTCAAACTGCTGTTTCTTTTCGTCCGGGACAATGAACTGCCACGGCTGGGGCAGGATGGGCAAATCCTCATACCGCCACTTACAGTATTTTTCATCGTACTGGCCCGCCTCGGCAAAGGACACCAGATGCCCGATGCACCAGCTGACCAGATACCCGCCGCCCTGCCAATAGCCGTTTTGCTTTTCAGTGGCCCCGATCACGGCGGCGATGCTGCGGGCTACACTGGGCTTTTCGGCGATCACCAGCTGAACGCTCATGTTTCGTCCTCCTGTCCGTCCTCTGAATGAATTTCGATTTCAGCCGGTTCCTCGTCTGCATCTTCGTCCTCGCCAAAATCGTATTCGTCCAGATCATCGTGCCCGGTGGTATCGGCCTTGGGCTTGCGGAACTTGAAATAATAGAGTGCTGCACCACCGCCCGCCAGAGCCAGCACCAGCAGGATCATCAGACTGCCTATGCTCGATTTCGGCTTTTCCTCCGGCGTTTCGGTGTCGTTTTTCACTGCTTCCGGGGCTGTGCAGTTGCGCAGGCTCTTTTCACACAAGGGGCAGTTTTCGTTGACACTTCCGGCCTCGCATTTCACGGTGCAGGTGCAGACTTCGGCGGCCTGCGGTTCTTCATCCAGCAGGGCCAGCAAGTCGGCATCGTCCACTTGGTTCAGGAAGTGAACGGACGTTTCCTTGTCCTCGTTGGCACGGTCAATGAGAATGTAAAAATAATTCCCGGCCTTGGTGGTCACTGTGATAAGCTGCTTGTCGCCGTAAAAGTCATCCACCAGTGTTGCATTGCCCTTGGGCGTGATGGGCACACCCTCCGGCTCCATGTCGCCCGTGGTGGGTTCTTCTTCGATAATCTCCGGCAGAGGTTCCGGGGCAGGGTCAGTACCGCTTGCGAAAGCGGGCATGGAAAAGGAGCAGAGGCAGAGCAGGATAGCCAGCAGTCCGGCAGCGAAACGGTTCCAGTTGTCAGGTTTCATCGGCGGCATCCTCCTGTTTGTGGTACGGGGTGACGGTAGGAGCGGCGTTTAGCGCACCGCTGCGCAGGAAGGCCGCAAACTCGTCCGGCTTCATATTCATGCTGCGCACCAGCTGAATGATCTGCAAGTTTTCCTGTTCAGTCTTTGCAGCTTCCAGTTCTTTCAACTGCTGCTGGTATTCAGAGATTTTTTCTTTGAGCCGTTTAATATCGCGCTCAATGCGGGAAAGTCTTTTTGCCATACAAAATCCTTTCTGGCGTCACGGTAAACGCCCGTAGCTGTAAAAATGTTCCTGCCAATATTTTGAGTTGAGGTTTGTGTAAGAGATAGGGTCGCCGCAGTGCAGCATGATGGAATTGCCTACATAGATACCGCAATGGCTCACGCCGGGGGTATCGTAGGTGCCCTTGAAAAATACAAGGTCACCCGGTTTGACCTGTGCGGCCGAAACAGGAGTACAGAAGTTGTAAAGGCCCCGTGCGGTCTGACGGCCCACATTCCAGCCGGAGTGATTCAGCACCCACGAAATGTAGCCGCTGCAATCAAAGCTGGTGCTGGGCGAACTGCCGCCCCACACATACGGGTAGCCGATGTACTTTGTGGCTTCCTCCATCATGGCGGCAAACCTATCATCCTTTAGTGCTTCCGGGGGAATATCGTAGTAGGTGGGCTGCTTGATGGTGGACGCATTGGGGTACTGTGCCTGCCCGAACAAATCCGGCCGGTTGCCCAGCGTGCGCATATAGAGCGAATAAGCACTGAGTTGTTCTTCGGTCAGCACTTCCACGGGCAGGTGAGATAAATCTTTGTTCTTCAGCTTGACCGTACAGATGTAGTATTCATACGGTTCTTGATAGGTGATAACCTGCGGCACACCATACGGGCCAATAATGACCATCATTTTTGTACGGTAGCGTATCTGCATGGTCACGGTCTCGGTCAGGATGTATTGCTTTTCAAAGAGCATTTCAAGTTCGCCCTGCACCTCGGCCAGTGTGAACACGCCGTCATGCAGCGCGGACAAAATCGAGATCAGCACATAGGGGTCATGCTCGATTTCATCCAGATAAAAATGATACTCGTCATAGTTGTGGGTGGCCTCGTAGGTGTCGAGATACCGTTGCAGCTTTTGTTCCAGCTTGGCATAAGCCTTCTCTGCACCCAGCATATCCTTGTCCTTGGAAAAATAAGAAGATGCCGTCACGCCGGTTCCAGCGGTGCCCGCCATCACGGTGCAGGACTGCAAACCCGTTATCAAGAGCAGAGCCAGCAGACCGAACACCGCCACGATCAGAATGGTTTTCCAGTTCCGGGCCGCAAATTCGGCTACCCGTTCGCCGCCCTCGGCCGCCAGCTTTGTTACCCGGAAACCGTTCTCTGCGGTGGCGGCTGCACCCTGCGCGGCGGCTTGTCCGGCCTGCCGTGCAGCTTTGGCATACTGCTGTTTGATACGCCGTTTCTGCCACATCCGGGAAATGGGGTTGCTGGCCGCCTGTGCAATTTGCGGATTGTCCCGCAAGGATTTCTGGTAAAAGTATTCTGCATTGGCAGACATGAGCTGACGCTCTGCCTTTTCCACGGCCTTGTAGGGCTTCATCTTGTGGTGCCGGATGCCGCTGCGGATGGCTTTGGCGGTCTGACGCTCCACCAGTTCTTCACCTTTGTGGCCGCCCTCCACGCCCACATTTTCGTGTTCGACCTCGTGGATTTTTCCGTGAGCGAACAGCAATGCTTCCGACAGAGGGCGGCTGGCCGGGTTTGGTTTCAGGCTGGGCGGGCCTTTGTCCTGCTGCTCAAACCGCAGGGTGGATTTTGCCTTGCCGCTGGCTGCATCGTAAACTTTTTCCTTGACCGGGACACGCTTCTTCGGCAGAGCGGCGCGGGCCGCATCCAGCTTGTCGGCCTTTGCTTCCGCCTTGTGGATGTACGGCTGCAACTCCGGGTCTGCCCGTTCGTCCTCGGTCAATTCCAAACGGGCAGCGGAACGGTGCAGACCATCTTCACTTTTGGCGGTGGCCGCTGTTTCTGCTGCCTTTTTCGCTTTCTTTTTATTTTTATGCCCGTCCTTGATGTCCTCGGCCCGTTCCAGAATTTTTTCGGCCTTGCCCTCGGCATCCGTAGAATAATCTTGTTCTGCCTCCCGGCTGGAAACGTTCTCCACGGTGCCGTCCGCCTGATTTTCCACTACCAGACCGTCACGGGTCATGGTCTGGGTGACTTTGGCTTTTGCCTGCAATTCTTTCAAAGTTCTTCACCTCCCATCTGACAGCGGCCCGTTTCAATGTCCGCAATGTATTTGAGAATCGGGAACACCTGCGGCGGCGAAACCGCATTGCCCAGTGTTTTCATCCGCTTGCTGCGGTTCGGCAC
>NZ_QVGZ01000005.1:9949-182767 GCF_003603345.1 Faecalibacterium sp. AM43-5AT
GGGATGTCGGCGGGTTCTTCGGCCCAAAGGGAATGTCCGTCCATTTGCGCGGGAAACCCATCAGCCACTCTACCCAGTCCGGGTTGAGGTAGGGCTTTTCCAGTGTGGCGGGTGTCATCCGGTAGACCACATGGGCAAGCCGCGCCGTCCACGCCTTGCCATCCTTGTTCATTTTGCGGTAACTGCCATTTGCAGAAATCTGGATGTCCAACCCCTTGCCCACATCCCCGGTGTCGCTGGCAAGGGGTGTGGGAAGCAGCGGAGCCGATGATGAATACCCGTTTCCGTTCGTGCCACGCGCCAACGGCAGCAGCAGGTAATACGAAAACCCGAACATCGTAACCTGCCTGCTCCAAGTCAATGAGCGTTTTGTCGAGCCCCATACGGAGGAAGCCAGCAACATTTTCTCCAAGCACCCAACGGGGCTGCAATTCCCGGATGACCCGCAGCATTTCGGGCCACAGGTAGCGTTCATCGTGGAAGCCGCGCTGCCGCCCTGCGGTGGAGAACGGCTGGCACGGGAAGCCACCTGAAATGAGGGTGACGGTGCGAAGTCCTGTTTTTTCAAAGAAAGCCTCCTTTGTTACAGTGGTGATGTCCTGAAAACGGGGCACTTCCGGCCAGTGGCTTGCCAGCACAGCGGCGGGAAATGCCGCCCACTCGCATTGACAGACAGAGGTAAACCCCGCTGCTTCCGCGGCAAGGTCGATGCCGCCGATGCCGGAAAACAAGCTGAAATGTGTTAAGCTCATAGCTCCACCACCTCGCTGAGCCGGGTGGTCATGATCTTATAGAGCTGTGTGTTTTTCGGGATGGGGTTGGAAAACGGAAGCACCACGTTTTCAAAAATCAGCAGTCCTTCGCCCGGTTCCGAATTGTCGATGTACTTCTGCTGGTCTGCGGAGAGGTTCAGCCGTTCCGACAGGATTTTGCGGTCGCCGGATGCCTGATTCAGCAGCGTGATGAAGTCGCTGTTTTCCAGAATGTTCTCAATCTCCGGCGAAGAAAGAAGGTCCTTCACATTCTGGGTGGCGCCCGTGGGCACACCGCCCCATTTGCGGAAGCGTTTCCAAATCTCGGCACTGTACGCAGCGGTCTGTTCTTCTTTCAGCAAAAGGTGGAACTCGTCTGCAAAATACCATGTAGCCCTGCCTTGGCTGCGGTTCTGGGTGACGCGGCCCCATATCTGGTCTTGGATAATGAGCATCCCCAGTTTTTTTAACTGCTTGCCTAACTCTTTGATGTCAAAGGCCACAAGCCGATTATGGATGTCCACATTCGTTTTGTGATTAAACACATTCAGTGAGCCGGACACATACAAGTCCAATGCCTGCGCTACCCGGTCCGCTTCCGGCAAGTGCTGGTCGAGCAGGGCTTGGTGGAGGTCAGAGAGAATCGGCATATTCTCTGGGCAGGGGTTTGCCAGATAGGGGCGATAGATAGCTTTCACGGCACGGTCTATCACGGTGCGCTCAATCGCTTCCAGACCTGTTTTGCCGCCCATGACCAGTTCACAGAACGACAGCACAAAATCTGATTTTAGGGCCAAAGGGCTGTCATCTTCGGAGTAGTTCAGGTTGATGTCCAGAGGATTCACATAGTCCTTGCTGGTGGGCGAAAGTTTAATGACCTGCCCATGCAGCCGCTTGACCAGCGGATAATACTCGGCCTCTGGGTCTGAAATAAAAATATCGTCAGCGGTCGTTAAAAACACACTGACGATTTCAGACTTGCAGCTCATGGATTTGCCGCTGCCGGGCGTGCCCAGCTTCAGACCGTTGGGACACCGGGCCTGCTTGCGGTCCAGCATGATCATGTTGTGGGATTTCGCATTGATGCCGTAGTACATGGCCGCGCCGCTCTGGAAAAGCTCCTGCGTGACAAAAGGCACGAACACCGCCACGTTGGAGGTGGTAAGGCTGCGCTGAATCTTTATCTGGTTGATGCCCAGCGGCAGACTGGACACAAGGCCCTGCTCCTGCTGGTAGTCCAGCCGGACAAGAGAGCAGTTGTACTTCTGGGCCACACCTGCCGCTTGGAACACATCGTTGCCCAGTTTTTGCTTGGTGTCGGCCATGTTCAGCACCAGAAAAGTTAGCATGAAAAGCCGTTCGTTCCGGGTCTGCAATTTGTTCAGCAGCTTTTTGGCATCCTCGCCGTAGGTGGCAAGATCGCTGGGGAATAGCGATAGGTAAGTCTTTGAAGTCATCTCCGACTTTTCCCCCGCTTCACACCGGACATGCGACTTTCACCGCATCCGGCGTTCCCTCAATTAAACAGTTGTCTTAATCTCCTTAGTCATACCATTGTGAGACTGGTTTTCTAAAGCTACTTCTTCCAATTCTATGGGTTTTACCTCAGCCAAAATCCTCAACTTATTCAACTTTGCCAACTGCTGTTGATTCAGTTTTAGAGATGAAAGACTCGAATCTATGGTGCTTTTATTTGTAGCGTGAATCAGCTCATGCACAGGTGCTAAGACCAGCACAAGATTTCCATACTTGTCAGTTCCACCAAGGCTTCTCGGCCTCTTGTGGTGACAGTGGATGTCTGTCACGCATTCAAACGGCTTTCCCGTGATTGCACATTTTCCCTGCTGGGCAGAGAAAAGCGAAATACGGTTGTCCATATATTCTGCGCTACGGCTGTATGCGGTTGCTTTCATAAGCTGCAAAAGCAGGGTAGTATCTATCCTCAAATCATTGTGGATTTCACTTCGACCCTGCGGGGTATAGGCACATACATTCCGCTTTAAGTCCATCGGCTTTTTACACCGCACATAGCTTACCGGATAAACTGGCTCTTTTGATTGGGCGAGATATCTCAGCTTTTGGGATTTCCCATATCTTTGAAATTCGCTTTTAGTCAGGTCGCGGCCTTCTTTTTTCAGACGATGGGATTTTCCGGCTTTCAGCCTGTTCTTAAGAACAATATCGACTGCTCTGCCGATGTTGCTACAGTCAAGACTAATGTCTGTTGCTAATCGGTAGTAGTTTTGGATTCCTATGACCATAGAGTTGAACAGGTGAACTTCACCCGATTCTCCTCGGCAGGCTCTTGGAAACTTAATATTTCCAACCTGCTTTACAAGGTCGGCTTTGACCCGTTTGTATGCCTTATCGCACATGTGCGACTGCACAACATGCTTTTTCCCTTTTTTGCGCAATCGAATTTTGAATCCGAGAAATTCCGAATAGCTCCGCCTGACATCAACAATCCTCGTTTTCTCTGGAGAAACCTCAAGTTTTAAGCGTTCAGTCAACCATTTTGTCACCGCTATCAGCGTTCGATTCGCTTGTTCTTTCGTTCTGCAAAGAATCCGAAAATCATCTGCATATCGCACGATATACATTTCTTTCAGGTTTGTATTCCGCATAGCCCGGTACGCATGACTGTGTATCGGACATCCTGCTGCATTTTCCCTGTAGGAGTATTTCTCTATAACCGGATGGTTCTGCCATTGACTTTCGACCCAGTGGTCAAGTTCATTCAGCACAACATTTGCCAACAGGGGAGATATTATTCCACCTTGCGGTGTTCCTTTCTTTGGATTTTCCAGATGTCCATCGGGCATCTGAATTGGGGCTTTTAGGATTCTGCGGATAACGTAGAGCAACTCTTTATCTCGAATATTCATCGACCACAGTTGCCGTATCAGTTTCGAGTGGTCTACATTGTCAAAGAAGCCTTTCACATCGAACTCTACTACATAGTAAAGTCCTGACCTCTGCATCAGACGGTACATCGCAGCAATTGCATTTTCAACCGACCTGTTCGGACGGAATCCATAGCTATTACTGCTGAATTTTGCTTCACAGATTGGCTCCATGACTTGCTTGATACATTGCTGTATCAGCCTGTCCCAAATGCACGGTATTCCCAGTGGTCTGGTCTTTCCGTTTGGCTTCGGGATTTCTTTTCTTCTTACGCTTCTGGGGGTATAGCCGTTCCTTCCTCCGTTGACAATTTTTCGTATCCTTGCGACAACTTCATCGGCAGACAGTCTGCCAATATCCGTTATCCGCAGTCGGTCTGTTCCCGGAGTTGCACTTCCAGAATTCGCCTTGATGTTCCGATACGCCAACATGATATTTTCTCTTGAAAGAATCAAATCCATCAGGTCATCAAATATTTCTCCGGCCTGACTTCTGGCGTATAGTTCATCAAAGGTACGTTGCATGTCGTAGTATTCTGCATGGCGAAGGGATTCCATGCTTCTTGCTTTGGGGCGTTTCTCACGTGGCATTAGGCATCACTCTCCTTTACGGCGAGTGACTTCTTTTTGTCATACTCGCAATCCTAATTGCGACTAAGTGTTAAGGGTGTCTGTTTAACTGACTTGAGGCCATTCCTGTGCTTTTCTCTTTTTCGCAAAAAGCATTATCGGTTCGACCTCTGCTTTTCAGTAGTGATTCAGAGGCTTATATGATTCGCCCTCTTGCTTTCAAATGAGAAAGCTCACTGCCTTTCCTCGTTCCAACAATCCTATCTCTCCATATACCTTTAGGTTTCCGCTTTGGTCCTGCCAGCTTGAGCAGGCCTGTAACCTGCTATGGTGTTTCATAACATCAATTCTTACTTCACCACACTGACTAGCGATTGACGCTACCGGCACATTTCTATGCCGTCATCGTATAGACCCGTACATTCGCGGTTTTCGTCAGTTATCTTGCAAACATTCTAACCTTGGGTATCTTGTAGACCTCCGGCCTATAGGCAGCACCGTCCACCTCTGGACGGCTTTCGTGGGGCTGGTGACTTTCCAGCATTTCTTACGGCTGCTCTCGGCCGCCTTCACCGAGCTTCTGACACCGGATGTTTCCATCTTTGGTGCCAGTCGGAGTATTAAGGGGGCGTTTCAGGGCGTTACCCCATCATTCCACCGCTTGGATTGTTAGTTCTCCTAACTTTAGAACCTCGTTCTTTTGTTAGTGCCTGATTTTATCCTTCAACCACGAAGGTTTTGTTCAGGAACGAGTCGCACTGATGTCAATATCATACCCGGCACGGATAGCTTTTTTCTGCTCCTCGATCTTGCTGCGGTCCAGTTCCGTGATGGTGCGCTTCACCGTCTTGATGGCACGGTTCTGGTCAACCGACTGGATGTGCATGGTGACGATCTGGGACGAATCCATGTCCAGAAAATCCTTCAAAAGTTGGTCGCTGATGTCGGATGCCGTGATGCTCAGAAAACTGGCGGCGCAAAAGATGCCGCCCATCTGGAAGGTGCGGCTGTTCTTGAACGCAAAGGCGGTGGGTGCAATGGCATCCTTCACGGAAAGCCCGCTTTTTACAAGGTCTTTCCAGTCAAAGTGGAACTTGCTGGCACCGTCCATGTTGAACATATCGTGCATGAGTTTCAGCCGCTGGGCACCGTTCAGGGGCTTCGCCTGCACACCAAGCCGGTGGAAATTGTTCATCAGGTCGTTCTGGATGTGGTCCAGACGGGGCTTGACCTGCGCCATGCTTTCGCCCTCCACGCCAAAGGTGATGAATTTGGTCTTGGTCAGACCATTATTGCCCTTGGCAAGCTGCTGGCGCAGCATCTGGGAATACTCGGCACGAACATCGTCAAAGCCGTCCTTCTGGAACGGAATGCGGATGCTCTTTTCAAACTCGGTGCTGTCGGTTGCCATGTTCACAAAGGACAATTCAAACTTGATGCTGGAATCGAAGAAGTTCAGAAAACTGCACCATTCCTCGAAAATCGCCGTCTTATCCTCCTGCTGGGCGAGCTGGTAATTGATGTCCTGATACTGGATGGTGCGGGTGTAGTAGCCGGGACGGACACGGCAGGTGCCGTCCTCAAACATCCGCTGCATGGGGATGGACTGCTGGGCGGTCCAGGGCACAGCAGGCTTTGCATTCTGCCTGCGCTTCTGCGCAGACTGCGGCTTGCTGTGCTTACCGGTCTTTTTCCAAAACGGAATCATGAGTCATGCCTCCCTTCATCAAAATCGCATAGTAGTTGTTGGTCTTGTAGGGGCGAATCTTCGGGCGGACAAACCGGGACTGCACATAGTACGACAGCAGCTTTTCCATGGGCTGACCGTTTTTCTCGTACATTCCGAGAAAGAACGCCGGCAGCATCACCGCCATCATGCCGAGGGTGGCGGCGGTGTTGCCGCCGGAATCCCGGAGAACAAAAAACAGCGGCACTCCAATGAGAGCCGCTGTGCCAAAGCAGACAAGCTGCCGTTTGGTCAGGTTGAACGCGACCTTCGATTTCACTTTCGTCAGGTCACGGGGAACAGAGATATACGCAGCCAATCGAACACCTCCTTAATGCGCTCCGAGGACGGATTTCGTCACCGAGCTGGTCTTGAACAGGCTGAAACAGAGCAGAACGGTGTAGCCCACAATGCTCCAAATGGAGTTGATGGCATCCCCGGAAATCGCTACGCTTTGGATCAGCACCGCATAAATGGCAACACAAATCAAGATCAGGAAGCCCTGAAAACCCAGTGCAAACAGGCATTTCAGGTAGTTCTGCCCCATGTGGCTCTGCTCGTGGTTGCCGAAGGTCGCCATGGGGATGGGGGCAAGGCTCACCATGCAGTAAATTTCAATCATGCGCCCGTAGACGATGACGAAAATCACGATGCTCAATATCCGCATGGTGATGCCGATGAAGAAACTTTGCAGGAACAGCCCGAACAGGGGGCCGACATCCATCTGCATCAGGCTGGATTGCAGCATGGAAAGCCCAATGTCGTTGACACGGGTGTTTCCAGCAATGATGCTGCTGGAATCGGACACCACCTTCTGGGTGACATCGAACACCGCCATCACGATGTCAAAAGTATTGCTGATGAGCCATACCGAAACAGCGGTCTTAAAAATCCAGCGCATGATGAGTGCAGGCTCAAACTGTGCCATGTTGTTGTGCTGAGTGATCATCTCGATGAGTTCATAACAGGCGATGAAAGTCAGGATGATGCCTGCAATGGGCAGCACAACGTTCCGGGAGAGGGCTTCGATCATAGCGAAAACGCGCGGTTCAAAACTGGATGGTTGGGTGCCCACCTGCTGTGCGATGTTGCCCACTTGAGTGTTCACATCATCGAACAGGCCGGAAAGATTGGACATGATGCCTGCCGTCAGGATGCCTTTGATCCAGTCGGCAATGGCTTTAAGAACGGTTTCCATTCAGTAGTCACCGTCCTTAGCTGAAGTGGTTGATAAGGGTCTTGAGAAGGTTCAGAAGAAAAATAATGTGGGTCAAAAACTGCATAATAGCACCGCCTTTCATGGATGGGTGGAGATTCGTACCACAATGCGCTCCTTATGATAAAGGGCTATTATCCACAGCAGAGATAGAGCGATTGCGTATGTACAGGCGGGAAAACCCGCCTGTGGCTCTTAGCCAAACAGACCAGACAGCAGAGGAATCAGGGTGATGCCCACCAGAGCAACGCCACCGCCAGCCATGAGCTGCTTCATGCCCTGACTCTTTACTGATGTGCGATAAAGAAGTAATAGAAGTGTAAAAAATTTTGCCGTTCCTATCCGGCACTTGCGCATTGTGTCGGATAGGTCGGGCGGTTATTCGGGCAAGTCCACCTTGCCAACAAAAGAATAATAAATCTCAATGTCCTGTCTGCGGGTCTTGTTCTCGTCATAGCTGCACTCATGCACAACGATTTTCTCTACAAACTCCCGCAGCAGAGTAGGGGTAAGTTCTTCAAAGCTGGTATGCCGCCGGACAACATTCATAAACTTTTCTGCGTTCACGGTGGCTTCCTGTGCTTTGGAAAGCTCCGCTTGAATAGCAGCGGCTCTTTCTTTCAGCTCCCGTTGCTCTGCTTCATAGTCTGCCGACAGCTCTGTGAAACGCTCGTCTGATATGCGCCCGGTCACGCTGTCCTCATACAGCCGCTTGAAGATAGCGGATAACTCGGCTATGCGTTTCTCGGAGGCTTCCAGTTCCTTTTTCTTGGCGGCGTTCCTGCGTTTGCCCCCGTCCTCGTTCTGCTCAATCAAGAGTTTCATAAACCGGGCTTCATGCTTTGCCGCATAGCTGGTCACTTTCCGCAGATTGGAGAGTACACCAGCGGTCAAGAGGTCGGTGCGGATAAAGTGCGCCGTACAGTCATGGGTGCGTTTCTTGTAGTTGCCGCAGATATAACAGTCCTGCTTGCGCTTGTCCGTCTGGTATCGCTGCTGATACATCACGCTGCCGCAGTCCGCACAGAACAGTATGCCGGAGAACAAACCCACTTCATCATAGCGGTTTGGGCGTTTGCGCTGTTTGCGAAGCTCCTGCACCCGTTCCCATGTTTGGGTGTCTATGATAGGCTCGTGGTGGTTCTCGAAAATCACTTGCTTTTCCGGGGGATTTTCTACACTGTGCTTGACTTTGTAAGAAAGTTTTTCTGTCTTGAAATTTACCAGACAGCCTGTGTATTCCCGGTTTTCAAGGATATGCACTACGGTATTGGTCGCCCACTTGCACTCATAGCCGGGGTGGTAGCGGCGGGTGCTGCCCGTCCTGCGGTATTCAAGCGTTCCCGGCGTGGGGATTTGCTGCTCTGTGAGCATACGGGCTATCTTGGTCGGACCATTCCCGGCAAGACAGAGGTTGTATATCTGCTTGACTACGGGTGCAGCTTCCTCGTCAATAATGAAATTTTCATCCTCGTCCATGAGGTAGCCATACACAGGCTTGCTTGTGATGGGCTTGCCATTCATGCCTTTTGAGCGTTTTACTGCTTTGATTTTCTTGCTCGTATCTCTCACCAGCCATTCGTTAAAGATATTCCGCAGCGGGGCAAAGTCATTGTCGCCCTGTGCGCTGTCCACTCCGTCATTGATAGCGATGAAGCGGACACCTTTCTGTGGGAAAATCATTTCCGTGTACATTCCCACTTGCAGGTAGTTTCGCCCTAACCTCGACATATCCTTTACGATAACTGTCCCGACTTTTCCGGCTTCAATGTCCGCAAGCATGGCTTGAAAACCGGGTCTTTGAAAGTTCGCACCAGAATAACCGTCGTCCGTGTACCAGCGCAGATTGGAAAAGCCGTTCTGCTTTGCATAGGTTTCAAGGATACGCTTCTGATTGGAAATGGAATTGCTTTCGCCTTGCAGCTCGTCCTCATGGGATAGTCTTGGGTAAAGGGCGGTAATTGGTTGTTGGTTGGTCTGTCTTAACATAAAATCCTCCGTTTCCGACAGCCAGCCCCACTATTCCGTACCTTGATTGTACCACATGGGGCGGCTGTCTGTATAGCGGCAAAAGCGTCAAATCTGCTTCTTTATGGTCGGTCAAATCGCCGTTTTTTGTGTAGCAGCTTCCGCTTCCAGCACTTTCATCATCTTGTCGGCTGCGGTGTCGGTTGCGCCCTGCTTGAAGAAGCCGGAAACGGTAAGGACGGAGTTGCCCATGCGGATTTCCGTCACACAGTCCGGGCGGCGGTCTGTTTTGGTGGTGCTTGTCTGTTTCGTTTCTGTCATAGGCTCTCCTTTCGCTGCTTCATCAGTTGCTTTAAGCGTTCCAGCTTTTCCTGTGCGGTTTCCTTTCGGAAGTTGCTGCCCGTGAAGCGGACGGGGGCGCACATGGAAGTCAGCCTGTCATAGATACGGGCGTGGGGCGTGTCCTGCGGGTGCTGCAATTCCTCCAGCGTGAGGTTGGTCGTGGCGATCAGCGGCTTGCCGCTTCGGTAACGGCTGTCAATCACGCTGTAAACCTGTTCCAGCCCGTATTCTGTTCCTCGCTCCATACCGAAATCATCAAGTATCAGCAGAGGGTAGCTGCAAAGGCGGGAAATATATTCGTTCCTGCCCTCAAAGCTGGCGGCAAGGTCACCCAGTATCGTTGCAAAGTTTGTCATGCAGACGGCAACCTCTTTTTCCATAAGGGCGTTGGCGATACAGGCGGCAAGGTAGCTTTTTCCCGTCCCCACGCCGCCCCAAAACAGGTAGCCGATATTTTCAGCCTGCATGGTTTCCCAGCTCTCCACATAAAAGCGGGCGGTTTCGGTCTGCGGGTTTCTGCCGTTGTCATGCTCAAATGTCCAGTTCCGCATAGCAGGGTCGGTAAAGCCCCGGCGTTTCAAGTCCTCCACTTTTTCAAGGTGCTTCTGTCGGCTTTCGGCGGCTTGCTGCTTTTCACGGGCTGCCCGCTGGCAGTCGCACTCTGCCGGGTGGCGGTCACGCCCGAAACAAGTCTTTCCCTCTGCAAAATAGGCTTCTTTGGGCGTATGGCACTTACCGCAGTATAAAAGCCCGTCCTCGCCTGTGTAGTCCTCCGCTTCGGCGGTAGTGGCTGTAATGTCCGTAATCATAGCTTCAATTCCGTTTTTCATAAGCTCTCGCCCTCCTTGCATGAATAATCGGGTATGCCCTGTTTCGGGGCAGCCTTGCCTTTGGCAGCGTCCTCCTGCGCCCACTTGTAAATGGTGGCTGCATGGCTGTGGTACTGTTTCCCGGTGGAAGCGATATGGCAGGAAAGCCGGTCAATATAATACTCCCACTTGTCGGGCAACTCTGTTTTTAGCCCGGAAAGCTCTGTATCGGTCAGTATCACATTGTTGTATCTGCCATAAGCGGCGGGGGCGGGGTGTCCCGTTTCTCCCTCTCTCTCTTTTTCTATCTCTATCTCTTTCTCTAACTCTATCTCTATCTCTGGTGGACGAATGTCGGACAAATGTCCGCCTTTTGTCCGGGGCGGTAAAAGTGCCTTGTTTTCCAGTCTTGCAGCCCGTTTCCGCTCGGCTTCGGTAGAGGACTGTCCTATCATCAGCTCAATGTCGGTCATATAGAAAGCCCCGCTGTCAAGCTGCTCCACAAGCCCCAACTGCCGGAAAATCTCTAAAGCCCTCTCAACCGTCCCTATCTGGTGGCGGGTCAGTGTCGCTATCATCTGCGCTGTGTAGGGGATATGCTCGTCAAGCTGCAATTTCCCGCCGTTTTTCAGCGATTTTAAGTACAGCTTCAAGAGGATATTGGAGTATAAAATCCCGTCTTTCATATCTTCCAGCAGCACAATGGAGTCGCTGTCAAAAAAGTTCTCTTTCAGCTTGAGGTAGTAATACTTGCGGTTATCTGCCATTGTCCCTGTCCTCCTTTTTCCGGCGTTTGGAGTAGTAGCGGGGGCAAAGTATGATAACCGCCCGGAAGCTCTGCTTACAGCTATGGGTACAGCCCCGGCAGAGGTCGTTGTATGTGATACGGTCGCAGGTGGTATTCCCGACTTTTACTTGCCGCAGGAAAAAAGACCATTCCAGCCGCCGTTTCTTGCTCATTCTTGGCATGGGTGCGCTCCTTTCTGCCGTTTCCGCTGGTGTGGCGGTATCGACGGTAATTCTGTATCATCTCGGTATCATTTTCGGGGTTTTTCTGCCCTGTAAGCCCGTTAAAAAATCCTTTGGTATTGCGGGTAGAGTACGGGGCAGCCCCCTTGTTCTGTATGGGTTCGGGTACATTTTGGGGTGGTTTTTATCGTTCCTGTTCCTGCCTTTTCACAGGCTTGCGCTCCCGGCGTAAAATCTGGTCGATATTGCCCTTGACAGTCTGTAAGCGGCGGTATTCCTCCCGTTTTGCCCGGTAATCGTTGTAGCCGCTGTTTTTCTCTTTGATAAGGCTTTCAATCTCTGCTTGCAAGGCTTTATAGCCCGGCAGCTTGGAAATGCCGTTCTCCCTGAAATAACGGGCGGCTGCGTCTGCTATGATAAAGTCGCTTTCGTGCTTCTGTCGGTAGGCTGCTTTTGCTTTGGCGTTTTTCTGCTGTTTCAGCCCGTCCCGGACAGGGCGGGTCTTGGAATAGGCAAGTACCTGCCGTTGCAGCTCCTTTTTCCTGTTCAGCGTCTTTTCCACCTGCTTCAGCTCTGTAAGGCTTTCCTGCATGGCGGCATAGGCGGCAGAACAGGCTTCGTCCAGTTCCTCCGGGGAGGAAAAGCCGTACTGCTGGTAGGCGGTAACGGTAGCCGCCATCTGCTTTAGGTTGTGCTTTGCCGCCCAGCGGTCATAGCCCACGCCCTTGCCCTCGGCTCGCTTGGCTTCCCGGTCAACCATGCGCTGCAAGGTGTTGTCTGCCGGGGCGGTTTTTGCGGTTTTTTCCTCCTGCAAGCGTCCCTTTTGGGTATGTGGGTATTCCGGTATGGCTTTAGGCTTTTCGGCGGCTCTGTGGGCGTTCTGCGTGAGCAGGGCAAGGACAGCAGCCTTGTCAAAATCGTCCCCCAGCTTCCGGGCTGTGATAGGCTTTGTTCTGTCCGGCGTGAGGTAGGAAAGCCGCCCCCGGCTCTCCTTGACGGTCACGCCCTCCCGCAGCAAAAGGGAAGAAAACTCGTCAAAGCTGGTAACTTGGGAAAGTGCCTGCCGTATCGTCCGGCGCAGCTTCGCCTTGTCCGTTTCAAACTTGGTGGGCTTGGTCGGTTGTCCGGCGGCTTCTCTGGCGGCGTTCTCTTTATCAAGGGCAAGCTGCCCTTTCTTTGCCGCCCAGTATTCCCGTTCTGTTATCCGTTCCTTGCTGCCGTTCAAGAGGTCGATTTGGTAAAGCCCCTCCCGGTGGCACATCTCCATGACTTCACTCTTGAAATATTCCATAGCGGCGTTGGTGCAGCGGTGCTTGCAGCCCTCCCGTGTGTCGGCTGGTCTGTCCATGTAGGGCAGAAGCGGGACTTCATAAATCCGCAGGGAGTTGATGACGATATGCACATGGATATTGCCGCTGTGGTTATGCCCGTCCGGGTGGGTGCAGACTAAGGCTTGGTGTCCGGGGAAATGCTCTTTACAGAACTGCTCGCCCAGCTCCTGCGCCCGGTCTACGGTCAAGCCGTTGTCTGTCCCGTCCCGTGGGTCAAAGCTGATGATATAGTGGTGGCTTTTCACATCTTCCCGTTTTTGGTTTTTCTCATAGCGGAGATTGGCTCGCATACAGGCAACGGCGAAATCCTCGCCCCCGCAGTTAAGGGAAGAAATGCGGTAGTCCTCCCTCGGTATCAGCCGCCCGTTTTCATCAAGGGTGGGCTTCATGGTAAACTCGTCATGCTCAAATGTGAGGTAGGCTTCCGCTGCGCCATAGTCGGCATTTTTAGAGCTGATATGTTTGAATGTTGCCAACAGCATCACCCACTTTCTGCAAGACTTCAAACTTTAGGGCAGCAAGGTCGGAAACCGCCGCCCGTACTTCCCCGGCAAGCTGCGGGTAGGGACTGTGCCACTCGTTCAGCGTCCGGGCTATCTGGTTTAAGTTGCCGCCGATCCTGCCGTATTCGGCGGTCAGCTTCCCGACAGCGGCAAGCAGCTCGTCATTGACGGGGGAAACGGTTATGATGGGGCGTATGGCTGCCCCGGTTATGGCTTGCCGGATAAACTCGGCTTGGCTCATGTTGCAGGCAGAAAGCCTTTCCGCAAACTCGGCGTATTCTTCCTCGGTCATGCGTGTCTTGACTACCCGGCTGCGGTGCGGCGTGTTGTATCGTTTTCGCATGGTAAAAACCTCCTTTCGGCTGCCGCATGGCTGCGGCGGGATAAGCGGCGTAAGCCGCATAAGCAGGGTTTGGGGAAGGCACTCCCCAACAAGATTCCCGCAGGAGCAAAATGAGCGAAAAGCGAATTTTGGTACTGCGGTAGAATCTTGCTCTAAGAAACTGCCGGACTGCCGTTCACTTGCTACTGCCACTTTTTCAGAAAATCGCAACCAGCTTTTTCATAAAAGGCTGCGGGCTGGCGTTCTTCCCTTACTCCCTACAACACCGCAAAAAGCAAAAATGACGGACTTTCCGGCAAGAACTTTTCCGGCGGCTCGGTCTTTCCCGACAATAAGGCGTTTCGGAAGCTGCGTTTTGCCCGCTGTCTAAAAAAAACGGCAGCCTTTTTTTGGTTTCACTATCTAATACGGAACTTTTGGAAATTTGCCAAAAATGAGCGCAAAAAAAGCAGCAAATCTTTTTCGGATTTACTGCTTCATGTGCCGCTGCGGGGCGGCGGGATATTCAGTTTCTATGTTATCGGTCAAGCCGGAACTTGAACAGGCTTTCAATCAGCTTTATTCTGATGTAGTCCTCCATATCAGAGTTGTAATAGCCGTTCATCTTAGAGAAGTAGCGGATATATCCAGCGTATCGGTCAAGGACGGCTTGTATCGCTATGGGGTCGCCCTCATGTGCCTTTATGATAGTGTCATAGGGGAGAAGTCGGTTACTCATGGGACAGCACCTCCATTTCCTCTTTTAGCCGCTTCAAGGCAAGCCGTATATGCCGCCCGATTGTGCTGCGTGTCCAGCCGCTTTGTTCTCCGATTTCTTTCTGCGTCAAGTGCTGAAAGTAGTACAAAAAGATTTCTTCCTGCGTCTGTTCCGGCAATCGGGCAAGAGCAGCCGCAAGAGAACAGCTATCTAAAAGTATCGTCTGCCCCCGGACAGAGAACGGATAAGTTTCGCCATAGTCTGGAACTTGAAAATACTCGTCTATGGCGCTTAGTGGAACAAACTTTTCTTCGGTCAAGTATTCAAGGGAGATTTCCCGTTTCCACCTCGCTGCCAGCATACGGGCAGCGTCAAAGGACGCATGGCGAATAACAATCCGGCAATAGGTATCATGGGTATAGCGGATATGTTCTTGATAGGCTTCGTATTCAGTCATGGAAAATCCCCCTTTCTTCGATTATGGGAAAGGGCGGCAGCACTTTTTGCTGTCGCCCCTTGATTACCCACCAGCAAGGACAGTCGGAACTGTCAACGGCGGGCGCAGCCCGTTCATCTTGACCGTTGATTTGCTCCGCTGGTTTTGCTATTTTTAGCGACTTCATTCATCTATGCTTATCGTTTCATCACTTATTGCTGGCGGGTTATTCTGGGTATTGCTGTTGAGGTCTGGAACGCTGAAAAAGGCAGCAATAAAAATATTCACAAGAACGATTACTGCCAATATAATGGCAACAATTTTCCAGATACGACGTGAGCGGCGGTTCTTGATTGCCAGTTGCTCGTTTATTCTGGATAGTTGTTCGGCAACATCACTGGCGACATTTTCATTTTCAATTTTCGTACCCAGCAATTCACTGACAGATACCTCTAATATTTCAGCCAGACGAATAAGAGTATCAGCGTCGGGAACGGACAAATTTTTCTCCTATTTGGAGATAGTCTGTCTGACTACATGAAGTCTGGTTGCTAATTCTTCCTGTGAAAAGCCTTTCTGTTTTCTGAGAGTTTTTAGATTTTCACTAAACATGATGTGTTCCACTCCTTTGTCTTGGTAAATCAAAAATAGCATGATAGCTGCTATGCGGCAAGCAATGCAGATTAACATTAGCGCAACTGCCTATAAAAACTGCCTATAAAATAAGCATAATTCCGCACAAATCACTTGAAAACGAATATTTCTTCAATCGGTGCTTCAACAACTCTTGAAATATCAATCGCCAGTTTAAGTGAGGGATTGTATTGTGCCTTTTCCAGCCGCATAATTGTTTCTCGCCGCACGCCTACCTGTGCCGCTAACTGCTCTTGTGTCAAATCCTTTAATAGCCTGTACTTTTTTAATCTACATTCAAAATCCGGCACACTTATTCCTCGCTTTCATCAAACTGTTCATCGTTATCATAATGATATAGCAGATATTCGCTAAGGAATATTTCAAGTGCTATGGAGAGAGCTATAACAATAACAAGAGCAATTAAGGTATATTCAAGGTTATCCATGAGCTTTCCCTGTCCCAAAATGAGTATTGCAAGAAAAATAATGGACAGAGAGGTTTTGTTCGCTACACTTTGCGCTTTCATTTTGTTTTCTTTGTATCGTTCATCTATAAGAGTATTTGACATTTTTCCCTCATAGAAAAATCCGAAAAAGCCGAAAAACAGGAAAAACACAAAAGGAAAAATTGTCTTGTCAACGCTGTAAGTCCAAAATCCCAAAAATCCGGCAAATCCTAATAAACCTAAAAAACCCAGTTTTGGATTTATTGTTCTGGTGGATTGCAAGGTTAATTCCCTACGCCTGTTTGTTTTAATAGATTCCAAAAACAACACAACAATATTCACAATATACAAGGTAAGAAGTACGCCGGAAATAATCATAGGCAGGTCTTGCACTCTGAAAACATATTCAGATAAATCCATAGGCACAATAAACCTTGAATTGTTAAATGCTATCGTGTACCATGAAGATATTGCTACCAGCAGAGCGCATATCACGCCCAGGCAAATTGTGAGTTTCGTTCTTTTTTTCATAATGGTGTCCTCCGATGAGATGTATTTGTCACTTTACAAGATAAATATATCACTTCAAAGGCTGGCTGTCAATAGGAAAGATACAAATACATCACTTTCCAAAAAATGCTTAGAAAGACAAAAGCTGATATAGGAAAATCCCCACATCAGCTTTTCGTATTGGTCTGTGTTTTGGAAATAGTGGCTGCTGTCTATCAAATTATCATTTGTTACTTTACCGCACATGAGCATTGCTGCCGGGGTTGTCGTTACCATAACCTTCCAGCAGGTTGATGGCACCCCACACGCCGAGACCGGCACCCAGAGCCACAACCAGAGTCTGAAGAACTTCGATAGCAGAGTTAAAGAATTCCATAGTCGTTTCTCCTTTATTTTGAAAAAATCGAAGACCGTCCGTACACACCCGAAACCATAGATGTTGTGCCGCGAACTGCGGCGGAGTAGATTTTCTGGTGTACCTCTCCGGTCAAAAATAAAACCGCCTACCGGGTTAGGCAGACGGGAGCGAATCAGCATCAATCACAACAAATTCATCATTGGGATTGATTTTTTCTTTGCGGTTCAGATATTTTTCAATATCAAAGGTGTTTTTGGGGTCGTAGTCCGAGGTCAGCTTGTAGTTGGGATGCTGGGTCAGGTCGTATTTGTCAGAAAGAAAAGGTCTGACACCACGCAGCTGCAAAATGCACTTGCCGCCGTCCAGCACCGCCAGCTCGTCCCGGCTCAATAATTCGTGCCCCATCTTTTGGAAGGTGGTGCCGTAGCTGGGGCTGTTGCCACGGGTGTCCGAGGTGTTGAATGCGTCGATGGTCTCCTTGCCCAGCATCTCCGACAGGTCTTTCAGGGTGGTAGGCTCGCTGCCGCCGAGGAAAATCTGGCTGTCCATGTTGCCTACGATGGTATCCGCATTGTCCTTGTAGATGGCTTTCAACTGGCTTCTCGCCTGCAAAACAAGGCAGGCTGAGATCTCACGGCTGCGGATGGTCGCCACCAGCTTTTCCAGATTTGGAATCTGCCCGATGTTGGCACACTCGTCGATCAGGCACCGCACATGGATGGGCAGCTTGCCGCCGTACACATCATCTGCTTTATCGCACAGCAGATTGAAAAGCTGGGTGTAGACCATTGAAATCAGAAAGTTGAAGGTGGAATCCGTGTCCGACATGATGAGGAACAGCGCCGTTTTCTTATCGCCCAGCGTGTCCAGTTGCAGTTCATCGTACATGGTGAGGTCCCGCAGCTCTTGGATGTCAAATGGGGCGAGCCTGGCACCGCAGGAAATCAGGATGGATTTCGCAGTCTTACCTGCAGCCAGCTTGTAAAGTTTGTACTGCCGCCCGGCAAAGCTGTTGGGCTTCTTTTTTGCCAGTTCCTCAAACAGCAAGTCCACAGGGTTCTGGTATTCCTCGTCGTCCTCCAGCACTTGCATGGTGTTGAGCATTTCTAACAGTGTTGCAAAATTCTGCTCCTCCACCGGGGCTTCATAGTGCAGATAAGCGATCAGGGCAGTAAGCAAAAGACGCTCCGATTTTTCCCAGAATGGGTCCCCGCCGGACCCTTCACCCTTGGTGTTGGTCATCAGGGTTGTGACCAGTTTGAGAATGTCCTTTTCGCTGTGGACATAGGCGAAGGGGTTATAGTGCATGGACTTTTTGAAGTTGATGGTGTTCAGGATTTTCAGCTTGTAACCGTTTTTCAGAAGTGCGTTCCCGCACTCGACCACGATACTACCTTTCGGGTCAGTGACCACATAGGAACTATGACATTGTAAAAGGTTGGGTTTAAGCCAAAATCTCGTCTTGCCGCTGCCGGAGCCTCCCACCACCAGCACATTTTTGTTCCGGGCGTTTTTGGGGTCCGGTGGGCGGTTGGACATCATCAGCCGTTCCGTTTTGGTCAGGATGATGTTGTCTGCAAACTTGGGTGCCATGAACGGCTCAATATCCTTGGCGGTGCCCCATGAAGCGTTTTGTCAAGTGCTTTTCGCAATTTATTGACGCAAAACAGGATTTTTTCAAGAGAAAAGCCCCATGCGGTCAACATGGGGCGAGTTGATAAAGTGAAAGTGCGAAAGTGCAAGGTGCAAAGGCTCTGCGTTTTGCACTTTCATTTTGCAGTTTCGGGCGGCTGCTTCTTCTTGATGAAGTTGTACCATTGACTTCCAACGCGCCTTGCGCCCAATATGCCGCCCATGCTGCGCTTGGCATTTTGTACCGTTCTTTCGGATATTCCGGCTTCGGCT
This sequence comes from Faecalibacterium sp. AM43-5AT, assembly GCF_003603345.1. Classification (NCBI taxonomy): domain Bacteria; kingdom Bacillati; phylum Bacillota; class Clostridia; order Eubacteriales; family Oscillospiraceae; genus Faecalibacterium; species Faecalibacterium sp. AM43-5AT. The sequence continues at coordinate 28,369 of NZ_QVGZ01000005.1, forward strand.
GCCGCCTTGACAATATCCTCGCTTGCCATTTCCTTACCGTCTGCAAGTAAATCGAGTATCAACCTTTCCGCTTGCTCGGTCTTGGTTTCGGTGTTGCCGCCTGTGCCGGACAGCAGTTCATCAGCGGTAATGTCATATTCGCCTATCCATGAAAAGCCGCTTTCCGCGCCCAACGAAAACGCCATAGGCTTACCCTCCGGTGCAAGGGAAGATTTGTCGTGAATGATAACGCGCACATTCGGCTCTCGTTTCACGCGCCCTATGAGCAGCACACTACGAGCGGCGGCTCGGAAGTCGATAGAGCCTAATCCCCGGTATGCGCTCTGACCTCCGGCAGCTTTGTTCAAGTGCCCGATAAGCACAACGGCACACCCGGTACGCTCTGCAACTTCGGCAAGGCGGCGAAAGATAGGGCGTATTTCGTTTGCCTTGTTCATATCCGTTTTTTCGCCTACATACGCCTGTATGGGGTCAAGGATTATAAGACGCGCCCCGGTCTGCCGGATTGCCCTTTCTATGCGTTCATCGGATAAGGACAATTCCTGTTTGCCCTCGTCAATGACAAGTACCCGGTCAAGGTCTGCGTCCGCTTCCATAAGGCGCGGCTTGACGGTATCGCCCAAACCGTCCTCTGCGGTCTGATAGATAACATTAAAAGGCTCATGCTCTGCCATAGCCGGAAAGGGCTTGCGGTTGGTACAGGCGGCGCAAAGGCGCAGGGCAAGGGTGGTTTTTCCCTCGCCGGGGTTGCCCTGTACGATTGTTACCTTTCCAAAAGGGATATACGGCTCCCATAGCCATTCAACGGTCTGTGTGTCAACCTCGCTCATGCGGATAATTTCAACGGTTTCTTCCTGTTGCGGCTCACGCAAGCCATAGACAGCTTCGCGCAGATATTTTCCGTCTGTAATTTCCTCTTTACGCTGTAAAACCTCGTTCCAGTCTTTGAACAACGGTACAAGGCGATTGACGGTGTAGCCTTGGGGGATAATGCTGTTAAGGCGGCTGCAAGCGTCTGTCCCGGCTTTGTCGCTGTCAAGGCAGAGATAGACGGTCTTGATATTCGGACGGTCAGAGAGAAAACGCAGCAGGGCTTTTTCACTCACGCCGCCCAATGACAGATAGCTTTGTTTCTGCCATTCCTTTTTGAACAGGCAGAGGAAAGATAACAGGTCAATGGGGGCTTCAAAGACAAAAAGCCTTTCGCCCTCGCCCCGGTAGCAGAAGTTAAAAGTCTTGTCGCTGCCTTTCACATCAAGCCGGAAGCTGCCCACCGTTCCCCGTTGGTGGGCATATCTCGGTATGCCGCTTTCATCTCTGCCGACAAATACGGCGTTATGGTGGGCGGCTTCCTCGTAGAGATCGCCGCAGGAAAAGAAAAAGCCCGACACATCTTCATCAATGCGCCGGGCGGCTGTAAGGTAGTTCCTCGCTGTTTGGTTGTCGGGGCTTTTGGGTGGTAGTCTGAATTGCAGATAGACGGGTGGGGGTGCTTCGCCCCGTTCGCCTATCAGCATTTCAACGGCTTCAAGAAAACTTTTGCCGTAAAACTCCATGACAAAATCAATCGGACCGCCGCCTTTGCTCTGGCTGTGCCGATACCATCTGTTTTCTCTGACCGTCAAGCTGTCGTGCCGTTTCCAACGGTACTCCTGTCCGGCGCGTTCAAGCTGTTCGCCCTGGGCTTGCAGGAATGATACAAGGTCGGTCTGATTTGCCCGGTCAATCTGTTCTTTGGTGTAGGTCATAGGGAAATATCCTCCTTTTTGCGTCTTGGTGTTTGGTGTGTCTGTTCCTGTGTGCGCTGCTCGGCTTGCTCTACAATATCAATGCACTTTCGGATTTGCTGTAACTCCTTAACCTCGCTGCGCTTTGTTTTCAGTTCTTCATATTCGCCTGTGGATTGGGCTTTCAGTTCGTCAAATTCTTTCTGCCACTCGGACACCTTGAAAGACTTTGTACCCTCCGGCAGATTTGCGTGCAGGAAACGGTTGGCGGCGTTCCAGATAATGAGGTCGCTTTCGTGGGCTTGCTCAAATTTTTCTCTCTTTTTGCCCCATCCGTTTTTCAGCGTTTTCAGTTCATCGTGAATGGGCTTCAAGCGGTTGTAGTTGCTGCCATGCTCGATAAACTTTTCCAATGTCCTCATGCGCTTCTGCTTGGCAACAACGCTTGTATTCAGCCGCTTTGCTTCTTCATCAACAGAGGAAAGGGCAGCGTCCAAATCTTCAAGGGTAGCAATGCCCTTGCTTTGCAGATAGACAATCGCCTTGCTGATTTTTTGCAATTCCCCGGCAGTATGCTGTTGCTGCCAGCCCTGTGAATACTTCCGGCTTTTCTCTCGTTCAATGCTCAAATACCTTGTAAGCAGCGTGGCAATATCGGGAGAGTGCGGGGCAGCTTGCAGTTGCTTCTTAGCGGCGAAAACCTCCGCAAGCCATTCTTTCAAGCTGTCGATATAGCCCCGGATTTCCCGCATAAGTCGGTTGGTCTTTTGTATCATGCGGTTGATTTCTCCCTTGTCGGTGGCTATGCCTTTCTTCTCCATTTGGGAAGCTGCAACACCCATGTGGACGGTGGGGAGTTCCTCAATACCACGCTCTGCATGGCTGCGGTGGTCGATACGCTCCGCGCTGCCGCTTCGCTCTAAATAGTCGTTGGCAAGGTCAGCCCACGCCTTGCGCCATAGGTCGGCGTTCTCCTGCCTGTTCCAGTCCATAAGGTCAACCTTGCGCGTCTTGTATCTGCCGCTTGGCAGCTTTACGCGCTCCCCATTTTCGTCAAGGACATATTCCTTTTTTGACTTCGCCGCCCATGTGCCTTTTTCATCAAGGGGGCGCATAGTCAAAAGGATATGAGCGTGTGGGTTGCCGTTGCCTGTGTCGTGGATATTGAAGTCGGCGCACATTCCTTTGGAAACAAATTGAGAGGAACAGTATTCCCGGACAAGGCGGGTCTGTTCCTCTCTTGAAAGTTCAACAGGTAGGGCGATTTCGATTTCCCTCGCAAGCTGTGAGTTATTCGATTTTTCGATTTGCTCCACGCTGTTCCATAGAATAGAACGGTCAGAGAAAGAGGGTGGGGCATGGGGCGGCAGCATGATTTCAGAATGAACAACGCCGCCTTTTCTTGTATAGTCGTGGGTCAGTCCGTCCCACTCGTTTGTCAGCTTCTCTCCGGCGCGGTAGGCTGCTGCGGCTACGGCAGATTTGCCCTTTCCCCGGCTGACAATCTTAATGCTGCAATGGTAGATTGCGATAGTATCACCTCCCGATACGGTCAACAAAACCCCATGAAAGTGAATAGCTTGCAAAGCAAGGTGTTCGCTTTCGTGGGGTACACAAAAGGGTAGACAGCGCAAGCTGTCGCAGGGAAAGTGTAGGTTTCCCTGTCGCGGCGCAAGCCGCCAATCTCTGCACAAGGCAATAATGCCCGGTGCGGAGATAAAGCCCTCGGCAGAGCGCACACGCCCGTTAGGGTGTATAAGTGCGCCCTTGTGTGCAAGGGTAATTCTTCGGTGTCGCTTCTCCGGCTCGTTTTCTCAAAAACTCCTGCGCTTTGTCGCTGAAAACCGCGGTGTAGAGGAAGTCGCGGGCTTCCTGTTCTGACATATCAATGAGTGCCGGGACAAGGCTTTCAAGGTAGCCGCCCCGCGAACAAAGACGGTGGTTGCGCTCCTTGCGCTTCTCAATGGCAAGTTTGCGGTCAAGCATTTTGTTCCTGTTCTCATACTGCCGGATTTTCTTCTGTGTCAGTTCCATTTCGGCGTTACATTCCTCGATGGTGGTCGGTGGTTTTTTCTTCGACATGGTAGCCCTCCTTTTTGATTTTTAGTAAAAGAAAAGGGCGGCTACTTCGGTTTGGAAATAGTCGCCCTGTTGGGGAATTATGTTATTGTTATTTGAATAATATTATTCTGCCGCGTCTGTGTTACTTTTATCTGCTTTCTTCATTTTCAAGGAGCCCAAAATAAAGACAGCTCCGAAAATGAAACAAAGGACAGACCAGATAGCAAGGTCAGAGAAGCTACCGTAATTTACAATTCCCAGCAGTCCGCCCAACAGATAGAATACTCCGGCAACAATTCCGCCGCCTTTGCTCTTTCGGGTTGCTACTCCAACGATGCCTGCAATCAGCATACAGAAAGCAAGCAACATTCCTGATGTTCCGCTTACTTCGCCGTTATCTGCTAAAGCATTTCCTAATCCGGCAGCGCAAGATTGAAAAGCTACTAAAACAAATAAAACCATGCTGATAGCACTAAAGCAAGCGAAAGAAGCAAGGTTACAAGTTTTTTCATTCCATTCCCTCCGTTATTAAAAAGTGTAACTTTCCAAATTTAAAAAAGCGACTCATAGAATTATTTCCTCCCGTTAAATAATAGATAACTATTAAAAATAGACAATACTTGCTCATAAGTAATGGTACTTAAATTGTTTACTTTGGCGTGTTTCATTGCTTGATGAAACTGATTTTTAGTAAACAGTTGACGATATTCTCGATTGACCCATTTTGAAACAAAGTACGTATATAGCTTCCAATATTTATCTGGAACATCTGTGGTATGGCGGGTAAGTTTTATTAAGACACTGTTTACTTTTGGTTTAGGATGAAAGCATTCCGCTGGCAGCTTAAGCAATTGCTGAATCGAGACTTGAGTGTGCAAGAGCAACCCTAGTGTTCGGTGAATATCCAAGGTACGCTTGTAGAATCCTTCTTCAACAATCAGATAGATGTCAGACGCACGGCTTTCAAAAACCACTTTTTTAATAATTTGTGTGCTTAAATGGTAAGGAATATTCCCAACAATTTTATACCTCTGTTTGTTAGGGAATTGAAACTGTAGAATATCTTGGTGAATTAAAGTGACACGAGTATTCAGTTTTAATTTTTCTGACGATAAGTTGAATAGATGACTGTCTAATTCAATAGACGTTACCTGTTTACTTATTTTAGCCAGTTTCGTCGTTAAATGCCCTTTACCTGTTCCAATTTCGTAAACGGTATCGGTTTCTTTTAAATTCAATTGTTTTATTATTTGGTTGAGTACTTTTTCACTCGTTAAAAAGTTTTGAGAATATTTTATATTTTTGTTCATGTAATCTCTCCTGAAGTGATTACATCTATAAACAAATACAGAAGTTAAACGATTTGTTTGTAATTTTAGTTATCTGTTTAAAAAGTCATAAGATTAGTCACTGGTAGGAATTAATCTAACGTATTTATTTATCTGCGTAATCACTGTTTTTAGTCTGTTTCAAAACAGTAGATGTTTTATCTACATTACGCATTTGGAATACCAACATGACGAATCCCTCCTTCTTAATTACAAATTTTTAGCATCTAATTTAACTTCAATTCCTATTATACAAAATTTTAGGACATTTTCCTACAAGGGGTCCCGAGCGCTTAGTGGGAATTTGTACCCCTTATCGATACAAATTCCCCGTAGGCGCTAGGGACCTCTTTAGCTTCTTGGAAGCTGTCAGTAGTATATCTAATAATTTATCTCCATTCCCTTTAGTAACGTGTACTTTCCTGTAAACGCATTTTATCGACAAATTAGCCGGGATATAAACGAATATTTACATTTCAAGACTTGAAAAACGCCGTCTGAAGAAGTATAATATTAAATACCTATAAGCAATAGGCGGTTTACAGGAAAGTACACCTTTCTGTAAAACCGCCTATTTACAATAATTTGGCTTTTTCGTAGATTTCTGCCCGGTAGCGAAAGGTCGCAAGGGGCATACCACACTCTTTTGCGGCTGCTGTGCCGGTAATTTTCCCGGCACGCCACCTCTGATAAACAGCATGAAAGTTATCCGGCAAGGGGCGTGGTGGTCGCCCAAAGCGCACACCCCGCGCCTTTGCTGCCGCGATACCCTCTGTTTGCCGCTGTCTGATATTGGTGCGCTCGTTTTCTGCCACAAAGGACAGCACTTGAAGCACAATATCCGAGAGAAATGTTCCCATAAGGTCTTTTCCCCGGCGCGTATCAAGCAGGGGCATATCCAAAACCACAATGTCAACGCCCTTGTCCTTTGTGATGATACGCCATTGCTGTAAGATTTCTTCATAGTTGCGTCCCAGACGATCTATGCTCTTGATATAGAGCAGGTCGTCTTTTTTCATTTTTCTAAGCAGCTTTTTGTACTGTGGACGCTCAAAATCTTTGCCGGATTGCTTATCCATAAAGATATTCTTATCTGAAACGCCTACCTCGCGTAAGGCGATAAGCTGCCTGTCCTCGTTTTGTTCTCTTGTGCTGACACGCACATAGCCGTAAATGCTTCCAGTCAATTTTTATCCTCCTGTTCGTTTTACATAGACATCAACCGTCCTTACCTAATAATTTTACTGTATCTTTGTGTCATGGCTTGCTTTTCCCGGCTGAAATACCATGCTTCTTTGCATAGTCGCTTGCCGCCTGTCTGCGTTCCTCGCTGTATGGTGCGGTCAGACGGAAAGAGAAGCGTCCCTTTGCAATCTCAAACTCCATACAGCCCGTTTCCGGGTCGCTGTCGGTCAGCTTACAGACAGAGGGGAAGCGGCGGCTGTACGCGGTCAGCCTGTTCTTCAAGTCGGTGTTGTGGGTGCGGATATGGATAAGGGGGTCTTTCTCGTCAAACCAAATATCGGTGGTCTTTTCCTGCTTTTTCAGTCCTGTTTTCATAAACTCTCCTTTCTGCGCCCCTGTTACGCAGTAGGGGCATTTTTCGGGTGTTTTCTTCGGCTCTTGACTTGGGAAAAACGGCGTTTTTTCAATAGAAAATGCTCTGGCGATACATTCCTCGTCCAGAGTGTTCCAATCGTCAAATATTCCGTTTTTACGGCTCTTGACCGTCAGACGCAGAAAAATGCGAATAGTCGGCAAGTATCGCTTTCAGCAGCTTGTCGCGGAATGTTTCTGCGCTTCTGTGATTGAAAAACAACTCCGCAACGATGGTCTGTCCGTTCCGCTGTGTTGTGATGATACCATCCGGCTGCTTCTGCGCGGTGGTTGTGGTTTTCTTTTCTGTCATTGGGTCACTCCTTCCTTTGGGTGCAAAAAAAGGATTTCCCATAGTTGGAAAATCCCTTTCTGCTGTCGGTTATTCTGTTTTACGATACGGGCAGCGCAGCGGCTTGCGCCTTTCGCTTTGCCCGATATTCCCGCGCCTTGATGCGTTCATACTCCCGGCGTTTTTCAAGGTTTTTCGCCCGGTATTCCTTTGAGTAGTTCCGATGATAAGCGCGGCTCTTTTCCTTTTGGGCTTCTTCGATTTTCTCCCGCATTTGCCGGATTTCTTCCTCTGTCGGCTCTGCAAGCTGTGTCAGTTCGTTTTCAAACTTGCCGATATAGCTGAAATATATCCCGATATGCTGAACAGCTTGTTTTGCCCTTTTCTTATCGCGCTCATGCACTTCAATTCTGCTGATAAATTCATTGAGAATGGCGGGGGTAAGGTCGGTAAAGGCGGCGTAGCGTTCTATCAGCTTCAAAAACTTATGCGCCCATCCTCCTGCGTCCTCAAACGCGGATAACTGTTCTTTGAGTTCTGCAAGTTCCGCTTTCAGCGTATAGTATTCCTCCGAATATTTCTGTGACATTTGCTCGTATCGGTCTTGTGGGATAGCACCGAGGGCGTTATCCTCGTAGAGTTTATTCAGCACCTTGTCAATCTGTTCAAGGCGTGTTGTAATTTGCGGAATACGCTTCTGCTGTTTTTTGCTCTTGTCCGTCTGCTGCATATCAAGGTTTTTTCGGACTAATGCTTCAAATTCCTCCCGGTTGCTTATGGAGTATTCTGCAACTTTTTTCAGAACATCCGCGATAGTCTGCATGACTAAATCAGCGTCTATGATGTGCGGGGAATTGCATTTGGGATTTTTGGCTTTGCCCTTGTGGTACTCGCTGCAAAAGGCAACATGACGCTTGCCGCCGTTCCTGTAATCTATGCGAATGTGCATTTTTGCGCCGCAGTCTTTACAGAACATCAAGCCCGACAAAGGGTGGATTTCTCCGTCCCCGTTAGGGCGTCTGACAGGCGCGTTTTCCAAAATCCGCTGTACGGTTTCAAAGTCGGCGCGGTCGATAATCGGCTCATGCACATTCTCGGTTATCTGCCATTCGCTTTTATCTACATAGTGGTTGCGCTTGTCCCGAAAATGCTTTGTGGTCTTGAAATTGACAACATCACCACAATACTCCTGCCTTGTGAGTATCTTGGTTAAGGTTGCTTTGTTCCATTTATAGCGATTTTCCTCGTTCAGCGGTCTGCTTTTCGCTGTCCCTCTGTCGTGCTGTTTGAGGTAGAACGTAGGCGTGAGGATTTGCTCGTTTTTGAGATATACGGCAATTTGGTTTCTGTTCTTCCCGCCGATAAACAGACGGAAAATCAAGCGTACCACTTCGGCGGCTTCCTCGTCGATTATCCAAAAATCCTTGTTGTTCGGGTCTTTCATATATCCGTATGGGGCTTCGGTGGCGATGGGTTTGCCGCTTGCACCCTTGGTCCTGATACCCGTTTTTACTTTCTTGCTGATGTCCTTTGCGTACCACTCCGACATGATATTGATAAAGGGCGCAAACTCCAATGTATCGGGATTGTCGCTGTCTATGCCGTTATTGACCGCGATAAAGCGGACATTGTTCCGTCTGAATACCTCCATTGCATTGCCGACTTGGAGATAATCACGCCCCCAGCGCGTCAGGTCTTTCATAATGCAGACGCCTATTTTTCCGTTTTCCACATCCTCCATCATGCGGGAATAGGCAGAGCGGTCAAAGAACCTGCCGCTTTCGTCATCGTCAATGTAGTGCCGGATATTGGTTAATCTCTGCTGTTGGGCGTACCGTTCCAGAAATGCCTTTTGGTTTACAATGCTGTTGCTCTCGCCGCCATCTCTGTCCTCGTCCCCGACGGAAAGGCGGGAGTAAAGGGCTGTAATTTTATTATATTCGTTCATGTGCATACCTCCTGCGTCCACATAGTTTTCCTTACAGTTAAGATTATGCACCACACCGGGCAGAGCCGTACTCCATGCCGTGGCGGTACTTCTTGGCGTTTTTTCCACGCAAATAGACCGCCAGCCGTAACCCTGCACCGCAGCACAAGCCCACCAGCAAATCGAGCGGATGCAAGCTGGGCAGCGGGTTCGCAAACGCCACCGGAACGGTGCCCATCATCGCCATGATCTTATCCCCCAGCTCTTTGCCCTCGGCAAGCCGCCACGCTTCGCCAATGTTGGTTGCCACCAGCCCCAGCAAAATATAGGGCAGATACAGTGCCAGCAGCTTTGTCAGCTTTTTCGTGGTCACAGTCCACGCTCCTGTTCCTTATGCCGGACTTTGCCGGGGAGTTCTGCCGCCGCCTGCACCAGTTCATGCAGTTTTGCCAGCACCGAGGGGCGTTTGTCTCTGTTCAGCAGAGATGCCGAATACTCTTTGAACGCCGAGTTGAAGGCTTCTGCATCCGGGGCTTTGAAAAAGACCAGATACCGGGGCGGCACTTCGGAGGTGTCCTTGCGGATGGCATAGTCGATGCCGTACTTTTTGGCGTAGCGTTCCAGACCACGGATGCCGGTCTTGCTGATCTCCACGCTGGACACACCCCGGTTTTGCCGCAGAAGGGTGCGGACGCTCTGCTTGCCTTGGGATGCCTTGGACTGGTACAGCCGAAACGCCGCTTTTACCGCCCGGAGAACGGTCCGGGCAGACAGCTTGGTGGTAGAGATCATAATGTTGAATGATTTCTGTTCGATTTCTTCCTGCACTGCCATCACCTCCCATGCAGCAGGATGCTTTTAGCGTTCATGCTCTGCCGAGGGCTTGGTGCGGGGCTTTTCTGCCGGGGGTTCATCAGGCACCGGCAGCACCAGCAGACGGTTGCCCAGCTTCAGAAAGGCTTCCGGTTGATGGAAAAGCTGCTCGTACTTCTGTGCCAGTTCCGGGGAGAGCGATACAAAATCCTCTTCGCCCAGCCCCACCACGAGAAAAGTCCCAGCAACGGCATCATACATTTCTCCGTTTTCATCCCGAAGGGCACGGTTCAGGGGCAGACCCATGAGCTTGCCGTCATCGTTATAAACGATGGCAACCGGATCTTCAAATGGGTAGCTTGCGCCGATGGAGCCGCCCACTGCCTGCTGCAAAGTCTTCAGGTCGTTATCGATCTCGACCTGCTGCGGATACTGTCCCGGTGCAATTTTCAGCACCGACAAGGTGTTTTCAGCCATGCGAATCCTCCTTTCCGTTCAGCCCGATTTCGCGGCTCTGTGCCGCCTGCATCAGAGCCGCCACAAAGAAGCCGAAAATGGCACCTGCTTCAAAAAAGGCGAAACCGATAAAAAAGTTCAGCATGGCACACCTCACTCCATGCAGATGCAGGGCAGCTTCTGGTCGTCTGCCATCAGGGTGATGCTGTGGCTTGCCAGATACTTCTGGAACAGGTAGACTTCATCGATGGTCAGCGAGATGACCTCGCCGTCCATGTTGGTGCGAACAAGAATCACCGGGCCGGTCAGGTAGTGCTTTCCGCCCATCTTCAGCACCTGCGCCGGGTTGTAGCAGAGCAGCAGCGAGGTGTTGGGAAGGTTCAGGCAGGCATCATCCTCCTCAAAGCAGGGCAGGATGCCGGGAGCCTCGTCCAGCGTGATGATGGTCAGCTCCATATCCGGGGCAATGGCAGCGAGATAGACTTCACCAGGCTTTTTTCTGCCGTTCAGAATCGTGTAGATGCGAGTATCAATGGTGACTTTCTCGGAACGGATGTGAGTGGTAGTAAAGTTCATAGACGTTTCCTCCAAAATTTTTGCAAAAATAAAAGACCCGGAACTGGGTCTTTTGGTTCAGTCTGCGATCAGCGCGCTTCTTCCTGCTTCTTCTGTTTTGCCTGTTGCTTTTTTAGTTGCCACTGGTCGAGCAGCTTGATGATGATGCTTTCCATCTGCCGGGGCGTGTAATTGCGTGGAAAGTATTTCCGCAGGGTTTCGTTTTTGATGGTCACGGTGTCCAGTTCGCTTTTCTTTTCCTCATTCATAATGTTGTAGACTGCATCATAGTCAAACTCACCCTGCTGCGCCAGCTTTTTTATCCGAATGGCTTGTGAAAGAGATGGTGCGTTCTGAGAAGCATCCATTGCTTCTAAAAAATCCTGTTGCTGTTTTTCGTCCAGATAGGACAGTTCTACCGCAGGGTTAAAAGAGATTTTTTTCTCGTCTACCATGTCGAGCAATTCAGGGACAAGGTTCGTCAGACGCACAAAACGCTGGACTTGATTGCGACTTTCGCCTGAATCTTTTGCTACTTTTTCATCGGCTCTCAACTTCGTCCCAACTTGGGACGAAGTTAAATCTGACCTAGCACCTTGATTTTTTATTGCATCCAGCTTCATCTTGTACGCAAATGCCCGCTCGCTGGGCAGGATGTGTTCTCTCTGCAAATTGGAATCGACCATCAATATCGTGGCGGCATCATCCTCCATGTTTCGCACAATGACAGGCACGGTGTCCAGATTTGCAAGCTCTGCGGCGTGTTTCCGACGATGCCCGGAGATGATCTCATAGCCGCCCTCTGGTCTGGGGCGGGCAATCAGCGGCGCAAGCACACCGAACTGCGAAATGCTTTCCACCGTCCGGGTCATGGAATCATCGTCCAGAACTTTGAACGGGTGGTTTTTGAACGGGAAAAGTTCGCTGACGGGAATCTGTTGTACCTGCTCCCGCTGTTCTTCCTGCCGGGACTCTTCGGTCGAAAAAATATCATCGAGACCTTTCAGTGCTACGTTTAAGCCGCTTTTCGGCATCCACCAACACCTCCTTCGCAAGAGATTGATAGGCTTCTGCCACCTTGCTCTTGGGGTCATACTGGAAAATGCTCTTGCCGGCGGCACTGGTTTCAGCAGCACGAACAGACCGGGGAATGGTCTGGTCGAACACCTTGATTTTACTACCGTATGCCTGACGAATCAAAGTGTCGATCTGCTTTCCATAGTTGGTGCGGCTGTCCGTCATGGTGAGCAGGATGCCCTCGATTTTCAGCTTCGGATTGATTTTCTGCCGGTGTACCTTACAGATTGTCTGCAAAAGCTGCTCCAGACCTTTGGCAGAAAGATATTGAGCCTGTACGGGTATCAAAGCAGTGTCTGCCGCTGCCAGTGCATTGATGGTGAGCATACCAAGGGAGGGAGTACAGTCCAGCAGGATATAATCGTACTCCCGTTTTGCTCCGTCCAACACCTGTTTGAGCATCTTTTCCCGGTTCATGCTGTTTACCAGAGCCACCTCCAATCCTGCCAATTCGATGTTGGCAGGGATGAGGTCTACGCCCTCTGCATGGTGCAGGATGCCCTCACCGGGTTGGATAGGCTGGTCGTTCATGGCTTTCTGCATCAGAGTAGACAATGTGGCAGGCAGCTCGTCCGGCTGCTGCCAGCCCATGCTGATGGTAAGACTGCCCTGCGGGTCAGTGTCCACCAGCAGAACTTTTTTGCCCTCCATCGCCAGCCCGATGCCCAGATTTTCACAGGTGGTGGTCTTGCCGGTGCCGCCTTTCTGGTTGACGATGGCTATCGTGGTTGCTTTCTTTGAAATTTTCATCACCTCCGATTCGCTAAGTCGTGGTTGGTTTGGTTCTGGTAGGAAAGCTGCATGGTGGTGGGCGCGTTGTACAGAGAAGCGAGCAGATATTGTTTCATGTTACGGATCGGGCTGCTGTTCTCTGCAAAGCACTTCAGCACAAAGCGGATGTGGTCGGCGTTCAACTTCATAAACCGACTGCATACCACCTCGGCGGGCTTATCGTCCCCAGCAATGTGCAGCAGCTTACGGTTGGTAGCGCAGGTGTCCACCAGCAAGTCTACGATCTGGTAGATAATGTCCTTGTCATCCGGGCAGAGCCGGAGCAAAAGGTCTATCTCCAAAGACTGAGAAAAATATTCTTCCAGTTGGGTGCGTTTGCTCATCCCATCCGCTTCTTCAGAATTGAATGGATCAGTCTCACTCATTTCAGTATCATTCTCTTTAGTCTTATTACATCGTGATTTTGAAGGGTCTTGACTTGCGTTTTTGAAGCCTCCAGAATCGTGAAAATCACGATTTTGGAATATTGATTTTGACGATTCTGCCGAAAAGTTCTTCACATACACCAAACTTGGCTTTCCCAGACCTCTGCGTTTTCGTTCAATCAGACCAAACTTTTCGAGTTCCCGGAGCAGCTTGGTCGCTTTGTTGTCTGCGCAACACAACGCCCTCTTGACATCCTCTATCGTGAAGATGATGAACACCCGGTTCTGCTCGTCCAGCCAGCCGTTTTTCACAGACAGGCTCATGCGGTCCAGCAGGATGCCGTACAGGGTTTTTGCATCGGTGGACAGACTCTGGAACCGTGGCTCCTGAAAAAGAGCCTTGGGAATGCGGTAGAATGAAAACAGTTCTCCGGCTTGTCCGTAAAAGTAGTCAAGGGTCATGTGGCTTTTTCAACGTTTTGCTCCAGCTTGTGTTCAAAAAATCAACCGCCTTTCGTTTGAAAATAAAAAGCGCACTCTTTTCTTATTGAAAAGTGGTGCGCTATGTAATATAATGGCTATATAATTTAGCTATCCAAAAGATAGTCGATGAGATATTCTTTCGGAATCATGAAAGATCGTCCGACTTTCAGGCAGCGAATTCTATGTTGATGGATTCTTCTGATGATGGCAGTCTGGCTTTTGAAACCGAGTAAAGTTGTTGCTTCTTCGACAGACAGCACATCAGGATAGTTCACAAATAATTTTTTATAATACTCTTTTGCTTGATTTTGATTCATTATCCTTGACTTTCCTTTCGTTTTGTGCCTAAGCAGAGGAGCGTTTTGCCCTGCATCCCTCCTGAACATCCCTCCAATTTCCATTTGGGCGGTCCAAACCGAAAAAACAGAGTAGAGGAAAAACGCATCGAAAAATCGTGGATATTTCAAATTATTGTTCGTTGAGGCGTGAATTTTGCCTTTGCACAGTGGGAACCAGATATCACTAGATATCACTGGATGACACCAGATGGAAGATGCGGATAAAAACTCAAAATCCCTTGTGCTAATAACACGTGTGGGTTCGACCCCCACCACCGGCATAAAAGCCCATCAGGCATTCGCCCAATGCCGTTAAGTTAAGAGGCTAAAGAAAAATAGACTTCATCAAAAAGATGAGGTCTATTTTTTTTTTGAAAAAGATCAAGAACAAATTTTGTGCACTCTTTTCCGGATATGCCAAGGCCCCCGCAGAACACGGGATCTGCAGGGGCCTTGCGGGCAATATTTTTACAGCATTTTGACCGCCAGTGCTTCACTGGTGCGATCTTGTGCGGCGTTGGCATTTTCGGGGTCGTCCATGGTGTAGCGCAGCACCAGCACTTCAGCCACATACAGCAGCGCCACCTTGACCGGGATGTTGCCGGAGTCCAGCGGGCTTTCCTGCGCACCACACAGCAGCACGATATCCGCCAGCTTTGCGCCGGGCGAATCCTCATAATGGGTGAGCAGAATGATCTTTGCGCCCGCCGCCTTGGCCGCGCGCAGCGTTTCCAGCATATCGCGGGTAGCGCCGGAATAGGAAACGAACAGCACCACATCCTCCGGGGTCATCAGGCTGGCCGTGATCAGCTGCATATGGCTGTCGCCTGCCGTGCGGAACTTGGTGGAGATGCAGGCAAAGCGGGCGCAGATATCATTTGCAATATACATGCTGCCGCCCTGACCAAGGCAGTACACCTGCCGGGCCTTGTGCATCAGCTCCGAAGCCTTGTCCACCGCCTCCGGCGAAAGATTGTTCTGGGTGCCGTTGATAGTAGTCATCAGCAGGGCGCTGGCGTGCTCGCACAAAGCTGCCGTGTCGGCATCCGGCTCCGGCACATGCTGGTTGACCAGTGCACCGGTGGCGTTGGCCTGCGCCAGCGCAATGCGCATTTCATGATAGCCCTCAAACCCCAGCGCCCGGCAGAAGCGGAACACCGTTGCCTCTGCCACACAGCACTCCTTTGCCAGCGAGGAGATGGACAGATACTGTGCCTCTGCCGCGTGCTGCACAAGATAGTCCGCCACGGTGCGGCCCGATTTTGTCAGGTCGCCCTGATGCTGCTGCAGCAGCTCCCAAAAATTCGTTGCCATTTTTCTTTTTCCTCTTTTCCGGCACAGCAGTCCACCGACCCGGATCAGCTGCCGACCGTTTCATTCACCTTTATAAAAAGTATAAAAGAATCGTCCCCGCTTCGCAAGAGACGCATTGCCCACATTTTGGCCCGCAGTTCTGTGCAGAGCACACAGTTTTGGCGGAAAAAACGGCCATTCTGTGAAAATATCTTTCAATTTTGCATTTTTGTTTAGAAAAACATTTTCACTATCGTTTCGGTGGGTTTGTACCATTTTGTAATAATTTCAGAAGAGTAAAGCAAGATTTTCTTTGCATTTCAACATATATCCCACACTTTTGTGCACAATGCACACTGTCATTCTGAAAATTTATGAAAACCATGAATGGACAAAATGAAAATATTTTTCTATAATGGAGCCATCAAGAGCGGTCGCTGGCACGGCAGGCCGCCAACAACGTGAAGCATCTTGAATGCGAAGGAGAAACTACTATGAAAAACTGCATTTCCCGCCGTTCGTTCCTGAAGGCCGCTGGCATTCTGGGCGCAGCCGGCGCTCTGGCCGCATGCGGCGGCTCTTCTGCAAGCACCAGCACTGCTGCTTCCACCGCAGGTTCTACCGCTGCAAGCGCAGCTGCTTCTTCCACCAGCATCAAGCTGTGGACATACCCCATCGGCGGCTGGGGCAATGACGACACCGTTCAGGGTCTGGTTTCCAGCTTCAACGCAAAGTATCCTGACATCAAGGTCACTGTGGAGTATCTGGACTACACCAACGGCGACGATCAGGTGAACACCGCTATCGAGGGCGGCAGCGCACCTGATCTGATCATGGAAGGTCCCGAGCGTCTGGTTGCAAACTGGGGCGCAAAGGGCGTTATGGCTCCGCTGAACGACCTGTGGACCGACGATGCCAAGAAGGACATTTACGAGTCCGTGGAGTCCGCCTGCAAGGACACTGCCGGCAACTACTACGAGTATCCCCTGTGCATGACCGCACACTGCATGGCCGTGAACATGACCAAGGTCAAGGAAGTGGGCGCTGACCAGTACATCGATACCGACAAGCACACCTGGAGCACCGACGGCTTCCTGAAGACCGTTGATGCCCTGTACAACGGCGGTTACGAGAACGTTGCAGCCATCTACTGCGCAGGTCAGGGCGGCGACCAGGGCACCCGCGCCATCATCAACAACATGTACGGCGGCACCTTTACCGATGCAGCTCACACCAAGTACACTGCCGACTCCGCCGAGAACATCAAGGCGATCCAGACCCTGCACGACACCAAGGGCATCAACTTTGACGCTTCCATCGCAGGCGGCGACGAGATCACCCTGTTCCGCAACGGCACCCTGCAGATGGCTTTCTGCTGGAACATTGCACAGCAGGCCAACAGCGACAACAACGCCGCCGGTCTGACCAACGATGGCGACGAGATCTTCCCCATGGCCTTCCCCACCGAAAGCGGCGACCCGAAGCTGTGCGGCGGCATCTGGGGCTTCGGCATCTTTGATAACGGCGACGAGGCCAAGATCGAAGCAGCCAAGACCTTCATCGACTTCATCGCTGCCGACCCCGATCAGGTCAAGGACAGTGTGCTGGCTTCCACCTACTTCCCGGTCCGCACCAGCGTGGGCGATATCTACGCCGACAACGAGATCATGAGCGAGTACAGCAAGTTCATGGCTTATCTGGGCGACTACTACCAGATCACTCCGGGCTGGGCAACCGCACGTACCGAGTGGTGGAACATGCTGCAGCGCGTCGGCTCCGGTGAGGATGTCGAGACTGCCGTCAAGACCTTTGTGGACAACGCAAACGCTGCCGCACAGGCATAACGCATCCGTTCTGCCAGGGGCAGATAATTACTGATTCTTCGCCCCTTCCTCGAAGACCCCGACGAGGGAGGGGCTTTATTTGTAAAAAAAAAATCATAACTGAAAGGAACGGTGATCCCCTTGGCTGCAAAAACGGCGATCAAAGAGCCTAAGCGCAGCAGTGCGCTGGTACGGCGCGAGACCTTTGCCTCCTACTGTTTCCTGCTGCCCAGCCTGATCTTCTTTCTGGGCTTCGTCATTTACCCCATGGTGCTGTGCGTGGTGACCAGCTTCTTCGATTCCACCATGAACCGTGCCGATATCTTTGTGGGCCTTGCAAACTACAAAGAACTGTTCACAGACCCCATCTTTCTGGGTGCTCTGAAGAACACCTTCATCATCGTGGTGGTGTCCGTGCCCGTGACCTGCGCCTTCTCGCTGTGGGTCTCCTCTGCCATCGTAGACCTGCCCGAGTGGGCTACCAGCCTTTTCCGTTGCGTGTTCTACCTGCCCGTGGTCACCGGCTCTGTGGCTGTTACCGTGGTGTGGAAGTGGATGTACAACAACTACTATGGCATCTTCAACTATCTGGGCAAGACTCTGGGCCTCATTGACAAGAACATCAACTGGCTGGGCGATGAGCGCTTTGCTCTGGGCTGCATTATCCTGATCCTGCTCACCACCTCTGTGGGCCAGCCCATCGTGCTGTACGTTTCCGCTCTGGGCAATGTGGACCAGTCCATCGTGGAAGCCGCAGAAGTGGACGGTGCCACCGATTTCCAGTGCTTCTGGAAGATCAAGTGGCCCGCCATCATGCCCACCACCCTGTACATTCTGGTCATTACCACCATCAACTCCTTCCAGTGCTTTGCGCTGATCCAGCTGCTGACTTCCGGCGGCCCCAACCACAGCACCGATACCATCATGTACTACATCTACTACACCGCCTTCAAGCTGTACCGCTACGGCTACGGCAACGCAATGGGTGTGGTGCTGGCAGTCATCATCGCCATTCTGTCGGCTGTCCAGTTCAAGCTGGGCAACCAGGATAATTAAAGGAGGTGCCGGACAATGAGTGCAAATGCCGCTGCAAAAAAGCAAAAACCGTTGAAGCGTCACCCCAGCAAGCTCAAGAGAATGAGTGCCTACATGATCCTGACGCTGATCCTCATCAGCATCGTTGCGGTGCTGTTCGCCTTCCCGCTGTACTGGATCATCACCGGTTCCTTCAAGACCGGTGCCGCCATCAACGCCACCACCCCGGAATGGTGGCCCAGCCAGTGGGTGCTGACAAACTATCAGAAACTGTTCTCCGGCAAGAGCGCCCCGCTGTGGCAGCTGGCTGTGCCCTTTGGCTCCAAGTTCAGCGCTAACGGCGAGCCCATCTACTTCTCGGTAGGCCCCACCGCTCCCGCTGCCATCCGCTGGATGATCAACACCGTGTTCATGGCCGTCATGTCCATGATCCTCACCTGCATCACCGCCGCCATGGCCGGCTATGCACTGGCAAAAAAGCGCTTTGTAGGCCGCAAGCTGCTGTTCACCCTCATCGTGTGTGCAATGGCTCTGCCCAAGCAGGTCATTCTGATCCCCCTGCTGCGCGAAATGAGCAGCCTGAACCTGTACAACACCATCTGGGCCGTCATCTTCCCCATTGTGGGCTGGCCCTTTGGTGTGTTCCTGATGAAGCAGTTCAGTGAGGGCATCCCCACTGAGATGCTGGAAGCGGCCCGCATCGACGGTGCAAGCGAGGCCAAGACCTTCATCGACATCGTGCTGCCCATGGTCAAGCCGGGCATCGGTGCACTGGCCATCTTTACCTTCATCAACAGCTGGAACGACTACTTCATGCAGTTGATCATGCTGTCCAGCACCAGCAACCTGACCATCTCGCTGGGCATTGCAAAGCTGCAGGCTGAGAACAGCACCGACTTTGGCCTGATCATGGCAGGTGCCGCACTGGCTGCTGTGCCTATCATCATCATCTTCCTCATTTTCCAGAAGTACTTTACCAAGGGCATCGCAATGGGTGCTGTTAAGGGCTAAAATCCCGACCGCCGCCTGCGGGCAAAGACTTCCCCCGGCCGGGGGAAGATGTCGCGCAGCGACAAAAAGGGGCATGCAGGGAGGGATTTTTGGCGCAGCGGTCTGCAAGACGCAAGGCCCGCCCAAGGGCCGAAGCGGATGCAGGGCACCGCAAGAGGGCGCTGATGCCGCTGCCCGGAACAGAAAGCGTACGAGCTTGATGCAAAACCATTTCATCTGTATTTATTACTATTTTTAAAGAAGGGTTTGGAACATGAAAGATATCAAAAAATATCAGGGTGTTATTCCTGCTTTTTACGCCTGCTACGACGCAGAGGGCAACATTTCCACCGAGGGTGTCAAGGCCCTTACCCGCCATCTGATCGCCAAAGGCGTCAAGGGCGTGTATGTAGGCGGTTCCTCCGGCGAGTGCATCTACCAGCACGTGGATGAGCGCAAGGCCGTTCTGGAAGCCGTGATGAGCGAAGCCAAGGGCAAGCTGACCGTCATTGCGCATGTCGGCTGCAACAATACCGCCGACAGCGTGGAGCTGGCCCGCCATGCCGAGAGCGTGGGCGTGGATGCCATTGCATCCATTCCTCCCATCTACTTCCACCTGCCGGAGTACGCCATTGCAAAGTACTGGAACGATATGTCCGCTGCTGCTCCCAACACCGAGTTCGTCATCTACAACATCCCGCAGCTGGCAGGCACCGGTCTGACCATGAGCCTGCTGAAGGAAATGCTCAAGAACCCCAATGTAGTGGCTGTGAAGAACAGCTCCATGCCCACGCAGGACATCCAGATGTTTAAGGATGCCGGCATCGCCGCCCGCGGCAAGGGGAACTTTGTGGTGTTCAACGGCCCCGATGAGCAGTTCGTTTCCGGCCGCGTGATCGGCGCAGACGGCGGCATCGGCGGCACCTACGCTGTTATGCCGGAGCTGTATCTGGCCATGAACGAGCACATCAACAAGGGCGAGATCGAAGCCGCACGCGCCATCCAGTACGAGGCCGACCGCATCATCTACAAGATGTGCGAAGCCCACGGCAACCTGTACGCCGTGCAGAAGGAGATCCTGCGCCGGATGTACGGTCTGGAGCTGGGCGGCGTGCGTGAGCCGATGCCCGGCCTGATTCCGGAAGATGAAGCCATCGTGGCCGAAGCACAGGCCATGATCGAAGCTGCCATCGCAAAACTGTAAAATTGAAGCAGCGCCCCTCTCCGTCTCTTTTCAGAGGGGAGAGCGGGCGCTTGTTTTTGGAGGGACGTTTTATGATCTGTGATACCCTGCAGCACCTGACGCGCTACAAGGGCCTTTGCAAAAATCTCGACACGGCCATTGATTACCTGCTGACCCACGACCCTGCCAGCCTGCCGCTGGGCCGCACCGAGGTGGATGGCGAGGAAGTTTTTATCAACACGATGGATGCCACGCTCCATTCCGACCACGGCTACCACCCGGAATATCACAAAAAGTACGCCGACCTGCAGCTCGACATCACCGGCAGCGAGGGCTGGGGCTTTACCACAAATCCCGGCAGGGAGATCGGCGATTTTACCGGCGACTGCGGTTTTCAGGACAGCGCCAGTGTCGTGACCGGCACACTGGGCGAGGGACGCTTTGTGCTGTTCTTCCCTACTGAGCTGCACAAACCCGGCCTTGTACAGCACGGCTGTGTGGGCGTGCGCAAGGCTGTTGTAAAGATTCGGATGGAGGATTGAACGATGGATAAGGAAAAACTGTTTGCTCAGATCAAGGGTGGTCTGATCGTCTCCTGTCAGGCACTGGAGACGGAGCCCCTGTACACGAAAGAAGGCGGCGTGATGCCGCTGATGGCGAAAGCCGCCGCCATGAGCGGTGCTGTGGGCATCCGTGCCAACACCGTGCGCGACATCACCCAGATCAAGCAGGTGGTGGACCTGCCGGTCATCGGCATCATCAAAAAAGACTACCCCGGCACGCCCATGTACATCACCGTTACCATGAAGGAAGTGGACGAGCTGGTAGCCTGCGGCGTGGACATCCTTGCCGTGCAGGGCACCGGTGCTCTGCGCCCGGACGGCTCCACCTCTGCCCAGTTCATCCGCGCCATCAAGGCAAAGTATCCCGACCAGCTGGTGATGGCCGACTGCGACAACTTTGAGAACGCCATGGCCTGCGCCGAAGCCGGTGCCGACTTTGTGGGCACCACCATGCGCGGCTACACCCCGGAGACAAAAGGCATTGACGATATCGACTTTGATTTTGTCCATAAGCTGGCCGCAGAGTGCCCGGCAAAGGTCATTGCCGAGGGCCACATCCACTACCCGGAGCAGGCGGTCAAGGCGCTGGAAGCCGGTGCATTCGCACTGGTGGTGGGCGGTGCCATCACCCGCCCGGCAGAAATCACGGCCCGCTTTACCGGTGCCATCAACGCTGCAAAAAAGTAAAATGGAGTGTGCCGGATGAAACAGTATTTTGGCATTGATATCGGCGGCACTGCCGTCAAGCTGGGCATCGTGGATGAGACCGGCAGGGTGCTGCTCAAGGGCGAAGAGAGTGTCAGTTTTGACGGCTACCAGACGCCTGTTCTCACCACCGTGCGCAAGGCCGCAAAGGAGTTTTTGACTACAAATTCCATCCCGGTGGAAAGCCTTGCGGGCATCGGCGTTTCAGCCACCGGTCAGATCGACAGCCGCAAGGGCATCGTGGCCGGTACCTGCGGCAACTTTCCCAATTACATCGGCAGCCCTATCAAGGCTGCGCTGGAAAAGGACTTCGGCCTGCCCGTCACAGTGGCCAACGACGCCAACTGCATGACGCTGGGTGAAGTGTGGGTCGGCGCTGCACAGGGCTATACGGACGTGATCGGTGTGACCCTTGGCACCGGCGTGGGCGGCGGCATCCTGACCGGAGGCCATTTGTTAGAGGGTGCACGGGGCCTTGGCGGTGAGCTGGGTCACTACCGCACCCACGCACTGGACGGTGTGGACTGCACCTGCGGCGCAAAGGGCTGCTGGGAACGCTACGCTGCCACCACCGCGCTGGTGCGCGCAGCACAGGAAAAGAGCCCCGATTGGAAGGATGGCCGCGCCATCTTTGCCGCAGCCGAAGCAGGCAACGAGACAGTTCTTGCCCTGCTGGACCACTGGACGGACGAGATCGCACAGGGCCTTGCAGGCATGGTGCACATCTTCAACCCGCAACTCATTCTGATCGGCGGCGGCGTGAGCGCGCAGCAGAAACTGCTGATCGAACCCATTGCCGCAAAGGTAAAAGCATCGGTCATGCCCGCCTTTGCAGAGGGGCTGGAAGTGCGCGCCGCTCAGCTGCACAACGACGCCGGTATGGTGGGCGCAGTGTACTACTTCCGGCAGACCATGGAAAAGGAGTAATCATATATGAAAACACATATCCTCTGTCTGGGCGATTCCAACACCCACGGCTACTGTGCCGACCCAAACGACTGCGCCGACCACGGCATCCGCTTCAATGAAGAGGAGCGCTGGACCTGCCGCCTGCAGAAGGCGCTGGGCGACGAATACCTTGTGACCGAAGAGGGACTTTCCGGCCGCACCACCGTATTTGTGGACCCCATCCACGAATCCATGGATGCCCTCAGCGTTATCTATGCCCTGCTCAAGAGCCACGAGGTCATCGACCTGCTCATCATCATGCTGGGCACGAATGATGTCAAGGAGCGCTTTGGTGCCAATGCCGCCTGCATTGCTGCAGGCATGGAGCGGCTCATCCTCAAAGCCAAGAGCGTAGACTGCTGGGGCACCAAACAGCCCAACATTCTGGTGGTGGCACCTCCTCCCATCGGTGCAGGCTTCCACGATGCTGTGATGGGCAATGGCTGTGTGGAAAAATCTGCCGGTGTAGCCGGGCAGCTCCGCATCATCTGCGAGCGGCAGGGCGTGCACTTCCTCGATGCAAAGGACTGCGAGTTCAACAAGGTGGATTTCATGCACCTGACCCGCAAGGGCCACGCACAGCTGGCGGAGCTTCTGGCAAAAGAAGTGCCGGGCCTGATCTGAGCACGATTTTAAATGCTCTCCGCTTCGCTCTGAGCATCTTTAGCGGAATTATTATTTTTATTGGGTTCTCAAAAAGCCTGCGGGCTTTTTGAGAACTTTTTTCACGAAATAGGGTCATAACCACAAACGGCATCAAACTCACAAGCAGCCTATATTTTATTTTTAATTTCTGTTTTGTTCATCTTGTAAAACATAGCAGAATCGGCTATACTTTCCGCAGAAAGAACCATTGAAAGGAACTGTGCCATGCCTGAACTTTTAAAAGCGCCTGTCACCCCTGCTCAGCAGGCAAGAGATACCCTTTTGGGTGCCCTTGTGGGCCTTGCAAGGGCCACCACCAGCGAGCCCAAAACGGACGACACCGACGAGGTGCTGAACGCCGGTCTGCGCCTTGCCGCGCAGCCGGATGCACCGGAGGAAAGGCTGCAGCGGATGCTTGCCATCGTCCAGACTGAAAAGCACCGCGTTGCCCCGGGCTGCGCCACCTGTGCCATGCCCTGCGGCAACACGAACGATTACGATTTTGTTCGCCTGTGGGCTGCGCCCGAGAGTATCCGCACCCTCAAGCTGCAAATGCTTTCTGCCGCGTTTGCGCTGGCCCAAAAGCACCCGCAGGGTCAGGCGCAGGCCGCCGTTTATCAGCTGCTGTTCACCCTTGCCGAGGACTGGGACGAGGAGCTTCTTACCCCTGTTGTGCAACACGCCGAGGAGCTTTGCCGGGAGTAAATCCGGGCCGGAAAGCCGCCGCTTTTACCCGCCGGGTTTGTAGCGGGAGCGTTCCCGGCACAAACCAGAAAGGTCCGCCTTTTTTGCGTGTTTTTGTGGCAGTTCCGTAATACTGCTGCATCAAAATGCATTCCAGTGAGTTTCACACCTGATTTCCTGCCTTTTTCCGAAAGTTTTTTGCAAAAAAGACTTTACAAACCATTTCTAAAAACTTATTATATAAGTAATATATTTCATGGAGCCAATGCTGTGCAGCCCCCTGTGCAGCATCCAAATACGATCAAGGAGGGGTTTATCTATGCCCGAAAAGAAAAAGACCGCAGCGGCTGCTCCTGCTGTGGAAGCTCCTGCCGCTGAGGCCAAGGAGTCTACCGCTGAGACCAAGGAGTCTAAGACCCGTAAATCTGCCAAGGCCCCTGCACGCCGCGGCCGTCCTCCGCTTGCACCGGAGCTGTATGTGGAGTTCAGCGGCAAGCAGTATAACGTGACCGATATCATCGACCGTGCCAAGGCCGATTACCGCGCTACCCACAAGGTTGGCGTGCAATCCTGCAAGGTATACGTCAAGCCCGAGGAAGACGCTGCCTATTACGTGATCAACAAAGTCTCCGGCAAGCTGGAGCTGTAACTTTTCCTGTATTCTTTTCTCCTGCTGCAAAGCACTCCGCACCTGTTTTGCGGCAGGTTGTCCGTTCCCACACAAGGCTCCATTTTAAACCGTAAAAAAGCTGCCCTGCATCCAAAAATGCAGGGCAGCTTTTCATTTTACATCAAACCATCTTTTCCAGATCGGATGATGCTGGATCACGGGGTCCGGGTCCGGGATCTCGAACACATAGCGCTCGGTAGCGTTGATCACGGTGGTCTTGCCGCGGGTGCACACGCGCGGCAGCTTTGCATCATAGTTCAGGTGCACATGGCCGTGCACGAACCACTGCGGCTCGTATTCATCCATCAGATCATTGAAGCACGCAAAGCCCTTGTGAGCATGATCCGTGCTGTCGTTCAGGCCAGCCGCCGGGGAGTGGGTGAGCAGCAGGTCGATGCCGCCCACATGATGGGCCTTGCGCCAGAGTTTGCGCACACGGCGGCGCATTTCCCTTTCCGTATACTGGAAGCTGTCCTCCCGGTTATTGTAGCGGATGCTGCCGCCCAGTCCCATAATGCGCAGGCCCTTCCACACATACACGCTGTCGTCCACACAAATGCATCCGCCAGGTTCATTTTCCCTGTAACTGCCGTCGTGGTTGCCGTGGACATACAAGATGGGCGCAGCCGTAAAGTTCGTAAGATATTCCAGATACTTCTGCGGCAGATCCCCGCAGGAAAGGATCAGGTCGATGCCTTCCAGATGTTCGCGGGTACCGTAGTCCCACAGTGCTTTAGAGGGCACATCCGAAATTGCAAGAATTTTCACATCGGTTTGCTCCGTTCTCTCTCGGCCTGAGGGCCGCTTATTTCACAAACCCTTTCAGGGTATTGAGGCCGTTGATCGCCATCAGCGTATGCGTTTTTACATCCAATTCATCGTAGTGCGGCAGCGCACCTTCCACGCATTCGTCCAGCCAGTCCATCTCCATCAATTCCTTGGGACTGTAGACCACGGCCTCCGGCGAGTGCAGCACATGCCCCTGCGCGTACAGATCTTCCGGGAAGATGCGCAGGTCGTTCTCGCTCAGCATCTTTTCCATCAGGTCCAGCAGCTGTAAAGTGCCTGCGGGCAGGTCTTTGCTGTAATCGATCTCCTCTGCGCCGCTGCGCATCCCCCACCAGTAATTCACGGCTCTGGCTCCCGCTGCATCGTTGTCCCACGCTCCGTCAAAAATGGAACGGATGATCTCGGTATAAAAGGTATCCCACCGCCACACCGGCAGGCCCAGCGGCTGCAGGGTGCCGTCCGGCTGGCGGCGGCACAGACCGTAGTCCCGGTGGGTGCCTTCCGGCTCGCGGTTATCGCGGGCATAGAAGATCTCCACATCCGGCCGGTCAGAGAAATCCAGCGGGTGTGCCGGGTCCGGCAGGCAGGCCCAGCGCAGCACCACCTTTGCGTCCGGGCGCACGGTCTTCAGGCCCTGCGCATAGGCGTTTACTGCCGCCGGGATGCCATACACCGGGTTTGCCGCCACATAGCCCACGCGGTCGGTCCTTGCCATCACGCCGGCCAGCATTCCCAGCAGATAGGTCACTTCATACGTGCGGGGATAGTAGGTGCGCACCAGCGGGTGCGGCGCGTTGAGCGAGCAGTTCAGGATGCGGGTCTTGGGGTGCTGGGCCGCCACCTTCAGGCAGGCGGTATGCATCCGGGCACTTGAGGTGAACACCACGTCGGCATTGTCGTGAGCCACATCCTCCAGCACCTGCTCCGCGTCCACCTCAGGCTCGATGTTCTCTTTGCGGGTGATGAATACCCGGTCCGGGAACGCCTGCTGCAGTGCTTCGATGCCCTTGTCGTGGGCGCGTACCCATGCGCTGTTTTCGGCGTTGTGCTCGTGCAGGAACACCACCTTCAGCTCACTGGGCTTTGTAAAGATGTTCAGCTTTGCCAGCAGCGGTTCACCGGGGCCCTGCTTCGGCTCCAGCGAAAGGGCCACGGCCTGCGGCTCGGTGAGCACCTTCACCTCATCCCACAGCTTTTCCAGATTCTGCTTCATCTGGCTGGGCGTGCTCTCGCAGGCATCCGCGTAACGGTAGACCGACAGATACACCAGCATGGCATCGCCGGCAGTCAGATTCAGTCCGCCGCCGCCCAGAGCCAGAAACTGCTGGCGGAACATGGTATAGAAGGCGGAAAAGCTCAGCCGGTCATCATCCGTCCAACTTTCACCGCTGGCCTTGCACACCAGCGTCTGCAATTTTGCGTAACCCCCCAGACGGGAGAAATGCACATCGTTGACCTTGGAGAGCTTGTAAAAATCCAGAAATTCGTAGTAGATACGGTTTTCCAGACTGTCGTTCCGTTCCGGGACGAGCCGCGTGACCGTGCCCGCGATCCTGACCGCATCAAAATACTTGAGCACCGATACCCGCTTGTTGCCTTCCTGCACATAGAATTTGTTCAGGAACTCGTAGGCGATGATGGGGGTGTGGATGCCTTCTTCCAAATGCGCATCGCAGAGGTTCGACCACTTGCCTGCAAACTCGGTGTCCGGCTCCAGCAGGGGCATAAAGTTCGGTGCAAAGGCGGTGTGACGGCCGCTGGTCTTTGTGCCGACGATGCTTTCCGCCGGGATCTCCACAAGGCCCAGCGGCTCCTGCGCCACGATGTTCACATTGACCAGAATATCGTCCAGCACCGCAAGATACGGCGACTGGCCGCGCGCCACACAGGCACGGTAAGCGCGCTGGCCGCTCTTCAGTGCGTTCTTGTAATCTTCCAGCATAGTTGCTCCTTTTTCTCAGCTGCAATGCGCTGCAGCCAGCTGCCGCAGCGTCCTTCTTTAGTATACCATGAAATTTGATTTTATGGGAGGATTTTCCGCACAAAAGAGTTGATTTATCCTGCAGTTTCAGGTACGATAATAGAAAGCAAACAATGATAGGAGCATTCTTTCCATGCAGACCGAACAGATCCCCGTACTCAAGGCCGACGAATATCCCGGCGGCATCTGGTATTACGAGCCGCATACATATCAGCCTTACCGTTACATACTGGGCCGCATTGGCACCCACCCGCTGGTATGCATTGGCATCAACCCCAGCACCGCCCAGCCCGGTGCGCTGGATCCCACCTTGAAAAGTGTGGAGCGCCTTGCCGCCGCCAACGGCTTTGACAGCTGGATCATGTTCAACGTGTATCCCCAGCGCGCCACCGACCCAAACGATATGGACCGTGTGCCGGACCGTGCCCTGTGCGACGAAAATCTGCGCTGGCTCCGGGCAGTTCTGGCCCAGACCGAACCCACCATGTGGGCAGCGTGGGGCACGCTGATCGAAAAGCGGGACTATCTGCCCGGCCTGATGCGGGAGATGGTGGCCCTGACGCGGGAACGGGAGATCCCGTGGATCACCTTTGGCCGGCGCAGCAAAAAGGGCCACCCCCACCACCCGCTGTACCTGCGCAAGGATTCCACCCCGGAACCCTTTGATGTGGAAAATTATCTGAACACCTGCTTTTAATTTTTCAGGTGCCCGATGCGGAGGGATCTTTTTGACCGCAGAACATTATCACGCCCTGCACAGCTGGATGGATGTCCACCCCACAGCCAAGCGCTGTGTGGTGGCACTGGACCGCTGGCTGCCGCTCATCCCTTTTGTATGTTATCCGGTGCTGCTCTGCCTGCTGAACGTCCGGCTGTTTCGGCTGCTGGGCAGTCAGCGTCAAGCCGCGCTGGATCTCACCGCCGTCATTGCGCGGACGGTGTTCGTGCCGGGGCTTACCTTCTGGGGCGGCACCATCCTGCGGGACAGGCTGAACCTGCCGCGTCCCTATGAACAGCCCGGCTTTGAACCGCTGCGGCACAAGGAGACCCGGGGACACTCCTTCCCCTCCCGCCACGCGCTGAGCGCTTCCGTGCTGGCCATGGTATGGATGTATTTCTACCCGAAGGCGGGCTGGGTGATGGTGGGCATCACGGTGCTCATCTGTGTTGGCCGTGTGCTGACCGGCGTGCACCATATCCGCGATGTCGTGGGCGGAGCCGCGCTTGGCTTTGCTTTGGGCTTTGCGGGCATGTGGCTGCTGTAAAGCAGTGCTTTGCGGGCTTTGAAAAAAGAAAAAAGATTTTTGCATTTTTTGCTTGACAGAATGGGGCCTGTATGGTATTATACTTCTCGCAGCGTGTGCCGACACACAGCTGCCGCCATAATGGAACCCATGGGATTACAACGTGCGCCCGTAGCTCAGGTGGATAGAGCAACTGCCTTCTAAGCAGTGGGCCGGGGGTTCGAGTCCCTTCGGGCGCATCTATGTGGTGCCCATAGCGTAGTCGGTTAACGCGCCAGATTGTGGATCTGGAGACCGTGGGTTCGAGTCCCACTGGGCACCCCACCAAAAAATCCGCTGATGCTTTGCATCAGCGGATTTTTTTATTTGGCGGGGTGCCCAGTGGGGCTCGAACAAGGCGGCTCTGACGCATCAGCGGCAGAGCAACCAACAGCCCAGTGGGCTGTTGGTTAGCCTGCGGGTTCCAATCAGTAGGAATGTCTACCAAGACAAATGCTGTGCTGATGCTCTGCATCGGCGGATTTTTTATTTGGTGGGGTATCCCAGTGGGACTCGAACAGCACGCCATTATTTTCTGCTAAAAAAGCATGTGCAGAACACCTCTGGCCGGAACGGCTCCTGTGTGCTCTGCACATGCTTTTTATTGTTTGATATCCATCCGCACGGTCAGCGCTTCATCTGCTGCAGGATCTGTGCGATCTCTGCGCTGGAATAGCCATCCTGCCGCAGTGCGGTGCTGATGCTGGTATCGCTCTTGCCCTGGCTGCGCATCAGCATGGCCATGTAGGGCACCGTCACATTCCGGGAGGTGTCACTGCCCAGACGGGTGGCAGTGCCCGTGCTGCGGCTGGCCGTACCGGAGGACGTACTGCCCGTGCCAGTGCCGCCAGTCTTACTGCCTGCCGCCGTGCTGCCAGCGCGGCTTGCTTTCTGCGCTGCATTGTACTTTTTCAGGTTCCACTCGCCCAGTGCGATGTTCAGCTTCTGGCTTGTGACATCGTTGTTGAATTTCTGCTGGTTGAGTTTGTCCTGATACTCCCGCTCGCTCGTCTCGTTCTCGTAGCGCTGCTGGTTCAGGCTGTCCTGATACTGACGCTCCTGCAGCTGCTGGTTCCACTGAGTGTCCGCACGGTCTGCCTCGTACTGACGGTTGCCGGAGTAGATGTTATAGCCGGTATTCAGCAGACCGCTCAGCATGGAGCCAACGCCCGTGGTGCCGCTGAGAACGATCTGCACCGCATCGCCCAGCACACCCAGCACGGTCATCACATTGTTGAACACCTGCTGGCGGCGTGCTGCCTGCTGCTGTTCCTGCGCGGAGTAATAATCGTGCAGGGTTCCCAGCTGGCTCAGATAATCCTGATACTGCCCGTAGTCCTGTGCATAGGCGTTGTTGTATGCTTCGCCCTTCTGCTGCAGCTGGGTGTAGTAGTCCGAGAGCTTGTTGTTGTACTGCTGCTGGGCATCCTGTTCGCTGTTGTTCAGCTGATCCAGCTGGCTCACCAGCTCGTTGCCGCCGCTGGTATACGTATCCAGCGCCAGACTGTACAGCGTGGGGATGGCGCTGCTCAGCGCACCGATCTGCTGCTGATACGCCTGCTGGGCGGCGCTCGTGGCATAGCTGGAGCCATAACCGCCGGTCAGGGCTGCAGCCTGCGCCGCAGCATCTGCGCTGGCGTTGTGGGCGTTCTGCAAATAGTTCTGCTCGTACTGGCGGTAGAGCGGATCCTTGGTGTAGCTGTACTGGAAGCTCTCACGCTGCAGCAGCTGGTTCAAAAGCTGGTCGATCCGCTCCTGATAGCTGCTCTGATAATCGCCCGGGCGGTTTGCCTGCCACTCCTTCAGCGCATCTGCAGCATCCGTCACGGTCTGGCTGGGCTTGTAGCTGGAATTTGCCAGCGCGTTTTCCACCTCCGAACGGCTGTCCAGTCCCGCTGCCGAATAGCCGCTCTGCACGGCAGGCTGGCCGCTGCCCTCCGTCTGCGCCTGCACAGCGGCAAGCGCTTCGTCCTTTTTCTTTCTGTTTGCCATATATGATCCTTTCCTTATAAATTCTGCAGTTTCGTGCGCATCTCGTCGGACATGTTTTCAACGTCCAGATTGCTCAGTACATACTGCAGCTGTTCCTGCATCTGGTACAGGTAGCTGCGCAGGGCGCGGGCATCCTCCGGGTCCATGTTCTCGCTGAGCTTGGGCAGGCCGATCTTGTTAATGCCCATCACGCTTGCCATTCGTCACACCTCCCCGCCTGCAATGCCGCCCTTGGCAGCGGCCATTGTTTTTGCAATGCTGCGCAGGGTGATCTGTCCCCTGCCCTTCAGGCGCAGCCGCAGGGTGCCGTGCCTCCGGGGCACGAACGGCAGATCAAAGCTGCGCCGCTTGTCCTGTGCCGTCAGGCTTGCCACCGTCTCCCATGGGCCGCCGTCATAGCTGGCGGCCACCTCCACCGTACTGCTGCACTCGGCATCCAGCCGCAGCGTCAGTCGGGAAAGATACCGGTCCTCGGCCCCGTCCAGCCCAATGTCACCAGTGGTCAGCTCAAAGTTCAGCTTTTCCTCCACACCGTCGGTGGCCTGCCAGTCCGCTTCGCGGCTGGGATCTGCGGCCCACAGTGCCTGCCCGTCCCACAGATAAAGCTGTCCGCCGGTGCTGGTCATCTCGTAGGAGCACACGTTTTCTTCGCTCCAGAGCGCGCGCTCGGTATCGTACACCAGCAGCCTTGCCGTATTTTCGCCTGCCGCCGTGCGGGCCACATGCAGGTAATAGCGGCCATCCAGCGCACTGCCCACCGCGCTCTGCACATTGGCCAGTCGGCCCGAATCCAACGCGCCGGACACTTTTGTTGGAATGCTGCCGTCCCATGCCATCACACCGTCCGGCGAAAGATAATAGAGCGTCTCGTTCAGCACACACAGGCTGCGCGCCGCGTTTTTGGCAACGCCCCGGCAGCGCAGCGAGGTGAGCTGAAAATCCGAAGGCTTGGAGCCATAGAGCTTGTGCAGTGTGTTCTCCTTAAAGAACAGTGCATAGCCCATGCATGTGGCCGCGCCGGTAAACGCACCATCGCTGCCCACCGTCACTGCGTAGCTGTCTGCCGCAATGCCCCGGTAGGAAAACCAGTTGGTGGGGTCGCCTAAGCGGCAGGCATAGATCACGTTTTCCTTGCTGCTGCAGCCCCATACCCGGTTGTCGCACTCGGTAACGTAGTCCAGATCCGGCACGCGGCGTTCCATCCGCACCGGCGTGCTCACCGCAAAGCTGCGTGTCTCCTTGCCGTCCAAGCTGGTCCACTGGGCGCTCTCGGCGCTCTGCACCAGCGTGCCGTAAACATGATCTCCCTCCGGGCTTACCCGCACGCGCAGCCCGTTTTCCAGCACATCGTAAACTACCAGATCCCCGTCCAGCTTTGTCCACATGCCAGCCTGCTGTGCTGCCGTGCCCTGCACGGTCACGGTGTCCCACTGGGCAAATAGCCTCTGCGCGCCCGCCGCTGTGATGCGGCAGTATTCCAGCGGCACTGCCGTCCAGTTGCCGGAGGATGCGCTGTACTCTTCCAGTGTGCTGGTGCTGGCCCATGGGTGCTCCTCGTCTTCCACCTTCAAAAAGAGCTGTCCGTCTGCAGGCTTCTCCGGTTCCTCCTTGCCGTAACCGCTCACCTCGTAGGCCTTGCCCGCGGCATCGCAGGGTGCAAACTGCACGCTCTGTCCCTCTGCCTGCCATACAGCTCCCAGTGCCGAAACACTTCCGTCCGCTGTATCAAATGCTACCTTGTCCGGGAAGATCAGGATTTTTGTACCAATGCCCACCAGTGCCTTTTTGCCGTCGGTCACTGCCTCGGTGCAGGTCACCGGGTTCGCGCCGTCGGCATCCGGCGTGTAGATCAGATCCTTCCCACAGACGGTCAGCAGCCCGTTCAGGTGATACATGCCGTTCAGCCCGGTCAACTCCCTCAGCTTGCGGCGCGGCTTGCGGGTGCTCAGCGCCGGGAAATCCCGGGCAGAAAAATTCACGCCCGCGCTGTACTCTGCTTCCGAGCAGGCATAGGTCTCGTTCAGCCCGCCGAATACCCTCACAAGACTGCGGCTGTTCTGCAGCTTCGCTCTGTTTGCCAGAACCATGCTCTCACCTCCTTACCAGCGCCACTGGGCACCCGTCAGGGTCGGGTAGCTGCGCCGCAGCCACGCCGCCAGATCTGCCAGCAGACTGTTGTACTGGGCCTGCTCCCCGACGTAGCGGTCGGTCTCACCAAGGGCCGCATCGGTCATGGCACACAGATAATGCGGATACAGCGCATCAAAGGGTGCCGGTGCCAGCAGCACATCGTCGTCCTGCAGGCTGTCGTCCCATGCAAGGTCTGCGCCCACATCGTCGTATGCATCTGTGATGCTGTTTTTAAAAAAGCGTTCCCGCAGCATCGCGTCTGCTTCCTTCAGCCACGCCTGCCGGGTGGCCAGCGCAATGCGGCTGCCCGGGCGCAGCTCTTCGGCGCGTTCCAGCGCCTGTCCTACGGTCATATGCTCACTCTCCTTTTTATAAAGGCCCGGCCGGGCAGACTCCCCAGCCGGGCTTTTTGTCTGTTGCGGGTTTACTGGGCGGCGTTCTCTGCCGCCGCAATGCGGGCGGCGGTCAGCTCATCCTGCATCTGGCTGTGCTCCAGCACCTCGGCCACTTCGGGCGGCACTTCCACCTCCACGCCGCGGCGGATCTTATAGTTCACACCGTTCACGCTGACGAACAGATCGCCCTTGTAGCGGCTGTTATCCTTGAACAGCCGGATGCGCACATTTTTCTTTTCAGCCATGGCTCACGCCTCCTCAGTTTGCGGCAGCGGTAGCAGAATAGCTGGATGCACTCTCAATGCGCACCATGTACTGCTCCACCAGACGCTCTGCCGCACGCATGCCCTTCCAGCCCACGGAAGCGCGCTGGTTCAGCGGGTCGTCGCCGTAGCCCAGCTGCTTGACAATGTGCTCCAGACCGCCGCCTTCCAGCTCGGTCACGCCGTAGGCATGGGCACCCAGCACCAGCGTGCCGAACACAGCCAGACCGTCCGGGCAGGTGGAATCCTTCCAGATCTTGGCCTCGCTGGTCTCGATGAAGCGGATGTTGCCCAGCTTGCCGATCTCGCCGCGGAACATGGTGTCCGGGTCGGCGTACTTGTGCACCTCAATGAACTCCTTGCTGGTCTTCAGGTCGTAGGCGGCGTAGGGGTGGATGATGGCAATGTAGCTGTCGCCGATGGGGTCGGCGTTCATCGCGCCCAACTGTGCCGCCGCCTGAAAGAACAGCTTCGGGGTCAGGGTGCAGGTCTTGTCCAGTGCCTTGCGGCTGGCAACGGCAGTCTCGGTGCCGTCTGCGGCCAGCTTGGGCGCATAGATCACATTGGTGCCGCCCGCCAGCACATCGCGGGTAATGCTGTCCATGGTGCGGCCTGCCTGACTTGCCAGCACACGGGTGGCCTGCACCACATTGTTGTCAATGGCGGTCATCTGCAGCACGTCGGTCAGCGGAGTCCAGCCGCCGTACTGGTGCAGATCGCTGGTGATGGTGGTCACATTCAGTGCCTGACCGTTCGGGGTCACGCCCTCGGTCAGCGGAGTGGATGCCTTGGGCAGGCTGTCGTACTTGCGGAACTCAATGGTCTTGCCGCCGTTCTGGGGCACAGGGTAGTAGTCCGCAAACTGGTCGTGCACCAGACGCGGCTCTGCCTGATCGATGAGACGCTTCTCGTAGAAGGTTTTCATCTCTTTCGACATGGTAGCGGTGGTGTTCAGGTTTTCCGCAAACAGCTGGATGTTGAAATTCTTGTTCATGCTCATATTCCTTTCTCTTGTAAAATAGTCACAATTCGATCTGTGCTCCGTGGAGCACACGGCGTTCCAGTGCTTCTCGCTGGGCGCGGGTCATGCTGGCTACATCCGGGCGGACGGTAGCCGCGCCGCCGGGCCGGATGCCGTTTTCGGTGGGCCGTGCGGCCCGCTGCTGAATGCGTTCCATCACGCCCTGCTCCACAGCCTGCGCTGCAGTGCGCAGGTTTTCGTCGTAGTGGGCCAGACGGTACGCATCCCGCACCCTCATGCCGGGCAGCTGCATCAGGCGGCGCATCTCCGGGCTGCGCAGCTCGTTCTGCAGATCAAAATCCGGCTGGCTGCGGCGCATGGCCGCTTCCTCTGCCGCCCAGCGGGCATGCAGGCTGTGCACAGCAGCCTGTGTGCTGCGGGCAAAGCTGGACAGCGGCGGCAGTTCCGGGCGCTGCACGGGCAGTTCCTGCCGGGGCTTTTCCGGCTGCAGCTCTACGGTTTTCTCTGCCGAAGTCTGCGGCACAGCGGGCGCTTTTGCTTCGTCCGGCTTCATGGTGCCGGAGGCCACTGCCTGCCGGGTCTGCGCTTCGCTCAGGGCAGGGGGAGCGGCTTCTCCCTCTGCAAAGAGCTGTAGCATAAAGGCTCCCCACGAGTTGCGGCTCTCAGCGTCCACTTCGTGCCTTGAGCGGCACTCGTGTTCTGCTGGCCGCTGCCCCAGCCTCGGCTCCCTATTTCCGCCGCAGGCGGCGGTCGCCTCCGCTGCAAACAGCTGCAGATCCATCATGCTCTCCTTTCCTCTGCGGCTCACATCCGCAAAGCGGACATTCTCCGGGTAGCGTTCGGCCAGCAGCACAAAGCAGGCTTTGGCCAGCTCAAAGGCACCGCGCACCCATTCTTCGCAGGGCGCATCCACGCTCACTGCCAGACGCGGGCCGTCCGGCTCATCAAAGGCTTCGCTGTGGGCATTCTCTTCCCCGGCCAGCAGGTACACAAGGCCCTGCATCACGGTGCTGGCTCCTGCACAAACGATGTCCTGCCCGGCAGGCGCATAGCCTGCATGACCGGCAGCTTCCAGCCGGCAGCTCAGCCCGGCGGGGGTATCCATCTCGCTGTAACAAACTTTCATCATAAAATTCACCTCCTTTTTAATGGATGTCCATGGCACGTGCAGCGGCGGCCACCGGCAGGGCATTGCCAAGGCCCGCCAGCTTTACCGCCTGCACGTCCTTCTGCGCAGACGCACCGCCTGCACTGCGGGCCGGTTCGTCAGGCCCGGTGCCCTGCTGGGCGATCACCGCCGCCATCTGTGCCATCTGCTGCTGCATCCTAGCCAGCTGCTGGGCAAGGGTACCGTTCTGCCGCACCCGCTGACGCACCTTCTCAATGCCTTCAAAGTCCATCATTTCCAGTGCCGCAAGGGCGGCATCGGCATTTTCCGGCTTGAAAAAGCCCAGCTGATAGCACTCCTTGGCCGTCTCGTTCTGGGAAAGACGGCTGAAGGTGCTCTTCTTGGCGGCGCTCACCACGATGTCAAAGATCGGCTCCCGACTGCCCAGTTCCACGCCGCCCACGCTGCCGCCGGGCACCGCCCGCAGCGCCTGCGCCGAGAAGGGCACGAACCGGCTCTCGCCGCTTTCGCCCACGATGCGGAACACTCGCTGCTCGTCGTAGAACTGGCGCATCAGCTCGATGATGAGATAGCACTGCTTTGCAAAAGCACGGTAGGCGCTCTTGAGCATATCGCGGCTGAGTTTGCTGCCTGCCTCCTGCAAGGCCGCAATGGCGCTGGCTGCGGTCACACCTCCGGCAGTGCCGCCCTGCGTCATGTCCCGGTTGCCGCTGATCTCCTTCAGCTCTTCAATGCGGCTCTGGCGGTAACTCAGGCTGTTGCCCTGCAGGCCCGCCGTCTGCAGCGGACGGAAACTGTCGTCGTTGAGCCGTCCCACCACATGCACGATGTCCCGGCTGAAATCGGCCAGCTCTTCCTCGTTCACACCCGCCGTGTCGCTGAGCACATACCGCTGCTTTGCACTCAGCAGCACGTTCTCGTCCATGGCATGGTTCATCTTGTCAATGGCGGTCTGGCAGTCCTTCATCACATCGATGTAGCCAAAGCCCGCCGGGCTGTCCTCCTCCACGAACAGCGGGTCAAATACAAAGGGGTACTGCCCGTGGTCGTACAGGCCGCTTTCTGCCAGCGCCGGGTCGTTCTGGCTGGCGTACAGCACCACGCCGTTGCAGAACTTGCAGTAGTGCAGCACCATGCGCCCCGTTTCATCCGGGCGCTTGTAGTACCAGTCCACCACCACGCTCTTGGAGCTGGTGTCCTGCCCTTCATCGTGGATGTACCGGGGCACGTCCAGCACGCTGGCGGTGTGTCCTGCCAGCTGCGGGTACTGCGCGCACAGCCGGGCCGTGTCCTCAAGGCTCAGGCTGAAAAAGTCCGGCGATGCCTGAATATCCGCCACGCCCGGCTCCCAGTAGAGCATCAGCAGGTTCACGCTGCGCACCGCAATGTCGCCAATGCCGCCGCGCATTGCAGGGTCCCAGAAGATACCGGTCACGCCGGTGCCCTGTTTGAGCTTGCGCCACCAGCAGTCGCTGTACACCTGCTCGTAGTCGGCCTGTTCCAGCACCACCGGCAATACGCTGGAAAGTGCCCGTGCGGTGTCCTCGTCATCTGCCTCTCGGGGCAGCACGTTCGGTTCCGGGTAGTTGTCCATGGCATCGGCGTGCTTGTTGGCAATGCTGTTGAACAGCCACCCGCTGGAAGGCTGGGCCTTGCCGGGCATCATGGGGTTCTGGTAGTTCTTCCAATGGCCCATGCGGAACCACAGCTCGTTATCCACAATGCGCTTGTCCAGCGCGGCCTTGCCCGCCTTGTACCTCTGCAAGGTCTGCATGGCCTCGGCCACCTGTGCTTCACCCACGGGCAAAGCTTCGTTCTCGTAATCGTCCATTGCGTTTCTCCTTTAAATTCTGTAAAATCTTGCCCGCTTGTGCAGGTTCAGCGGGTCGTCGGGCATGGGCGGCGCAGCACAGCGCACCGGCGGGCTGATAGGGTTCTCCATCAGCACATAGCGGCACTCGTCGTAAATGTGATCCTCCTGCCGGGTGTCGATGTCCTCCACGTTGCTTTCGTCGTACACAAGGTTCGGGATCGTGCGGATAAAGTGCTTGCAGGTATTGAACACCTGAAACATCGGCCTGCCGTCCGCATCAAAATTCAGCCGGTAGTGGAACTGCATCTTGCCCGCAAGCCGGGTGTTGTCGCCGGGGGACCAGCGCAGGAAGTTCGGGCTGCGCTCCATCATAGCGGCAATGCTTTCGCCGCGGCTCTCATCGAAGATGGCCGGATCGGCAATGCCGTGGATCACCCTGCCGCGCAAAAGCGGGTCGTTCTGCTCTGCCTCCCGGATGCGCCGGGCCTGTTCCACCGGGTCGATGCGCAGGCCCTCGTTCGGCCTGCCGGTGCAGCCGTACAGCTCCTTGATGCGGTACAGCCGCCCCTCCTCGTCCGCTGCGTACCACCCCACCGAGAACGGCTTGGAAAAGCCAAAGTCGAACCCGCGGTAGAGCTGCCAGTGCTTCGGGATGGTGAACGGTGCGATCACATGGGTCCAGCGCTGGTCTTCGTAGCGGGCCGGGTCGTTGCGCCATTCGGTAAACACCTGTCCGGAAAAGCTGTCCCAGCTGCCGTAGAGCAGCGCCTGCTTTTCCGCTTCCGGCATACTGGCAAGGCTTGCAAGGTAGCCGGGGTCGTTTGCCAGCAGGGCGGGGTTATCAAAAATGCTGGAAGGGATGAACACCCGCGCTCGCTGCAGCTTCTGTTCGGTGCCGTCCGGCAGCTTTACCGTGTATTCTTCGGTGATAGGCGTTCCGGGCGGTGCGGGCGTGATGAACCGTGCCTTCACCCACCCGTGGCCGATGCCGCCGGGATTGGTGGTGGCCCGCATGTACACCCGGGTGCCCGGGCCGGTGGGACGGTTGCGGCTCATCATGTAGCTGTACTCTTCCCATTCAAAGTGGGTCAGCTCGTCAAAGCCGATAAAATCGAAGGCCTTGCCCTGATAATTGGTACGGTCCTTGGTGTACTGCATGGAGCCAAAGTAAATTTTTGCCCCGCTGGGGAAGTTCCACACATGGGCCGTGGCGTTGTACTGTGCCTGCGGGAACGCCCTGTGGTAGTACACCTGGCTCTTGTCCACCAGATCGGAAAGCTGCGGGTAGGTCTTGCGCAGGATCAGCGCCCGGTAGTGCGGAATGTGCACCTGCCGCAGCGCTTCGATCACCAGCGCGTCGCTCTTGCCGCCGCCTGCTGCACCGCCGTACAGCGCTTCCGGTTCCGGGCGGCTCATAAATTCGGCCTGCCGCGGCTGGGGCCGCCAGATCACCGGCACTCTTGCTTGTACAATGCTCATGGTTCTTCCTCCACCGTCGGCAGCAGCACCACGCCGCACTCCGCTCCTTCTGCCTGTGCCCCCTGATCGTTCAGGGTCTTGGCTACACCGGCCAGATCCTTGAGCACCGCCGTGGCCTCCTTGAGGTCTTTCATGGTGCCTGCCCCCGATGCGCCTTCCTTTTTTGCTGCCTTCTGCCGGGCATTCAGTTCCCGCACCTGCTGTGCCAGCAGGGTGCTCAGGGTGTCCGTGGCTCGGCTCAGGCTGGCCAGCCCTCTGGCCTGTTTTGTCTGCCCCATGGTGTTGGGTATCAGCTCCTTTCCGCCCTGGTGTGCTGGGCTATGGCAAAAGGATACCACTGGTGCTGCTTTCCCAACAGTGTGCACTTTTACAGGGCCATAGCGTATATTTTAAATTCAAGAATCCGATTCGTATATTTTCGTTTCTTGTAATTCATCGCTGTTTCGTATCTTTTCAAAAGCAGTGTTTTTTCTCCATCAAAATTTGTGGCAGACCCGCAGAAAACCTTCAAAGTCATACTCATTTGCGATTTTTGGACAGAAAATTAAAAAAGTGTGTTTATTCTGTGGACAAATGCTTTTGTAAAATGTTACAATAGGTTCTGTTCTTTCCCGTCCCACGCACGGACGGGATGTTTTATCTGAATCAGGAGGTTTCTCATGTTAGAAAACATCTTTCATCTGAAAGAGAACCACACCGATGTCAAGACCGAGATCATGGCAGGTATCACCACCTTCATGACCATGGCTTACATCCTTGCGGTCAATCCCAACATCCTTTCTGCTTCCGGCATGGATTCGGAAGCCGTTCTGATCGCCACCGCGCTGGCATCCTTTGTTGGCACTGCGCTTATGGCTCTGCTTGCCAACTATCCGTTTGCACTGGCACCCGGCATGGGCCTGAACGCCTACTTCTCCTACACGGTCGTTCTCACCATGGGCTACAGCTGGCAGTTGGCCCTGATGGCCGTCTTTGTAGAGGGCATCATCTTCATCGTGCTGTCCCTCACCAATGTCCGTGAAGGCATCTTCAATGCCATCCCCATGACCCTGAAGAGCGCCGTCAGCGTGGGCATCGGCCTGTTCGTTGCTTTCGTTGGCCTGCAGAACGCAAAGCTGATCGTCAACAGCGATTCCACCCTCGTCACCTACCAGCACTTCAAGGGCGACACCTTCTCCAGCGTGGGCATGGGCGCGATCCTTGCCCTGTTGGGTATCGTGATCACCGCCATCCTGCTGGTAAAGAAGGTCAAGGGCGGTATCCTGTACGGCATTCTTATCACCTGGGTGCTGGGCATCCTCTGCGAGATCGCCGGCATCTATGTTCCCAACCCCGACGCAGGCATGTACTCCGTTATCCCCACCGCTTTTGTCAGCTTCGACTTCTCCGCGCTGGGCAAGACCTTCGGTCAGGTATTCAAGACCGATTTCTCCGGCGTTGGCATCCTGAACTTCTTCGCCGTCATGTTCTCCTTCCTGTTCGTTGACCTGTTCGATACTCTGGGCACCCTGATCGGTGTTGCCTCCAAGGCCGACATGCTGGACGAGGACGGCAAGCTGCCCCACATCAAGGGCGCACTGATGGCCGACTCCATCGCCACCTGCGCAGGCGCTGTGCTGGGCACTTCCACCACCACCACCTTCGTCGAGAGTGCTTCCGGCGTTACCGAGGGCGGCCGCACCGGTCTGACCGCCATGACCACCGGCATCCTATTCCTGCTGGCAACCATCTTCAGCCCTCTGTTCCTCACCATCCCGTCCTTTGCAACGGCTCCGGCCCTGATCATCGTGGGCTTCTACATGATGGGTTCCGCCGTCAAGATCGACTTCAATGACCCCAGCGAGGGCATCCCCGCCTTCCTGACCATTCTGGCCATGCCCACCGCTTACAGCATTTCCGAGGGCATCGCCATCGGCGTGATCTCCTGGACCCTGATCAATCTGGTCACCGGCAAGGCCAAGGAAAAGAAGATCAGCCCCCTGATGTATGTGCTGACCGTGCTGTTCATCCTCAAGTACGTGTTCCTCTAAGCCGCTGATCTTACCGCAAGCAAAAAAGCTCCCGTCCTGATGATGGACGGGAGCTTTTCTGCTTCCTGTGATCCGGAACAGCCTGTGCATTCGCTCCGGGCTGTCCGGCGTGGAACTATTCTTTTTTAGCGATCAGGGTTATTTGCGCCGCGGGTGGATATGCACTTCCGGGATAGCCACGTTATCATAGTGGATCGGCTTATCTGCCGCCGGAGTGCCGTCCGCGTCCACATGGTGCGCCACCTTGCCGGTATGGATCTCCGGCACGGCCACGGTTTCTTCCTCATGGGGATGCTCCCGCTTTTTTCCGAGCCACGTTTTCAGATGGTGATAAAGCGACATTGCACGTCTCCTTTCCCGGTGCGGAAGCCCGCCCGAACTGTAAAGATCAGCTTCAGATAAAATTGATGAACACCGTAATGACCAGACTGTTCAGAAAGTCCGCAAACAGACTGCCCACCAGCGGGATCAGCAGATACGCCTTGACCGAGGGCGAATATTTATCGCAGATGGCCTGCATGTTGGCCATAGCGTTGGGCGTTGCGCCCATGCCAAAGCCGCAGGTGCCGGATACGATCACCGCCGCGTCGTAATCGCGGCCCATGATGTTGAACACCACCAGTACCACATACAGGATCATGAACAGAGTCTGCCCGGCCAGCAGCACGATCAGCGGCAAGGCCAGCTCTGCCAGCTGCCACAGCTTCAGGGTGATCATGGCCATGCCCAGGAACAGCGAAAGGCAGATGCCGCCAATATCGTTGATCTCGCCCATATACACGGTGTAGCCGCCGCCATACTCACCCACATTGCGGATGATGGCCGCCGCGATCATGGCACCGATATAGATGGGGAAGGTCATGCCCGTCAGGCTTAGAAGTCTGGACAGCACCGTGCCGATGCCCATTGCGACGATCAGCTGGAAGCTTGCCGCCGGGTACATGGTGGTGTGGCGCTCGTGCTTCATTTCTTCTTCCACCAGTAGGCTGTCATCCTCCGGTACCACCGTGGCCAGCAGGTTGTGCCGCTCAATGAGCATCTTACCGATGGGGCCGCCCATCATGCTGCCCGCGATCAGGCCATAGGTGGCCGCTGCCGTACACAGGGTGGTGGCCCCCTGAATGCCAAAGTCCTCCAGCACCGGGCCAAAGGCACCGGCGGTGCCGTGACCGCCCACCATGGGGATGGAGCCGGTGCAAAGGCCCACCAGCGCATCCACGCCCAGCAGCTTTGCCAGCCCCACGGCCACAAAGTTCTGGCTGACGATCAGCACGATGACCACGCCCAGAAACACGATCA
The DNA here is from genome assembly GCF_003603345.1 of Faecalibacterium sp. AM43-5AT. NCBI lineage: Bacteria > Bacillati > Bacillota > Clostridia > Eubacteriales > Oscillospiraceae > Faecalibacterium > Faecalibacterium sp. AM43-5AT. The sequence continues at coordinate 70,283 of NZ_QVGZ01000005.1, forward strand.
TCGCTCTTCCGCCGCTTTTCAGTACCTTGAGGTTTGCCTGGAAGCCCACCGAGGTGAAAAACATCACCATGCAGACTTCCTTTAGAATATCATCAAATGCAAACTCGGCAGCGCCGGTCACATAGCACACACAGTTAAAAATGGCGAACAGCACGCCGCCAATGACCGGAGCCGGAATGCAGAAACGTTCCAGCACCTGCACCCTTGCCCGCAAAAATTTGCCCAGCATCAGCACCAGCACAGCAACGGCCAGTGTCTGATACATATCCAATTCGATCTTCATTGCTCTACTTTCCCTCAGTTCCCAGCCGCTTCATCGACCGTAATTCCTGCCGCCTTATAGTATGCGGCCGCGCCCGCATGGAACGGGATGCCAACGCCCTCTACTGCGTTTTCCTCCGGATCCAGCGGGATGCCCAGCTGCTCTTCCAGCCCTTCCCGGCTGGAGAACAGAAGCTGTGTCAGCTGCTGCACCTGCTTTGCGGGCAGCGCGTTGCTGGCCAGCAGAACGGCTTTCACACCCACCGTCTGCACCTCTTCCGTCTGTCCGGGATAGGTGCCTGCCGGCAGCGTAACGCCGCTGTAGGCGCTGTAAGCGCTCTGCAGGCGCTGTGCTGCCGCACCGTCCACGTTCAGCAGCCGGATGCCGCACTCGCCTGCCAGAGCGGTCAGCACCGGGCTGGGCGCGCCCACCGTCATAAAGATGGCATCCACCCTGCCCGCCTTCAGCTGGGCAGCGGCATCCTCATAGTTCAGGTTTACCATGCTCACCATCTTGTCGTTCAGGCCATAGGCAGATAAGATCTGCCGCGCGTTCTGCTCCGAACCGGATTCTTCCGCGCCGATGCTCACCGTCCTGCCATGCAGGTCCTCAATGGACTGGATGTCGGAATCCACCCGCACCACCACCTGACAGGTCTCGGTGTACAGCGCCGCCACGGCACCAAAGCCCCGGCTTTCCTCCTCGTCGGCAAAGATGCCGGTCTGGTCATAGGCATCCTGCACAAGGTCTGCCTGTGCAATGGCCAGCTGCAGGTATTCGCCGGTCAGCAGACGCAGGTTCGCTGCGGAACCGGCGGTAGCCTTCAGCTCCACCTGCCCGTTGTCCGTCTCGTTTTCCAATGCTGCGAACCGCTCACCGAACTCCCGGTAGATGCCGCCCTCGCCAGCCACACCGAAGCGCAGCCGTTTGGCCTTTTCTGTCGCTGCACATCCGCTCAGAACCGCAGCTGCCAGCAGAATGCCTGCCAGTGCCGCCGCGAGCCATTTCTTTTTCAAGATCACCACTCCTCTTCCTGCCGCCGCAATGCGGCAGAACTTTTATCCTAAATTATACGCATATTGCGGATGAAATACAATCACCTATATTCTTACCCTCCGAACAGCCCGAAGAAGCTGGTGTGGGTCACGCCCAGCACAAGGAACAGTGCGATCAGTGCAAACAGCACTCCGATGATAATATCCATCTGGTGCACGGTCAGCGGAAAATGGTCGTACATTTTTTCTTTCGCGTTCACAAAATTCTTGTCACCGTTGTTGAGCAGGCTCTTTTTGCCTTCCTCAAAGTCTGCCTTCCGGCCTGCCAGCTCCGCCTGTTCCTGCGCCAGCTGTGCTTCCCGGGCCGCAAGGGCAGCTTCCCGGCGGGCAAGTTCAGCCTCGCGCTCTTCGGGTGTCTGTTTTTCCTGTGCCATAACGTACCTCCTGATGGTGTTTTTATTATAATACCACACAAATGCAGATAAAAAAAGCGGGCCGCCTGCCCAAAAGCAGACGACCCACAGAAAAAGCTCTTACTTCTTTGCCAGATACTTGCGGATATCGATGGCCACAGCCACGATAATGACAAGACCCTGAACGATGTAGGTGTAAGAAGAGTTGACATTCATGAACTGCAGAGCCACCTTCATCAGCTCAAAAACCAGAACGCCGACCAGAACGCCGGGAACAGTACCAACGCCGCCGGTGGTGGAAACACCGCCGATGGTGCAGGCTGCGATGGCGTCCAGCTCATAGCCCTGTGCGGTGTTGACGGATGCGCCGCCGGACTTTGCAGCCAGCAGGCAGCCTGCCAGACCGAACATGCAGGAAGCCAGGATGTAGATGCGGATCTTGGTGGCGTTGACGTTGACACCGGCCACCTCAGCAGCAGCTTCGTTGCCGCCGATGGCGTACATGTACTTGCCGTGACGGGTCTTGTTGTACAGGAACCAGAAGCACCCGGCCACGATCAGAGCGATCCAGATCAGCACAGGCACACCGATGATGGTGTTGGAGGCCAGAGAGGTGAAGTTTTTGTTCAAAGAGCCGATGGGGGTACCGCCGGTGTACACCAGGCAGATACCGTAGACCACCTGCTGCATACCCAAGGTAGCAATGAAGGGCTGCACCTTCAGGTAGCTGACCACCAGACCGTTGCACAGACCCACGATGGCGCAGATGGCAATAACCAGAATGAACACCACGGGGGTGGACAGGGTGTGCATGTTGGGGTAGAACTTACCGGATGCGCCCTCGGTCTGCGCAAAAATGCAGGCAAGGCAGGCGGCAAAACCAGCCAGACGACCGGCCGACAGGTCGTTACCGGTGGTGATCAGGCAGCCGGAAATGCCCAGCGCGATGATGTAGCGGATGGACACGTTCTTGAACAGGTTGATCATGTTGGTGCCGGAGAAGAAGTTGGGGTGCATGATGCCAACGATCAGAGTGATGGCCAGCATCATCATAATAATGGCGTTGTTGCTGAGCCACTTGCCCACAGCCTTGCCATTCAATTTTTTGGTAGCTTCCACGATAGACAGCCTCCTTAATTACTGATTTGCCGCAGCTGCGTCAGGTGCGGTCTCGAACTGGGTAGCCAGTGCCATGATGTTTTCCTGCGTAGCGTCCTTGCCGTCGATAAAGCCGGTGATGCGGCCGTCGCACATGACCATGACACGGTTGGACATACCGATGATCTCGCTCATTTCGGAGGAGATCATGATAATGCTCTTGCCCTGCTTGGCCAGATCGGCGATGATGCAGTAAATTTCATACTTTGCACCGACGTCGATGCCGCGGGTAGGCTCGTCCAGAATGAGCACATCGGGGTTGTTGGCAAGCCAGCGGGCGATCAGCACCTTCTGCTGGTTGCCGCCGGAAAGGCTCTTGATCTGGGTCTTGGGGCTGGGTACCTTGATGGCCATCTTTTCCTTGTTGGTAGCCACCAGATCCAGGATCTTCTTGTTGTCCAGCATGATGGGGCCCTTGCGCAGGGCATCCAGTGATGCAATGGAGATGTTATCGGCAACGCTCAGCACGCCCAGAATGCCGGTAGCACGGCGGTCCTCGGTCAGCAGAGCAACGCTCTTCTGGATGGCATCGCGGGGCTGCTTGATGTTGACCTCTTCGCCCTTGATCCACACCTTACCAGAGGTATGGGCACGCAGGCCGAAGATGCCTTCCATCAGCTCGGTGCGCTGTGCGCCCACCAGACCGGCCACGCCCAGGATCTCGCCTTTTTTGATCTCGAAGCTGCAGTGGCGGAAGGAACGCGGATGGATGGAGGTGAAGTCCTCCACCTTCATCATGACCTCGTCCGAGGGATGGTTCTCCAGCGGGGGATACAGGTTCGACAGCTCACGGCCGACCATCTTTGCAATGATCTCTTCCTTGGTCATGTTGGCAACGTCCCACTTACCGATGTACTGGCCATCGCGCATGATGGTGACTTCGTCCGCGATCACCTTGATCTCGTCCATCTTGTGGCTGATATAGACCAGTGCCACGCCCAGAGCCTTCAGCTCGCGCATGATGCGGAACAGAGATTCCACTTCGTTTGCGGTCAGCGAGGAAGTGGGCTCGTCCAGGATCAGCACCTTGCAGTTTGCGGAAACAGCCTTTGCAATTTCCACCATCTGCATCTGTGCGATGCTCAGAGAGCCAAGCTTTGCATGGGGATTGATCTCCAGCTTCAGCTTTTTCAGCAGCTCCTCCGTATCCTTGTACATTTTGGCGTGATCCACCACCGTAACAGGACCGTACTTTTTGGTGGGGTAACGGCCCAGCCAGATGTTCTCGGCCACAGTGCGTGCCGGGATCGGCTGCAGTTCCTGATGCACCATGGCAATGCCGCGGTTCAGTGCATCCAGAGGGGTGGTGATGGTAACTTTTTCGCCCTCGTATTCAATTTCGCCCTCGTCCATCTTGTAAATGCCGAACATGCATTTCATCAGTGTGGACTTACCGGCGCCGTTTTCACCCATCAGCGCCATGACCTTACCGGGGCGAAGCTCCAACTGGGCGTGATCCAGCGCTTTGACGCCGGGGAAGGTCTTGACCACGCCTTTCATTACCAGACGGTATTCTGACATTCCGTAGAGCCTCCTTGTCGTTTGTTATAAGGCCGCAGAAAAACCTTTTTTCAAAACAAGGCGCGTGCGCGGAGAATATTTCTCGCACGCACGCGCTTTATAGCTTTGTTCAAGCCGTCAAGGTCCACTGCGCACCTTGCATTGTTTCAGGAAAACTTTGGTCTTACTTCACGTACTCGGAAGCGTTGTCCTTGGTCACCTTCACATAGTCGACCCAGTAGTACTGCTCGACCTTGGAGCCTTCAACGTACAGCTTGGTAGCCTCAGCAGCTGCGGTAGCCTGACCCACGTCGTCGTTCAGCACGGTACCGGTCATGTTGCCATCCAGAACGTCCTGAACAGCCTCAGCCAGTGCATCGACACCAACCAGATAGATGTCCTTGCCGACGGTGCGGTTAGCCTGCTGGATGGACTGCAGAGCGCCCAGTGCCATTGCGTCGTTGTTGCAGAAGACAACTTCGATCTTGTCGCCGTACTGAGACAGAGCGTTTGCAACGTCCTGCTGAGCGGTGGTCTGATCCCAGTTGTCCAGGTACTCGTACAGGCACTCAACTTCCTTGCCGGCATCGGTCAGGGCCTTGATGGAGTACTCGGTGCGGTACTGAGCATCGATGTTCTCGGGGTCGCCCTTGCACATAATGTAGGTGATCTTGCCGTCGCCGTTGATATCGCCCTGAGTCTCGGTCTCCAGGATCAGCTCGCCCTGATAAGTACCGGACTGACGTGCGTCAGCACCAACGTAGCAGCACTTGTCTGCGTAGGAGTCCAGAACGCTCTTGTCGGGCTCACGGTTGATGAAGACGATAGGAGTCTCAGAGGGCTTGACGGTATCAACGATGGTCTGTGCGGAAGTGGTCTGCACGGGGTTGATGACCAGCACGTCCACGCCCTGCTGCAGGAAGGTGTTGATCTGCTCGGTCTGGGTGTTCTGGTCGTTCTTGCCGTCCATGATGGTGACGGAGTAGCCCATGTCCTTCAGGTACTCTTCCAGATCGGAGCGGTACAGAGTCATGAAGTTATCAGCAAACTGATAGATGCAAACGCCGATGTTGGCAGAGCCGTTGGTAGCAGCGGCAGAAGCAGCGGTGGAAGAAGCAACGCTGGAAGCAGCGGTGCTGGTGGGGGAAGAGCCGCCGCAGGCGGTCATAGCAGCAGTTGCGCCAACAACAGCAGATGCCTTCAGGAAGTCACGACGCGAAATCATTTTCATAATAATGTTCTCCTTCAATTCGTATCTCAGCATTTTCACAGGAGCAATCTTGCATGCACCTGTAATTCCTGCTCGTATTATACCCTTGCAGCACCCCACTGTTCAAGAGAACAAGTTCACAAGATTGACGGATTTATTTTGTGCTATTTCAACAAATGGTTTATAGGGTCGATGATTTCTTTTCGCGAAGCATCACAATTTTTCATGCTTTTGCAACCGTTAGATAAATATAAAAATGATGTGTTGTTTTTCTTTCAAAAAGATTACAAAATGTTGCATCGTTCGGTTTTTGCAGCTTTTTCATTTCTTGTATATCTTGAAAAATATTTTCAGGAATAGTTCACCCCTGTTCTTCCGCATTTTTTCGCTTCATTTCCGCAATTTTCTGCAAATCGCCTGCTATTCCCGGTTCCTGCCGCCCGCCTTTTTGCAAAGAAAATGCCCGGAAGCTTTCCTGAGCCTCCGGGCATCCCGATCCGAGTATCTTTTACAGATGCAGCAGCATCTTTGCAATGTTGAAGTAGATCAGCAGCGTGGTGGTATCCACAATGGTGGTGATCAGGGGTGAAGCCATCACGGCCGGATCCACATGCAGCTTTTCTGCCGCCACCGGCAGAATGCCGCCGATCAGCTGCGAGAGCAGAACGGTGCAGATCAAAGTCAGGCACACCACCAGCGCCACCGGAGCCGCGATGCGGTCAAACACCAGCAGCTTTACAAAATTGCATACGGCCAGCGTGCCGCCACACATCAGGGCTACGCGGCTCTCACGCCAGAGGATGCGGGGCAGGTCGTGGGGCTGGATGTCGCCCACTGCCATGCCGCGGATGATGGTGGAAGTGCTCTGGCTGCCCGCGTTGCCGCCTGCGTCGGTCAGCATGGGGATGTAGGCGGTCAGCACGGTCACAGCGGCCAGTGCATCCTCGTATCCGCGGATGACCATGCTGGAGAAGGTGGCGCTGATCATTAAAAACAGCAGCCACGGTGCGCGGCTCTTGTACAGGTCCCACATGCTCTGCTTGAAGTAGGGCTTGTCGGAGGGGCCGATTGCGTTCATCTTTGCAATATCTTCGCTGGCCTCATCCTGCAGGATGCTGATAGCATCATCAATGGTCACGATGCCCACCAGCCGGTTTTCCGCGTCCACGACCGGAATGGCCAGAAAGCCGTATTTCTCGAACAGGTTGGAAACATCCTCCTGATCGGTGGTGGTGCTCACGCTGACCACATTGAAATCCATCAGGTCCTTGATAGGCTCTTCTGTGTTCTTTGCCAGCACCAGCGCCCGCAGGGACACCACGCCGATCAGCCTGCGGCTGTCATCGGTCACATAGCAGTTGTTGATGGTCTCCTTGTCAAAGCCATTCCTGCGGATGGCCTCCATGGCCTGTGCCACGGTCATGTCCGGCCGCAGCTCCATCAGCTCGGTGGTCATCACGCCGCCGGCTGAGTCCTCCGGGTACTTGAGCAGCTCATTGATCATGCGGCGGGTGGCGGGGTCGGCCTGACCCAGAATGCGCTTGACCACGTTGGCAGGCATTTCCTCCACAAGGTCGGTGGCATCGTCCACGAACAGTTCGTCCACCACAGCCTTCAGCTCGGTATCGGTCAGGCCGTCGATCAGCTTCTGCTGGGTCTCAGGGGTCAGTTCGGTGAACACATCTGCGGCCAGATCCTTCGGGCACAGACGGAACAGCACCGGGAGCTTTTCTGCGGGCAGATCCTCAAACACCGCCGCAAGGTCAGGCGCGGGCAGAGTTTCCATCACATCCCGCAAGCTCTGGTATTTCTTGGCATCGTCCAGATTTGCCAGCATGGTCTTGAGGGTATCGATCGAGATTTCAGACATAAAAAAGCTGCCTCCTTTTCAGTGGCAGCTCTCGTTTCTTCTTTTCAGGAAACACAAACACGCACCGTGTGCATTCACACACAGCAGGGTCTGCGCAAAGCAGAAACGGCGGCTGCCATTATATAAAATAATCGGGGAGAAAGACTGCTGCTACTGCCAGCAGGTTCCATGACAACCACCTCGTTTTCCTGTTGTAAAAAGACACTTTTTGCCTTTTCCGCCCATTACTTTACCACTGCTTTTTTGCCGCGTCAACCCTGCTTTTTAAATTTTTCCGTTTCTTTACAAAAAGTAAAAGTGCCCGATGACATTTTTCGTATCATCAGGCACTTTTATCCTGTCAGCGCATGTCCCGGGCGGGATGGAAGGCTCTTTGCTTACAGGGTCTCTACCGTATCAAACAGTTCTTTTGCGGCTTCCACAGCATCCTTGCTGCCAAACACCACCCGCACGCCGTTTGCCATGGCGGCACCCAGCTCTGCGGCCTGCTCCTTCAGCAGTGCGGCATCCACCGCACACAGGGCTTTGCGGTCTGCCGCCATCATTTCATCCGTGATGCCGCAGAAATACCGGCGGTCCGTCTCGCGGGCCTCAGCACGCGGCTTGCGGGGGGTGTCCAGCTTGGCCACAGTACCCACAATAAAATCGTTCAGATCTTTTTCGGTGTACTCCCGTGCTGCCAGCTCTGCCGGGCCTTTTGCAAAGGTGTCGTAGCTTTCCTTTACATGGGGGTCGCGGTAGGTGTACAGGTATTCCACGCCGTCCGAGGAGAGCATTCCAGTGCCGTAAGCGCCGCCCACCTCGCGGATGTTGTGCCACAGGTATTCGTAGCTCATCACGCGGGCCAGCGCCTTGCGGTCGCTGCGGCGCTCCATGGGCCATACCTGTACATCGTAGTTCACACTGCCGTCAATGATAAATGCTTCGTTCACCGGCGGTGTCAGCGGTTCCACATAGGGCTTTGCCGCAGCGCGGCCCTCGGCAGCAAAGCGGCTGTCCGGCAGCAGAGTGCGCAGCCTTGCAAGGGCATCCTCGCTGCCATACAGGCTGACCGTCAGCTCCGCGTGCTGCAGCACCTCTGTGCGCAGGGCATCCAGCTTTTCGCCCAGTGCTGCCCAATTGCCGCGCTCCTGCACGCCGCACAAGAACCTGTAATAGCTCACACCGCTGCAGCGTTCACTCACCGCACCGTCCACCGTGTAGTGGGCACTGGCGCGGGTGGCTGCGTATACGTTGCCCTGCTGGATGAACTGCTGTTCCATGTTCAGCTTCTGCTGGCTCATCACCCGTGCAAAGGCAGCTTCTGCCGCCGGGCCGGTGAGGATGGTATCATACAGCCATTCGCCGCCCAGCTCCACAGCCTTTTCCAGACTGCGTTCCAGAAGGCTCAGGCACAGGCTCAGCTTGGCGTGGCAGGGTGCACCCTCCTGCCGCCCGGTCCAGATGTCCAGCTGGGTGCGGCTGTCGCCCAGCCATGTGCTGCGCAGAGTGTTCAGCTGCTGAGCGGTGTGTTCGGTGCTGTCCAGCTCGTCCAGCACATCGGTCAGCAGGTCCAGATACGGCATGTCCTCGGGCTTCACATTGCCAAGGTCATAGTAGAAGTTCAGGTACAGGTTGCCTGCCGAAGGGTGATGCACCAGCTGCGCACCGGCCAGAAGTTCCCGCTCGCCTGGGGCCGTCCTTGCTCCGTCGCCAAGGTCGGCAACGGTCAGCGGGTGCTCCAGCACAAGCTTGCCGTCGGTGCGGATGGGTTCGCCCTCCTCCTTTTCAGGCAGGGTGGGCACCTGCACCACCTGCACCGGAGCCGGTGCAAACAGCTCACGCAGCAGCCCATCGAACCAGCCAGCGGCCATCTTTTCCCGCAGGGAAGCAAACAGCCTGTCCGTGTGCAGCAGCAGGGCAGGGTCGCCGGTGTGCAGCCAACCGGTGGAAGCGTTGATGGCATCCAGCACGCCGTCTGGCAGGGTGCCCGGGCGCTCCAGCGATGCAAACTCTGCTGCGTTCAGCGAAGCCAACAGCAGTTCTTGCGGGATGCCCTCGGCCAGAATGCCGTCTACCGCCTTGCGCACAGCGGCAGCAAACTTGCGAGCGCTCCCCTCGGTGGCACCGCGCAGCACCAGTTCCAGCACCGGCTGCAGGGTGCTGTCGTCAAAGCCAATGTCAATATCTGCGCCCAGCTTTTCGGCCAGCAGCGCCGCCTTCAGCGGGGAGTTATTGGTGCCAAGCAGGGCATCCAGCAGGATCTCCACGCCCAGCTGCCGCTCCCGGTCTGCAAAGGCACCGGTGTACCATGCCAGAGCACACTGCACCTCGTCCGGCTCCGGGTTTTCGGTATAGTAGGGCAGTTCCACGCAGGCACCCGCCTGCTCGTGCTGCACGGTCAGCTGCGGACGGCTGGTGCCCTTGGGCATTTTTGAAAGATAATCCCCGTCCAGCAGTTCCAGCTTTTCAGCCATATCCATTTTGCCATAGAGGGTAATGCAGCAGTTGTCGGCGCTGTAGTGGCGGTGATATACCCGCTTATACTTTTCATAGGTCAGCGCCGGGATGCTGGCCGGGTCGCCGCCGGAAACAAAGCCGTAGGCCGTATCCGGGAACATGGCCCGTTCCAGTGCATTTTCCAACTGAGCATCCGGTGCAGCCAGAGCGCCCTGCATCTCGTTGTACACCACTCCGCTCACGGTGCCGTCGGCACTGCGGTGCCAGCCCTCCTGCTCAAACACGCTCTTGTCCACCATGGCCAGCGGGCAGAACACCGCGTTCAGGTAGACATCCATCAGGTTTTTGAAGTCGGTCTCATTGGGCGTAGCAAACGGGTAGACCGTCTTATCCGGGAAGGTCATCGCATTCAGGAAAGATGCCATGCTGCTTTTGAGCAGCTGCAAGAACGGCGAGGTCACCGGGTATTTTTCGCTGCCTGCCAGCACCGAGTGCTCCAGAATGTGGAACACGCCGGTGTCATCGGACGGGAAGGTGCCAAAGCCGATGCCAAACGCCTTGTTGGTATCCTCATTTTCCACCAGCAGCACCGTGGCACCGCTCACATCGTGGGTAAGCACGGTCAGGGTTCCGTGCTGTTCAGGGCAGTCCTCGGTACGCACGAGGGTATAACCGGGAAATCGTTCCATTTCGTTTTCTCCTTTGTGGTTTTGAAATCGTTTGACACTATTGTATCATTCGCCGCTCAAAAAGACAATTACCGGTTTGTTAATAATAACCAGAAGGACGATTTTCAACCATTCGCTTCCCGTGAAAAAGGAAACAAGCCGGCCCCGCAGGGCTGGCTTGTTTGCAAAATTATAAAATAATATTTCCTCTGATATTGCCAAAGCGAAAGCATCGGCAATTTTAAATCGTATTTTTCACACCTGTTTTGCACCCTCAGTCCGGCAGGACACCCGGAACAGCACAAAGCCCACTGCAAACAGCAGCGCCAGCATCCCAATGCCCACATTGGCGCTGCCGGTCAGCTGGCTGCCCACGCTCACGATCATGGTGCCAAGGAAGGACGCGCCCTTGCCGCAGATGTCGAACAGGCCAAAGTATTCGCCGGATTTTTCCGCCGGGATGATCTTGGCAAAGTGGCTGCGGCTCAGTGCCTGCACGCCGCCCTGGAACATGCCCACCAGCACGGCCAGTACCCAGAACTGCCACTGGCTGGTCAGGAAGAAGGCGAACACCGCAATGCCGGTGTAGGCCGCGATGCAGACCGGGATAAGCTGGCTGGACGGGTATTTTGCACTCAGCCGTCCAAAGATCAGCGCCGAAGGGAAGGCCACGATCTGCGTTACCAGCAGGGCCAGCAAAAGGCCGGTGGTCTCCAGCCCCAGTGCCGTGCCGTAGGCGGTGGCCATATCGATGATGGTATACACGCCATCGATGTAGCAGAAGAAGGCCAGCAGGAACCAGAACACCTGCTTATCCTCGCGCAGATGCTTGAGGGTGTGGCCGATGCGCACAAAGCTCTGCCGGATGGCGTGCTGCTCTACCTCCACATAGTTGATCTGCTTATAGTTCCGCAGCAGCGGCAAGGTGGTGCCCAGCCACCACACAGCGGTGATGAGCAGCGCCACGGAAAGGGCGGTCATCTGGCTCAGACCGATAGCCCCGCTGCCCAGCACCAGTGCCAGACACACCACAAAGGGCACGCAGCTGCCAATGTAGCCCCATGCATAGCCCTGCGAAGACACAACATCCATGCGTTCCGGGGTGGTCACATCGCCCAGCATGGAATCGTAGAACACCAGACTGCCCGAAAAGCCGATCTTTGCAAGGATGAAGATGATCAGGAACGGAAGCCAAGTAGTGGCAAGGCCCATGGCACAGCAGCCTGCCACGCCCACGAACAGGCAGAGCATGAAGATGGGCTTTTTAAAGCCTCTGGTATCGGCCAGCGTGCCCAAAATCGGTCCCAGCACTGCCGTGATCACCGTGACCACCGAGCTTGCATAGCCCCAGTAGGCCAGATAGTTCACCGGACTCAATCCCCCGGCCTCGGCCAGCGCATTAAAGAAAATGGGCACCAGTGTGGCGATCATCAGCACAAAGGCCGAGTTGCCCACATCGTACAGGATCCACGCGCGTTCCAGCGGTGTCATCTTGAATTTTTCATGTTTCATCTTGTTTCCTCTCGCACCGCCGGGCGGTGCACCCTCATTTTTTGTGCCCGCTCAAAACTCCCCGAAGGTGTGGTCAAAGGCCTTGCTCAGGGGCTGGTCCGTGTCCAGCTTTGCCACAAATTCCAAAATCAGCGTTTCTGCCAGCGGAAGCGCCTGCGCATACAGTTCTTCCAGCCGCTTGCCGCTCTCCACGCACTTCGGGTTCGGCTGCGGATCTGCCACAAGGCCGTGCAGCATGTCGTATTTGCCCACCACCTTCATGCCTGTCAGCACCACCCAGCGCTTGACAGGATTGGATACCTGCAGCAGCCTGTGCACTGAGATCATGCCCTTGAGCGCTTCCAGTGCCACCTGCTCCGAGATGCCCTCGTAAAAGGGCGCGATTGCCTTTGCATTCTGTTCCGACGGGTGGATATGGCTGGCTGTGAAAAACTTCAGCGGGTCGTATCCGTCCCGGCGCAGCAGCATGTTGTCAAACTCGGTCTCGATCTCGCAGTGGGTCACGCCGCTTTCCCGGGTGAACTGCTCCACATACGGGTGGCAGGTGCTGTCCAGCGCAAAGTGGCAAACAAAACCCAGTGCATAGGCCAGTGCGGCATCCCGATCCGTCTCGCAGTGCACCACCTTACGCGCCCGGTCAAAAAAGACCCGCCCCGGCTCCTCGTGCATGGCATTGCCCAATGCACCCACCGGGTTGGACTTGGCAGCATGGTAATAAAACAGCAGGTCCGGCCCGTGCAGGCCGATATCGTAAAGCTCACGGTTCTGTTCCAGCTGAGCACGCAGTTCATCCGGCAGATGTTCCAGCACATTGGTGCCAAAGCGGCGGTGTGCATAAGTTGACGGCATGGCAGATTCCTCTCTTTCTCTCCGACAGGGTGCACAAAACGTCCCCCGGTTTTTGCGTTCTGTTTCAGTATAGCAGAAAGTTTCCCGACCTTCTACCCTTTTACGTCTGATTTCGGTAAAAAATTTGAATTATTTTGTGTTTTCGGCCAGTGGGCAGGCCGCGCAGCAAAAAAGGCACAGCCATCTGCAGACAGCTGTGCCTTCTCCCTTAAAATTCAGACTTTTTCGTAGCCCTGCGGCATCTCGTTCTTCCGGTTGCGGTCCATCAGGGTGCGCAGCGCGTCGCTGGCGCTCATGCCCTCCTTCACGATGGCGTTCACCGTCTGCACAATGGGCATTTCCACATTGTACTTTGCTGCCAGCTCCATAGCGGCAGGCAGTGCATTGATGCCCTCCACCACCATGCCGACCTCCTTCACGGCCTGCTCCGGGCTTTTGCCCTTGCCGATCAGAATGCCGGCGCGGTTGTTGCGGCTGTGCATACTGGTCGCCGTCACGATCAGGTCGCCGATACCGGCCAGACCCGCAAAGGTGTGGATGTTGCAGCCCATGGCCACGCCCAGCCGGGCGATCTCGGCAATGCCGCGGGTGATGAGGGCTGCGCGGGCGTTGTCGCCGTAGCCAAGGCCGGTGGAGATGCCAACACCCAGCGCAATCACATTCTTCAGCGCGCCGCTCAGCTCCACGCCCTTGATGTCGGCGTTGGTGTACACACGCATACAGGTGTTGCTGAACACATCCTGCACATACTCGGCAGCGGCTTCATCCGGGCAGGCCGAAACGATGGTGGTGGGCATGTCCAGCGCCACCTCTTCCGCATGGGTCGGGCCGGAAAGGGCCACCAGCTTTGCGTTTTGGGGGCCACCCTCTTTGTTCAGCTCGTCGGCGATGACCTCGGTCATGGTATATAAGGTGTCCGGCTCCATGCCCTTGGCAACGTCCACAAGGATCTGGCCGTCCGGGATGTAAGGCCGGGCCTTGGCCGTGGTGGAGCGCACAAATACCGACGGCACTGCAAACAGCAGCACATCCTTGCCAGTGCACACTTCCTCAATGCTCTTGGTAAACTGCAGCTCTTCCGGGATCTTCATGCCCGGCAGATTGGGGTGCACCCGCGTAGCGGAAAGGTTCTCCACCTCAGCCGGAAGCGCCGACCACACCTGCACATCATTGCCGCTGACACACAGCATCCGTGCCAGAGCCATGCCCCAGGTACCTGCACCCAGAACGCCAATTTTTTTCTTCGTCACGTTCGTGTCCTCCGTGTCTGCACCGCGCAAAGGGCACTGCACCCTCTGCGGTGAATTTGCGCCTGTGCCGGGCCAAGCCCGGTGCGCGTTGTTATGTTCATTGTACACGAAAGCCGGTGCGCCGTCAACCGCTTGCCGCATTGCACAAAGTTTTCCAGATGAGTCGTCCGTTTTTGTACACATCACGCGTTTTGAGCAAACCGTTTGCACTCCATCCGGATTCATGCTATAGTATTCTGGTAGGTTTTGTAGGAATTTTAGAAAAAGCCCTTGACTTCAAGCGCACTCCAAGCCTTATAATACCTTTGTTCTTCCGATTTACAAAGTATTTGAATACCGTTCTGAGGGAACATTTTTCATGTTTGAAGCATTTCTTTCCAACCGTACGGTCAGCGTGCTGGCGGAGGCCCTGCCCCGTATCCTCACGGCAGGCCTTACCATGACCATCCCGCTCACGCTGGTCTCCTTCTTTTTTGCCATGATCATTGCCGTGGCCGTTGCGCTGGTGCAGTACGCCAATGTGCCGGTGCTGCGGCAGATCGCGCGGTTCTACATCTGGGTCATCCGCGGCACGCCGCTGCTGGTGCAGCTGTTCATCATCTTTTATGGTCTGCCCAGCGTGGGCATCATGCTGGACGCTTTCCCTGCTGCGGTCATCGCCTTTGCCTTCAACGAGGGTGCCTACTGTGCCGAGACCATGCGCGGCGCACTGGAAAGCGTGCCGCAGGGCCAGCTGGAAGCCGGTTACTGCGTGGGCATGAGCTGGTGGCAGATCATGCGCCGCATCGTGCTGCCGCAGGCCCTGCGCACCGCAGTGCCCGCCCTCTCCAACTCGCTCATCGGCATGATCAAGGACACCTCGCTGGCGTCCAATATCACGGTAGCCGAGCTGTTCATGGCCGGTCAGCGCGTGGCCGCCCGCACCTACATCTTCCTGCCCATCTACTGTGAGGTGGCCGTGGTGTATCTGCTGTTCTGCACGGTCATTACCAAGCTGCAGGCACTGCTGGAACGTCGGCTCAACGCCCACGGCTTCCAGTAAGAAAGGAGTGTGGCAACCATGTCCATGTTAGAGATCAAAAACGTCCACAAGTCCTTTTTCACCTACACAAAGCCCCGCCTGCAGGCAGGCATCTTCCACCGGCCCGGTGCACGCAAAGTGACCAGCGAGCTGCAGGTGCTGCGCGGCGTGGACCTGACCGTGGAAAAGGGCGATGTAGTGGCCATCCTCGGCCCCTCCGGCTCCGGCAAGACCACCCTGCTGCGCTGTCTGAACTTTCTGGAGACTGCCGACGCAGGCCAGCTCACCTTTGACGGCGAGACGTTCGACCTTGCCAAGGCCAGCCGCGCCGACATTGCCCGGCTGCGCAAAAAGACGGCCTTTGTGTTCCAGAGCTACAATCTGTTCCGCAACAAGACTGCCCTGCAGAACGTGACCGAGGGCCTCATCATTGCCCGCAAAATGCCCAAAGAGCAGGCGGATGCCGTTGGCATGAGGATGCTGGAAAAGGTGGGCCTTGCCGACCGAGCCGACTACTATCCGCGCCAGCTTTCCGGCGGCCAGCAGCAGCGCGTGGCCATTGCCCGTGCGCTGGCCTCCGACCCGGAGATCATCTATTTTGACGAGCCGACTTCAGCCCTTGACCCGGAGCTGACTGGCGAAGTGCTGGCCGTGATGCGGCAGCTGGCCGAAGAGGGCATGACCATGCTGGTGGTCACCCACGAGATGGGTTTTGCCCGCAATGTTTCCTCCAAGACCGTTTTCATGGAGAACGGCGTGGTAGTGGAGCAGGCTCCCTCGCATGAGTTTTTCGCCAACCCCAAAGAGGAGCGCACCCGCGAATTTTTGCGCAAGATCGCTCACACCGAGTGAGGTTACCATTTAGAATGGCCTCCGCTTCGCTCTGGCCATAATCAGCGGGATTTTGTTTTTATTTCGTGTTTGTCGCGGCCTGCGGGCCGCTCCAAACACATTTTCACCAAAAGGGTCGTAATGGACAGCTGCATCTGTCCCAGCAGGACGGCGGGAAGTTTCTCTGAGGACCGTCCGCTGGGGTGGGACCCTGTTGCCGAAGGCAATAGGGCGGGCGATGGAATGGCCTGCAACAGCAACGACCGCCGCCAGTGGCGGAAACAGGAAGTTGCTGTTGGGACAGCGGCCAGCAGGATGCGAGTGCTGCTCAAAGCACGAAGCATCCGCTGGGTGCCGCAACCCGTACTCGCGTCCGAGGAGAAAGCTTCCCGATGACCTGCCAACTTATAGTATCTACTGAAAGGACTTATCATTATGAAACGCAGAACCTTTATTTCTCTTATGAGCGTCATGGCCGCTGCCGGCGTGCTGACTCTGTCCGGCTGCTCCAATTCTTCCGGCAGCACCGCTGCTTCCGGCACGGCCGCCTCTGTGGCTCCTGCTGCCGGCGACCAGCTGTCCAACATCCAGTCCAGCGGCAAGCTGATTGTTGCACTGGAAGGCGCATGGCAGCCCTGGAGCTACCACGACGAATCCGATACTCTGGTAGGCTACGATGTGGAAGTCTCCCGCGCCATTGCCGAAAAGCTGGGCGTGGAGCCGGAGTACGTGGAAAGCGACTGGGACAGCCTGTTTGCCGGTCTGGACGCAGGCCGCTACGACATCGTGTGCAACGGCGTGGAAGTGACCGATGAGCGCGCCAAGACCTATGATTTCACCGAGCCCTACGGCTACATCCACACTGCCCTTGCCGTCCGCAAGGATAACGACGAGATCACCAGCTTTGAAGACCTGAAGGGCAAGACCACCGCCAACAGCCTTGCTTCCACCTACATGGAACTGGCCGAAAGCTATGGTGCCACCGTACAGGGCATCGACACGCTGGAAGAAACCATCCAGCTGCTCACCGCCGGCCGCATCGATGCCACCCTGAACGCTGATGTCTCCTTCTACGATTACCTGAACGTCCACCCGGATGCAGATTTCAAGCTGGTGGCCCAGACCGAGGACGCATCCCACGTTGCCATTCCTCTGCGCAAGGGCGATGCCAGCGCCACCCTGCTGGATGCCATCAACACCGCCATCGACGAGCTGCGTGCCGACGGCACCCTGAAGGAGCTGAGCGAAAAGTATTTCGGTCAGGATATTTCTGCGGAGAACTAAAGCTTTTCTCAAATCGTAAAAGACCCTCAGTCCTTTGAAAGCTAAGGATCGAGGGTCTTTTTATTATTATACTAACTGCTTTTTATGTGTTTTTACTTTTGTCCGGTATAACAGTTCTGCAAGAAGCATCGATAAGCCCAGCACCAGAAACGTTCTGCACACTCCCCATACATCACCATCTATATGGATCTGAAAAATCAAGGTGGTATAAATCATCAGATGGTAGCAGTAAACTTCAGCAGACAGCTCCCTGCCAATATGAACCAATACCTTTTTCAGTCGTTCCGACATCCATGCAAAACTTGTAAAATGTCCCCTGTTCAGAATTGAAAGCACTGCCAGCACCGTGCTGAAATAAATTTCTTTCTTTCCAAAAGCATGAGCCTCCAGAACGCTCATCACAAGCCAAAAAGCTGTCGGCAGTTTAAACATCGCGGGCAGTCTATTCTTTTGGGCATATATTCCAATCAGAATAAACGGCATTCCTTCAAAAAGCCAGTTCCGATACCATGCCAACTTTTGTGGAACAACTGCCTGCAAGATAAGCATCACCGCCAAAAGCACTATGCCAATTTTATTGCCATATTTTTCCAAGTTAAAATCTTTGCACAGTTTTTTCCAGCAGTAAAGCACTACGTAGCAGTTCAGCATGGCAAACAGCCACCATAAATGCCATGCGTAGCTGTCTACCAGACTATTACTGTTATACACCAGTAGCTTTAAAATTTCAGAAATGCTGAATTTTTCTGAAAGCCATTCAGGAATAAATGTTCCCACAGACAGTTCCACTATCACTGCAAACAGGGTGTACGCTGCACCAACTCGGAGCAGCATATGTGCCGTCTTTTTTATTTTGCCTTTCAGCTGTTCCACCTGCTGTTCGGAGTCATCGGTTCGGAACAGATACCAGCCGGATACCGAAAAGAAAAACGGTACACTGATCCGCGCTGCCGCCGTTAAAATCCATCTGGCAGCACCAGGAAATGGGCAGTGAATAAATACCACAAGGGTGCATGCTAAAGCTTTCCAGATATAAAAATAATCACTTTCCTGTTTTGTTTTGTCCATAGTCTTCTTTCATTATGCATGAAAATAATCGTAGATGATCTGTGCCGTCTGTTTGCCCACGCCGGGGGTGTTTTCCAGCTGGTCAGGCGTGGCTTCCTTCACCGCACCCACGCTTTTGAACTGGGCCATCAGCGCCTTGGCCGTTTTGGGGCCGATGCCGGGGATTTCCGTCAGGGTGGAGGAATAACTCTTCTGCTTCATCTGCTGCTTGCGGTAGGCATTGGCAAAGCGGTGGGTCTCGTCCTGAATGGCCGTGATAAAGGTAAAGGTGCCCCGGTTCATATTGATGGCAATTTCCCGGCCGTCGCTGTCCACAATGGCGCGGGTGCGGTGGTGGTCGTCCTTCACCATGCCGTAGAGCGGCACATCCGCAAGGGCAGTCCCGGCCAATGCTTCTTTTGCCGCACTCACCTGCCCCCTGCCGCCGTCCATCAAAAGCAGATCCGGCTTCTGCCCGAACCAGTTGCTGCAGGGTTCTCCCTTTTTTGCAAGCTCTGCGTACTTTTCGTACTCTGCCGCCCGCCGGGAGACAGTCTCTGCCAGTGATGCATAGTCGTCAGTGCCCGCAACGGTCTTCATTTTGAATCTGCGGTAGCCCGCCTTATAGGGTTTGCCATCCCTGAAGGTGACCATGCCGCAGACGCTGGAGCCATCGCCCCAGTTGGAGATATCGTAGCTCTCAATGGCCCGGGGCGGCTTTGCAAGGCCCAGCACCTGCGCCAGCTCGTCCAGCAGCTTTTCCTCCCGGGCATAGCGGCCGCTCTCCCGGGCAAGACGCTCCACCGCGTTGGTGTGGGCCATCTCCACCAGATGGGCCTTATCGCCGCGCTGGGGCACATACAGCTGCACCTCACTGCCGCGCTTTTCGTTCAGCGCCTGCTGCAAAGCGTCGCTGTCCGGCGGCAGCTCGTCCACCGCAATGATCTTGGGGATCTGTTCGTCATCCAGATAATACCGGGGCAGAAATTCCTCCCGCACGGCGGCAATGTCCGAGGTATCGTGGAACAAAAATTCCCGCTTATCGGTCAGCCGTCCGTCCCGGAAGCGCAGCACCGCCGCACACACGCTGTCCGGCGTGCCTGCCAGCGCCACCACATCCATCTCCACATCCGGGTCCACAATGACCTTCTGCCCAGCGCTCACCTTGGTGATGGCCGCGATCTGGTCCCGCAGCAGGGCCGCCGTCTCAAATTCCAGCCGGTCCGAGGCCTCCTGCATCCGCTCATTAAGGATCTTCAGGATGTCCTTTTTGCCATAGCGGATCAGGTGCACGGCGCTCTTGACGGCCTGATTGTAGTTTTCGCAGCTGATCCTGCCGCTGCACACTGCCATGCACTTGCCGATGTGTGCATTCAGGCAGGGCCGTCCTTTGCCGATCTCCTGCGGGAAGCGCTTATTGCAGCGCGGCAGCAGAAAGGCATCCATGGCCGTTTCCGCCATCTGCCGGGCCGCAAAGCTGGAGGTATAGGGGCCGATATACTCGGCATCGTCCTCCTCCTTTTGCAGCACGAAGGAGAGCCTGGGCCATGGCTCCTTTGTCACCTTGATATAGCTGTAGCCTTTATCATCCTTGAGCAGGATGTTATACTTCGGCGTGTGGGCCTTGATCTGGCTGGCTTCCAGCACCAGCGCTTCAAACTCGCTCTGGCAGACGATCACGTCAAAGGCATAGGCATGGGCGATCATCTGGCTGACCTTGTTGTCGTGGGGCACGCCCTCGCGGAAGTACTGGCTCACCCGGATGCGCAGCCGCTTTGCCTTGCCGATATAAATGATGGTGTCTGTCTTATCCCGGATGATATAAACGCCGGGCAGCAGCGGCAGCATACAGGCTTTCTGATACAGTTCAGCTTTGGTCATGGATTCTCCTTGAAAAACAAAAAGCGGCAGGTTCCCCCGCCGCTCCATTTATAGACACAAATTACTCAGCAAAACCGGACTCCACCAGCTTGATCAGGCCGTCAACAGCAGCCTGCTCATCAGCGCCGTCAGCGATGATGCGGATGGTGGTACCGCCCACGATGCCCAGAGACAGAACGCCCAGCAGGCTCTTTGCGTTCACGCGGCGTTCTTCCTTCTCGACCCAGATGGAAGACTTGAACTCGTTAGCCTTCTGGATGAAGAAGGTAGCCGGACGAGCGTGCAGACCAACCTGATTTTCAACGGTAACTTCTTTCACGTACATAGTAAAGCGCTCCTATCTAATATCGTTTTGGGTATAGAATCTGTATCCTGTGCCTGTTGCGTTACGATTATTTTAGCGCAAGTCGAAACGGTTGTACAGCCCCCCGGCGCATTTTTGGCGGTTTCTCCAATGAAAAGCGGCCCATTTTTCATTATTTATACAAAGATAATAAAATTATTCCCCGAAGGTTAGAGGGTAGATACAAAAGTTTTCAACATTTTTTCGACCATCGGGCAATATCTCGGCCATTTTTGTGCGTTTCCAGCACCATACCCTCCGGTCCGAGCATCCATTTTCGTGCCTTTTTCGCTGTCCGATGCACCTGCAGCTGCCGCCCGGAGTTACTTCTGTGCGCTGCCCTCGTACCGCATCCAGACCAGCGCGCACTTTTTCACCACAGCCGGATATTGCTCCGGCGTGAACTCCAGCTCGGTGCCGCTGGTCAGCTTCCAGCCCATGCGGGTGTAAAGCGCTATGGCGCGGGTGTTGGTGTTCAGCACGCTCAGCACCGGGTGCGGATGCTCCGGCAGCTTCCTGCGGGCAAAGTCCAGCATCTTCATGCCAATGCCCCTGCCGCGGGCTTTTTCAGTGACGAACAGATGTTCGATGTGCCCCACCTTGTGGTTGATGCTCACGATGCCGTCCGGCACATCCTTGGTGGTGTGCAGGTAGCACACCCAGCCTGCGGCCTTTTCCTGCCGCAGCTGCAAAAGATATTCTTCCTCGTTGAGGCTGGCACAGTATTCCGGGGTCCAGTTCTCGGCACAGGTCGCACGCCGTCCCTCCACAAAAATGCGGGCAGCGGCAGCAAACTGCTCGTCGGTCTTGACAAGGCGCATGTTCTCGCCGCGCTTCCACTTGGGCAGCTCGGTCACAGGGTGGGTCTCACACCACTTCTCGTACAGCTCCGGGCGGCGCAGGCGGGTGCGCTCCCGGCTCTGTTCTCCGCGCCATGCATCGATCTTCTGGTGGTCGCCGCCCAGCAGCACCTGCGGCACGGCGCGGCCTTCCCACACCTCGGGGCGGGTGTACTGGGGATACTCCAGCAGGCCGTCCCAGTAGCTTTCTTCCTCGTAGCCCTTCTGCTCAGCCAGCACGCCGGGCTTCAGGCGCAGCACACTGTCCGCCACCACAAGGCTGGCCAGCTCGCCGCCGGTGAGGATGTAATCACCGATGGAGATCTCTTCATCCGCAAAAGCATCGATCACACGCTCGTCGATGCCCTCATAGTGGCCGCATACCAGTGTCAGGTTATCGTACTGGGCCAGCCGCTTTGCGTGCTCCTCGGTGTAGCGCTGGCCGCCTGCCGTCAGGAACACGATATGCGGGGCCGGACGGCCCTGTGAAGCCACTTCCTGCTGCACAGCACGCAGGCAGTCTGCGATGGGCTGAGCGTACAGCACCATGCCGCAGCCGCCGCCGTAGGGGTAATCGTCGGTCTGCTTCTGTTTGTTCAGGGTGTAGTCCCGGATCTGGTGGCAGTGGGTCTCAATAAAGCCCTTCTTTGCCGCGCGCCCGATGATGCTGGCATCCAGCACCTGCTGGCACATTTCCGGGAACAGGGTCACGATATCCACACGCATTCCCATGGCTCACTCTTCCTCCCGTTCGCTGTCAAAGTCATCGTCCAGCAGGCCCGGAATGGGGGTGACGAGGAGATAGCCCTCCGGCGGGTTGCGCTCTTTCAGAAAAGCATCCACGCCCGGGAACATGTATTCCTTGCCGTTCGGTGCTTTGACGGTGTAGATATCCTGTGCACCGGGGTGATCCACGCTGGTCACAACGCCGTACACCCTGCCGGTGTCGGCATCCCGCACTTCGCACCCGATCAGGTCGGCCACATACCAGCGGCCTGCGGGCAGGGTGGCATCATTGCGGTCAAAGTAGAACACCTGCCCCCGCAGCGCACGGGCAGCATCCATATCGTCCACGCCTTCCAGCTGCAGCAGAGCCATCTGGCCCTGTGCGCGGATGGACACGATCTTATAGGCCCTGCCGCCCTGTGCCGAGGGGTACAGCCTGCCCACCTTTTTGAGAAAATTCACGCCGTCGCACCAAAGCTCCAGCTTCATTTCGCCGCGCACGCCGTGGGTGGTCACGACCTTGCCCGCTTCCAGATATTGCTGCATAATCTTGCTCCTATAATCAAAAAGGCCCCTTGCCGCAAGGGCAAAGGGCCTGTAGGGTGCTCAGTCGATCTCAACAAGGACCTTTTCATCGACCCGCACAGCAGCCGCGCGCATCACCACACGAATGGCTTTTGCGATCCGGCCCTGCTTGCCGATGACACGGCCCATATCTCCCTCTGCCACGCTCAGGTGGTAGACGATGGTGCCGTCCTCGCGAGGCTCGTCCACCGTGACCTTAACGGCTTCCTTATCCTCCACGAGACCGCGGGCAACTGCCAGCAACAGCTCCTGCATGAGTCAGCCCTCCCTACTTACAGAACGTTGGACTTCTTCAGCAGGACGCGAACGGTATCAGTGGGCTGTGCGCCGTTGGCGATCCACTGCTTTGCCTTCTCAGCGTCGATCTTGATCTCAGAGGGCTCCTTGTTGGGATCGTAGGTGCCGATCTCTTCGATGAAACGGCCGTCACGGGGGAAGCGGCTGTCAGCAACAACAACACGATAGAAGGGAGCCTTCTTGGCGCCAACGCGGCGCAGACGAATCTTAACTGCCATGGTAAATATCCTCCAAAAATTGTTTTGTGCGGCCCTTGCGGGCGCATGTTGATTATATTGTACAAACCCGCAAGGGGGTTGTATCACAAAAATTATTTCAGTCCGCGGAAGGCATTGGGGTTGCCCATCATGCCGCCCAGACGGCGGGCAAAGCCCTTGGGGCTTTTCTTGAACTGCTTCATCATCTTCTGCATCATCTCAAACTGCTTGAGCAGCTTGTTCACGTCGGCCACGGTGGTACCGCTGCCTGCTGCAATGCGGCGCTTGCGCTTGGGGTTGATGATGGAGGGCTTCTCGCGTTCTTCCTTGGTCATGGAATAGATCATGGCCTCGATGCGGTCGAACGCCTTTTCATCGACCTGACTGGAATCGATGCCGCTGCCGCCGGGCAGCATGCTCAGCATCGCGCCTGCACCGCCCATCTTGCGGATCTGTGCGAACTGGTCCAGCATGTCGTTCATGTCGAACTTGTTCTCCATCATCCGCTTGGCGGTCTCTTCGGCTGCCTTTTCGTCGGCCGTCTCCTGCGCGCGCTCGATCAGGCTCAGCACATCGCCCATGCCAAGGATGCGGCTTGCCATGCGGTCCGGGTGGAACACATCCAGATCGTCCAGCTTTTCGCCGGTGCCCTGGAACTTGATGGGCTTGCCGGTGACGGCCAGCACCGAAAGTGCCGCACCGCCGCGGGTATCGCCATCGGTCTTGGTGAGGATGATGCCGTCGATGCCTACCTTCTCGTTGAAGGTCTTGGCAACGTTCACGGCATCCTGACCGGCCATGGCATCCACCACCAGCAAGGTCTCGTCCACAGGAACGGCTTCCTTGATGTCCACCAGCTCCTGCATGAGCACATCGTCGATCTGCAGACGACCGGCGGTATCCAGGATCACGACGTCATTGCCGTAATCCTTGGCGTGTGCCAGCGCCTTCTTTGCAATTTCCGGCGGCTTTGCGCCCGGCAGGGTGAACACCGGTGCGCCCGCCTGTTTGCCCACCACCTGCAGCTGATCGATGGCCGCAGGGCGGTAAATATCGCAGGCCACCAGCATGGGGCGGCGGCCCTGTTTGATAAAGTACTTTGCCAGCTTTGCGGCGTGGGTGGTTTTACCGTTGCCCTGCAGGCCGCAGAGCATGATGATCGTCTGGCCCTTGTTCTTGATGTTCAGGCGGGCCGCTTCGCTGCCGCCCATCAGGGCAACCAGCTCTTCGTTGACGATCTTGACCACCTGCTGTGCCGGGGTCAGGCTTTCCATGACCTCCTGACCCATGGCGCGCTCGGACACCTTTGCGCAGAAGTCCTTGGCAACCTTGTAGTTGACATCGGCTTCCAGCAGGGCCATGCGCACCTCACGCATCGCGGCCTTGATATCTGCCTCGGTCAGCTTGCCGTGACCGCGCAGCTTTTTGAACACACCGGCAAGGCGGTCGGTAAGGGATTCAAATGCCATTGTACGGTGCTCCTTTCACAGGTTTCAGCTCTCGTTTGCTTCGTCGATGGAGCGGATGAGCTTTAACATTTTGGTCAGCTGGTGTTCGTACTCGGTGGTGGTCAGGCCCTGCGGGCCGGTGCACTCGAACCGTGCATCGATCACCATTTGCTCCAGCTCTTCCAGCTTCTGCTGCACGCGGCGGTAACGCGCCGCAAAGCCGACCTTTTCCTCCAGCTCCTTCAGCGCGTTCTCGCCATGCTTGATGGCATCCCGCGCCCCCTGACGGGTGATGCCGAAGTTCTCGCCGATCTCGCTCAGCGAAAGGTCATCGTTGTAATACTGGCGCAGCATTTCGCGCTGTTTCTCGGTGAGCACCTCGCCGTAAAAGTCCAGCAGATAGCCCATTTCCAGATCTTTTGCCATCCTCTGATCCCCCGGTTTTGTGCCTGTACTTTCGAGAAGTGATGTAAAGTTAATTTGCTTTACGGATGAAGTATAGCAGATGCACCGCATCCTGTCAAGAGCCTTTCGGAGATTTTTCCAGAAAATCCGCCAAAAATTCGCCGTTTTTGCTAAAACGCATCTTGACGCGCGCAGTCCTTTTGCGTTAGGATAATATTGTTGTATCCCATGAAAGGAGGGTCTTCGTGCCGATCTACCCCAATTTTTACCAGACGCTCAGCGCCTGCCCCATCGTGGAGCTGCGCGGCTATGCTGCCGCCTGCGGGCTGAAGGGACGGCTGTATGCCTATCTGGACTTTGCAGGCCCCACCGGCACGGCCCGGGACGGCCTTGCCGAAGGGATGCTGGCCCTTGCCATTGAAAAAAAGGAGCTGATCTCCGGTCAGCCCATCATTGAAGCGGCCTCCGGCCCGTTTGCCGCTGCGCTCACGCTGGCGGGCCTGACCGCCGGTCACCCGGTGGTTCTGGTGATGCCTGAGGATGCCCCCGCCCTGCGGCAGGAGACCCTGCTGCGGCTGGGTGCGCAGATCCGCCACAGCCCGGCCCGCAGCGGTGTGAACGGTGCCCGCCGTCTGGCGGCACAGACCGCCGCCGCCAACGGCTGGTACTACATGGACTGGCTTGCCAACGATGATAACCCGGAGTACCACCGCCGCGTTACCGGCCCTGCCATTGTGCAGAGCATCGCGCGGGAGGGCAAAAGCGCCGTGGACGCTATCGTGATCGGCGTGGGCAGCGGCGGCACCGTGACCGGCGTGGGCGAGACCATCAAGGCATGGACGAACGATGTGCGCATCGCCGCCGTGGAGCCTTACGAATCGCAGGCGCTGGGCGGCGGCCTGACCGGCCCCCACGGCATCAGCGATCTGGGCTACGGCTTTGTGCCGGAAAACTTCAACGCCTATGTGGTGGACAACGTGGTGGCGGTGAACACCACCGATGCGCAGCGGGCCGCGCAAAAGGTGCTGCGCACCGATGCCATCCCGGCTTCGGTGGCATCCGGTGCCGTTTTGCAGGCGGCCGCACAGCTCATCCATGTAGGTGCCAGCCGCTCTGCCCTTGCCATCCTGCCCGGACGGCAGATCGTAAATACATTATAAGGAGAGATCATAGAGTTCCCATGACAAACGACATGACAAAGGGAGCCATTACACCGCTCCTGATCCGTTTTACCATTCCGCTGGTACTTGGCAACCTGTTCCAGCTCACCTACAACGCCGCCGACAGCATCATCGTGGGCAAGTTCGTGGGCGAGGAAGCTCTTGCCGCCGTCGGCACTTCCAACCCGCTCATGACTCTGGCCATCCTGTTTATCAACGGCATGTGTCTGGGTGCCGGCATTCTGGTCAGTACCGCATTCGGTGCCGGTGATACCCAGCTGATGGAGCGTCAGGTGTCCACCACCGCCATTGCAGGCACCGTGTTCTCGCTGGCATTCTCGGCGCTGTGCGTCATTCTGGCCACGCCCCTGCTGCGGCTGATGCAGGTACCCGCCGATATCCTGCCCATTGCGGTCAGCTACCTGCGCATCGTGTTTGCAGGCCTGATCTTCACCTTCTTCTATAACTTCCTTGCCGCCACCATGCGTGCACTGGGCGACAGCAAGAGTGCCCTGTATTTCCTGATGATCAGCTCTGTGCTGAACATCGGCGGCGACCTGTTCTTTGTGCAGGTGCTGAACTGGGGCAGCAACGGCTGCGCCCTTTCCACCGTGGTCAGCGAAGCACTGTGCTGCGTGCTGTGCGTACTGTACATCCGCTGGAAGGTGCCTATCCTGCAGCTGGGCAGGCGCTGGCTGGTGTTTGATGGCAAGCTGCTGCGCAAAACGGTCAGCTACGGCTGGGCCAGCGCCATGCAGCAAGCCACCGTGCAGCTTGGCAAGATCGCGGTGCAGGCCATCGTGAACACCATGGGTGTCAACGCCATGGCCGCCTTTACCGCTGCTTCCCGCATTGACGACTTTGCCTACACCCCGCAGCAGAACATCGGCCACGCCATGACCACCCTCATGGCGCAGAACCGGGGTGCCGGCAAGCACGACCGTGTGAAGCAGGGCTTCCACTGCGGTATGCGCATCGAAGCCGCTTACGGCGTGCTGATCGCCGTTGTATGCTTTGCCGGTGCGCCCTTTATCATGAAGCTGTTCGTCACCGACCCGGAGGTCGTCCATCTGGGTGTGCGCTTCCTGCGCACGGTTTCCCTGTTCTACCTGATGCCCGCAGCCACCAATGGCATTCAGGGCTTCTTCCGCGGCATTGGCGATCTGAAGGTCACGCTGGTGTCCAGCACCTTCAACATGGTGTTCCGTGTGGCGGCAGCTGCGGTGTTCGTGCTGGTGTGGAAAATGGAGATCGAAGCTCTGCCTTACAGCTATGCGGTGGGCTGGGTCGTCATGCTGCTCTACGAGCTGCCCATGCTGGTTCGGTATCTGCGCAGCCATGGAGACGAATTATAATCGTTTTATTTGATTTGTGATACGAAAAAGGCTCTGCATCGCAAGGATGCAGAGCCTTTTTCGTATCAAACTTACTTGCGGCTTGCCAGCAGATTCTCGATCTTCTTCAGCGGATCGATGATGCTGGAAACAGACATGTCGTGGTTCAGAGCCACCACAAAGTATGCAGCGTACTTGGAAACATCCACATCCACATACCAGTCACGGGTGAGCAGCTCAGGCATACGGTAGGTCAGGTTGGTGCCCACAACATAGGTCAGCTTGCCCTCGGCCACAGCCTTGTCGAACTTCTCCAGACCGCTGGTGAACAGGGGGAAGGTAGCGTTTGCAATGATGCGGCTTGCACCGCGCTCCTTCAGGTTGCCGGCGACCTCCAGCATGCTCTCGCCGGAAGCAATGATATCGTCCGCGATGAAGACGGTCTTGCCCTCCACGCTCTCGCCCAGATACTCGTGGGCAACAATGGGGTTGCGGCCGTTCACCACGCGGGTGTAATCGCGGCGCTTGTAGAACATGCCCAGATTGCAGCCCAGCACGCTGGAGAAGTACATGTTGCGGTTCATCGCGCCCTCGTCCGGGCTGACCACGGTAAACTTGCTCTTATCAAAGGAGATGTCCGGGTCCTTCTTCAGCAGGCTCTTGAGCACCTGATAGGTGGGCATTGCGTTATCAAAGCTCATCAGGGGCACAGCGTTCTGCACGCGGGGATCGTGAGCATCAAAGGTGATGATGTTGCGCACACCCATGGTCTGCAGCTCCTGCAGGGCCACAGCGCAGTCCAGACTTTCGCGCACCACACGGCGATGCTGACGGCCGCCGTACAGGCTGGGCATAATGACCGACACACGGTGTGCCTTGCCGGCCACCGCCTGGATCAGGCGCTTCAGGTTGGCGAAGTGATCGTCCGGAGACATGTGGTTCTCGTAGTTGAACAGCTTGTAGGTCACACTGTAGTTGCCGGGATCGACCACGATGAAGATATCGTCGCCGCGCACAGACTCCTTCACCAGACCCTTGGCATCACCGCTCTGGAAGCGGGGGCAGTCGCAGGGGATGATAAAGGTCTCCTTATCGATGCCGGCTTCTCTGGCCCAGCGGGTCAGGTGCTTATCGATCAGGCCGGTAAGTTCCTCCGCACCGGGGCAGGCGATGAGGCGCATATCCGCCACGCTGGGCTGCTCAAAGAACGACTTCGGGGAAATTTCAATGGACATAATCACAACTCCTTATTGCTGCTGTACAATCCGAATGATCGTCACACGAAAGTGCATATCTACTTTTATTTTATCACAATTTGACATTTGCGCCATATCAATTTGTTTCACCTTCACATTTTCTGCGCCTTGCACATCTGTTTTACCTTTTTTAAAAAGAGACTGTGTGTTTTCGACAAAAAGACAGCCAATTCTTTGCCATTTCGCAAATTTCGGCTGATTTTCGCGGAAAAGTAGGACTTTTCTTTGCCTGAGCAGCCTCCCGGGATCGTTCTTCCGGGAGACAAAAATGCAGTGTGTCAGGCAGCGGAGATTCTGCTGTTTTCGCCCATTTGTACCCTCTGACAAACCCGCTAAAAACAAAGGCACCTGCAACAAATTCGCTGCTCTTCTGAAACTCAGAAGCGATCGTTGCAGATGCCTTCTTATTTTATATGACAGTGATCGGTGCTTTTGTGTTCCGCTTACAAAGCAGCAACAGCAGCCTTCAGCGCATCCACGCGGTCGGTGTTCTCCCACTTCACGCCCAGATCCTCGCGGCCCATGTGGCCGTATGCGGCCAGCTTGCGGTAGATGGGCTTGCGCAGGTCGAGTTCGCGGATGATGGCGGCGGGGGTCAGATCGAACACCTTCTCCACAGCCTGCTCGATCTTCTCATCCGAGACGGTGCCGGTGCCGAAGGTATCTACCATGATGGACACAGGCTTTGCCACGCCGATAGCATACGCCACCTGCACTTCGCACTGCTTGGCAAGACCTGCAGCCACGATGTTCTTTGCCACCCAGCGGGTCGCATAGGCTGCGCTGCGGTCCACCTTGCTGGGGTCCTTGCCGGAGAAGGCGCCGCCGCCGTGACGGGCATAGCCGCCGTAGGTGTCCACGATGATCTTGCGGCCGGTCAGGCCGGTGTCACCCTGCGGGCCGCCCACAACGAATCGGCCGGTGGGGTTAATGTAGTATTTGGTGTTCTCGTCCAGCAGCTCGGCAGGGATGGTGGCCTTGATGACCTTCTCCATCACATCGGCGCGCAGCTGTTCCATGCTGACGCTCTCGCTGTGCTGGCTGGAGATGACCACAGCATCCACACGCACGGGCTTGTTGTTCTCATCGTACTCCACAGTGACCTGGCTCTTGCCATCCGGACGCAGGTAGTCCATCTCGCCGTTCTTGCGCACCTCGGTCAGGCGCTTTGCCAGCTTGTGAGCCAGACTGATGGGCATGGGCATCAGCTCCGGGGTCTCATCGCAGGCATAGCCGAACATCATACCCTGATCGCCTGCACCGCCCACCTGATCGTTGGTGCCCAGTGCGATGTCGGGGCTCTGGCCGTCGATGTTGGAGATGACGGCACAGGTGTCGGCATCAAAGCCGAACTTTGCGCGGGTGTAGCCGATATCTGCCACCACCTCGCGGACGACCTTCTGGAAATCCACATAGCAATTGGTGGTGATCTCGCCCATGATGTGCACAAGTCCGGTGGATGCGCAGGTCTCGCAGGCCACGCGGGCATTGGGGTCGTGGGTCAGGATCTCGTCCAGAATGGCATCCGAGATCTGGTCGCAGATCTTGTCGGGATGTCCTTCAGTGACGGACTCAGAAGTAAACAGGTGTCTTGCCATTGTTTTGCCTCCTAAACTTTTTTTACTGGCAGGGTGTGTATTTCTTGCTCCAACATTCCGTTCAAGCTTTTTGCGCGAAAAATAAAAGCGCCCAGAGCCCGAAAGCTCTGAGCGTTGCACTCTTATCTCTCGGTTTCCCGCAGGATTTGGCACCTTGCGCTCACGCGCAGGTTGTCGGGCTTCACAGGGCCTGTCCCCTCAGCCGCTCTTGATAAGTCGGTATTCAGTTGGTACGTTCAGTATTCTATCATTGCTTCGTCAGATTGTCAAGAAGAGTATCACTCTTTTTAGACATTATTCTGAAATTGATGGAGCTTTTGCGGTCCCAAAAAAGAAAAAGCACAGCCTCAGCCGTGCCTTTTCCATAAAATTTGCTCAGTAGCCCTTTGCCTGCTCGCCGTTCAGGATCTTGACGGCACGGGAGGTGCCCAGACGGTCAGCACCCAGCGCAAGGAAGGTCTCCATGTCCTCCACGGTAGAAATGCCGCCGGCAGCCTTGACCTTGCAGCGGCCATGCACG
This sequence comes from Faecalibacterium sp. AM43-5AT, assembly GCF_003603345.1. Classification (NCBI taxonomy): domain Bacteria; kingdom Bacillati; phylum Bacillota; class Clostridia; order Eubacteriales; family Oscillospiraceae; genus Faecalibacterium; species Faecalibacterium sp. AM43-5AT. Next base: position 101,181 of record NZ_QVGZ01000005.1, read on the forward strand.
CCCTTGACCATCAGCTCCACATCGTGGAAGTTGGCACCGGCAGTGGAGAAGCCGGTGCTGGTCTTGATGTAGTCAGCGCCTGCCTCGCAGACGATATCGCACATCTTTTCCTTTTCTTCGTCAGTCAGCAGGCAGGTCTCGATGATGACCTTCAGGACCTTGTCGCCCACCGCCTGCTTCACGGCGCGGATGTCCTCGCGGACGGCATCGTACTCCTTGTTCTTCAGGCGGCCGATGTTGATGACCATATCCACCTCGGCGGCACCATTCTCAATGGCAGTCTTGGCTTCAAACGCCTTGCTGGCGGTATCCATGGCACCCAGAGGGAAGCCTACCACGCAGCATACCGGGATGCGGCCCGCCATGTACTCCACAGCCTGCCTGACGTAGCAGGTGTTGATGCAGACGGATGCGGTGTGGTTGGCAATGGCTTCGTCACACAGGGTCTGGATCTGGGGCCAGGTGGCCTCCGGCTTCAGCAGGGTGTGATCGACATGGGAGAGAATTTCTTCACGAGTCATGTTTGTTTCTCCTTTTTACTTGCTGGCACGGCGCACCTTTGCCATGCCGACAGCACTCAGGGCAATTGCAGTTGCAGAGACCGTTGCACCAATGATGCCCAGCACCAGACCGGAGACCAGAAATGCAAAACCTTTCAGACCACGTTTCATAAGACCGTACCTCCTAAAAAATTATTTTTTCTTTTTAAAAATGATGAGTTTGCTGAACACATAGTTCAGCACGATCACCAGTACATTGGAAAAGACCTTCACGGCAAGGCCCCACAGTGCCTGCGCATTGTAGCGGCTGGTAACGAAGATCGCCGTGGGGCCGTCTGCACCGCCGATGACGGCAATGGCGGCAGAGCCATCCGTGACCCCCGCCGGTGTGCCTGCATAGGAGGCTGCCATCTGGATGGCCGTATCCGGGCCAAGCCAGTGGGCCACCACGCTCAGCACCCCCTGCATCAGCTCGTCCATCAGCGCTGCACCCTGCGCAGCCAGCAGATTGCCCAGCACCAGCATAATTGCGGTGTCCAGCAGCATTGTACCCAGACGACAGGTGACAAATGCACCAAATTCTCTCGCCATGGCCTTGCCCTGCGTTTTGCTGTGGAACACAAAGGCGCGGTTGGTGCAGTAGGCAAACAAGATGCAGATGATGTTATCCAGCACATTGCCCCAGCTGTTGGCGGCTGTATAGCCGAACAGTTTGTTGAACAGCGCATACAGCACAATGTTCAGCAGGGTGCACAGCACACCGAAAACCAGATAGCTCAGCACTTCCCAGTGTTTCTTGAAAAATTTTATCATAAAAAATAACCCTCTCCGTCCGCTCACGTTGTTCGCGTCCACCTCTCCCGAAAGGGAGAGGTTTTGTCAGTTTTCCTCAAACTTTTTCGCTCACTGTTAAAAGCTCGCCCTTCGGGAGAGCTGTCGCGGCGCAAGCCGTGACTGAGAAGGGTTTCTCCCTTAACAAAAAAAGCCCCGCCGCCGTTTTCCCGGCAACGGGGCTGTTGATCGCATTGTGTCAGAAGCTTTTCTTCCGAACGAAAGGCTGATTACTCAGCGTCGTCGTTCAGCAGGGCCTTCATAGACAGGCTGATGCGCTTCTTGTCGAAGTCCACATCCAGCAGCTTCACATCGACCATATCGCCGACCTTCAGTGCGTCAGAGACCTTCTCAACGCGGTCATTGCTGATCTCGCTGATGTGGACCAGACCATCCACACCCGGCAGGATGCGGACAAATGCACCGAACTTGGTCAGGGAGACGACCGGAGCATGGAAGGTGCTGCCGATGGGGTAGTTGTTCTTCAGCTGCTCCCAGGGGTTGTCCTCGGCCTTCTTGTAGCCCAGAGAGACCTTGTGGTTCTCGGTGTCGATATCCTTCACATACACCTCGATGGTGTCGCCAACGGAGACGACCTCGGAAGGATGCTTGATGCGGTTCCAGCTCAGCTCGCTGATGTGGCACAGACCGTCCACACCGCCGATATCGACGAATGCACCGTAAGAAGTCAGGCTCTTGACAACGCCGGTGTAGGTCTTGCCCACCTCAACGTTTGCCCAGAACTCTTCACGCTTTGCCTTGTTCTGCTCAGCGGTCACCTTGTTGATGCTGCCGACGATCTTGCGGCCGGAGCACTCGGTGACAACCAGCTGAACGTGCTGGCCAACCAGAGCGGTGTAGTCCTCATCACGGCGCATAGTAGCCTGAGAACGAGGAACGAACACCTTGACACCCTTGACGTTGACCACAACGCCGCCCTTGTTGAACTCGGTGACATCGCCCTCGACGACCTCGCCGGACTCAGCGGCCTTAGCGATCTCTTCCATGCCCTTGCGAGATGCGAGCTTCTTGCGGGAGAGCTGGATGACGCCATCCTGATCCATAACCTTCTCGACGATGAGGTCCAGCTCATCGCCAACCTTCACCAGGTCTTCGACCTTGGCGGAGGAATCATCGGTCAGCTCGCTCAGCTTGACAAAGCCGGTCTGCTTCGCTCCGATATCCACCTGGATCTCGTTGGCAGAGATGCTGGTCACGATTCCTTTCACAATACTGCCTGCATGAACACGCTTTTCCTCGGATGCATTCAGCATCTCCTCAAAGCTCATGCTGTCATTGATTTCTGCGCTCATACTGTTAAGTACCTCCTCAATAATAGACGATGGCGTTGAAGCCCCGGCTGTCACGCCCGCCACTTTAACATCTGCAAACCATTCCGGCCGAAGTTCGCTCGCTGTCTCGACCGTTACGGCACGCGTGTGTTTTGCGGCGACCTGTACCAGCTTTTGGGTATTGGAAGAATGATGACCGCCAATGACAACAACGATGTCGCATTTTTGGCTGAGGTCTTCCGCTTCCTGTTGCCTCGCCCACGTCGCATTACATATTGTATCAAAAATTCGGGCGTTTGTATAGGCTTTTTTGAGAAACTCCGAACTTTCTTGCCATTTTGTAACCTGAAATGTGGTCTGTGCAACTGCAAACAGGGGTTTTTGCGGGTCAGAGGGGCCTTTCCATGCCTTCAACTCGGCCAGATCGGCAAAAACGAACACCTCTCCGCGGGTGTGGCCCACGATCCCCTGCACCTCCGGATGGGTCTTGTCGCCTGCCACCAGCAGCACCGCCCCCGCCTTTTCGGCCTCGGCGGCAATGCGCTGGATCTTCTGCACGAAGGGGCAGGTGGCATCATGGTAAGTGATGCCGCGCGCATCCAGCTCGTCGTACACAGTGCGCGGCACACCGTGGCTGCGGATGACCGCCTCGTACCCGGCGGGCACATCGGCGATGGCATCCGCCACAAGGGCACCCTTTTTCTGCATATCCTCCACAGCCTGCGGGTTATGGATCAGCGGGCCGAGGGTGGCCACCTTGCAGCCTTCGTTCAGCAGGCCATAGGTCAGGTCCACCGCCCGCTTGACACCAAAGCAGAACCCCGCCGTTTTGGCAACTCGGATCTCCATCTTTTACGCCCCCATCTTTTCCCACGCATCCAGCAGGGCCTGCTTGTTGGCACGCAGCTTTTTGGTGTCGCGGCGGCTCTCCATAGCAAACTGCTCTGCAGGCATCGGCTCGCCGTAGATCACCCGTACTTTGCAGAACAGGTGCATCTTTCCATCCGGCGTATCGTACAGGATGCGGCAGGGCACTACGTCCCCCCCGGCCCCCGCCGCAATGACGAACAGTCCGCTCTTGGGCGGCAGAAGCTTCCCGTCCTTTTCGCGGGTGCCCTCCGGGAAGATGAGCAGTGTTTCGCCGTTTCTGCACTTTTCTACGGTCTGCTCAATGGCAGCCATCTCATCCTTTGTGCCGCGCACGCACACCGCACCGCAGCACCGGAAGAACCAGGTCAGCAGGGCGTTGATCTCGAACAGTTCCTTCTTGGCGAACACGATCATCCGCCTGCCCCACCGGGTGACCACGATGAACACCGGATCGATGGCGGAGACATGGGTGGGCGCAAGGATGCAGCCCTTTGTCTGCACCTTTTTCAGGTTTTCGCGGCCCTCTACATGGATGCGGAAGCCGATATGCCACAAAAGCCACGCAAAGGGCACTAAGATGTAATATAATATCATTTTATCGTTTGATTCACTTTCTCCGCAATGATCTTCTTCATTGCAGCAAGGCTCTGTTCAAAATCCAGCTCCGAAGTGTCCAGCAGCACGGCATCGTCCGCCTGCTTCAGGGGCGCAGCGGCACGGTGGGTGTCCTGATAGTCCCGCTGCTTCACGTCGGCCAGAACCTCTTCATAGGGAGTATCGATGCCCTTGGCCTGATACTCTTTCCACCTGCGTGTGGCGCGGGCTTCCGGCGTGGCGGTGAGGAAGATCTTCACCGTGGCATCCGGCAGCACCACCGTGCCGATGTCGCGGCCGTCCATCAGCACGTCCTGCTTTTTGGCCATATCCCGCTGCAGTTCCAGCAGAAAGGCGCGCACAGCCGGGTTTGCGCCCACGGCAGAGGCAGCCATACCTGCGGCCTCGGTGCGGATGGCGGTGCTCACATCCTCTTCCTTTAAATAAATGTGCTGCTCGCCCTCAATGGAGGCCAGCCGCAGCTCGATCTGGGGAAGCAGCGCGTTGACCGCTGCGTTGTCCTTGGGGTCCTTGCCTGCGCGCAGGGCATACAGGCCGATGGCGCGGTACATGGCACCGGTATCCACATAAATATAGCCCATTTCAGCCGCCAGACGGCGTGCCAGCGTAGATTTGCCTGCACCTGCAGGCCCGTCGATCGCAACAGATACCATTTTATATCTTCTCCTTTTTAAGCGGAAAAATATTTTAAATATTTACAAATCTGGAAAATCTGCGGATTTTCCAGATTTGATTTTTCACAAGTGGGGCCGCAACGGCCAACTGAATCTGCTGCTCGTTCCCTTCAGGAACAGTTGCGCAGCGGTCTGTGAGACTATCCCGGCAACAACTCTTTTTGTGAAAACGTATATTGAAAACGACCGCAGTCGTTTTCAATATACAAATCAAAAAAACCTATTCCTATAAATATGCCCAGAGCAGCGCGGAGGGCATTTAAAATTGTTTTATCTGTAATTACAGATTATTTGCAAATGCCTGTGCAGTGCAGAAGGCGATCTGCAGGTTGTAGCCGCCGGTATAGGCATCCACATCCAGCACTTCGCCTGCAAAGTAAAGGCCCATCGCCTTTTTGCTCTGCATCGTCCTGGGGTCTACCTCGCGCACGGACACGCCGCCGCTGGTGATCACCGCGTGGGCCAGATCGCCCCGGGCATCAATGGACACCCGCCAGTGCTTCATCAGCTGCACCAGCTCCCTCTTCTGCTCCCGGGTGATCTGGTTTGCCTTGGTAGCCGGGTCGATGCCCCAGCGCGCCACCATCACCGGCTGCATACTGGACGGCAAAAGCTTTACCAACGCGCCCTGCGCCGCATGGTTTGCCAGCAGGGAAAAATCCCGCGTGATGCGGTCGTAAAGCTGCTCCTCGCTGAGAGCGGGCTTGAGGTCGATCTCCGCATGATACTTGTGTTTTTTCATGTCACCCAGATGGCTGGATGCGCTCAAAGTCAGCGGGCCGCTGATGCCAAAATGAGTGAACAGCATTTCGCCCTGCTCGTCAAAAATGGCCTTGCTGTCCTCGAACAGGGTCAGGGTGACGTTTTTCAGCGCCAAGCCCATCATCTTTTTGCAGTCCGCGTCATGGCTCACAAGACTGACCAGACTGGGCACCGGCTCGATGAGGGTGTGCCCGGCCTGCTGGGCCAGTTTGTAGCCGTCGCCGGTAGAGCCGGTGGTGGGGTAGCTCACGCCGCCGGTGGCCACCAGCACGGCATCCGCCCGGTACTCCCGGCCGGAGGTGCCCCGCACACCGATGCACCGCAGTGCCGGGCCTGCCTTTTTCTTTTTGGGGTGGCGCGGGTTTTCCGGTGCGGCGGGAGCTGCTTCCGGCTCCGGTGTCACCTCTTCCAATAGCAGCTTTTTCGCGCCGTCATGCACGAGTTCAGCATCCTGCGCATAGCGCAAAAGAGCCTGCCGGATCTCCTCAGCCTTGTCCGATACTGGAAACACCCGGCGGCCGCGCTCCACCTTCAGCTCCACGCCAAGGCCCTCGAACAGTTCCATGGTCTTTGCCGGTGGAAAGGCCCCCAGCGACGAATACAGAAAGCGCGGGTTCGTGCGCACATGGCGCAGAAATTCCTCCGCCGGGCAGTCGTTGGTCACATTGCAGCGGCCCTTGCCGGTGACAAGGATCTTCTGGCCGGGCTTGTCCATGTGTTCCAGCACCGTCACCTGATGCCCCTCCCGCACGGCGGCACCCGCCGCCATCAGTCCTGCCGCGCCTGCGCCGACGATCAATACTTTCGCCATCCGTTTTCTCTCCCATCGCCTGATAATACGAGTATATCATACCAGAATCGACACACAAAAGCAATGTGTTGCCGTATTTCTGCCAATTACAACAGCTGGGCAAGGATGCTGTTCTGCACGATGAGACCCGCCGGGGTCAGGGCAAGGGTGCGGCCGTCAAAGCTTGCATAGCCTGCCCGGACGCAGTTTTGCACAAAGGCCAGCTGTGCGGCGGAAAATTCTTTCCCGTAAAGTTTTTTGTATGCATCCAGCGAAAGGCCTTTGCGCAGACGCAGCTGTAAAATAAGGTAGTCCTCTGCGCCGCAGCTGCCGTCCATCACCGGGGCGGCGGCATCGTTCAGGAAAGCGGCGGTGTCCGGCGGGTAGTAGAACCGTCTGCCGCCCATGCAGGAGTGCGCCGCCGGGCCAAGGCCCAGATAGTCGCCGCAGTCCCAGTAGATGAGGTTGTGTCTGCCCTCATAGCCGGGCTTTGCAAAGTTGGAGATCTCGTACTGTTTGTAGCCGTGGTGTTCCAGCTGTTCCACTGCATAAAGGTAAAAATCGGCGGCTTCATCGCCGGTGGGCAGGCCTTCGGGTGGATGCTTTCCAAAGGCCGAATCCGGCTCGATCTTCAGCAGATATGCCGAAATATGGGTAGCCCCACCACCCTCGATCAGTTCCAGCGTTTCGTCAAACTCGGCTTCGGTGTAGTGCGGCAGTGCCAGCATGATGTCGCCGCTGATGTTCGCAAAGCCTGCCCGCCGGGCGGCGGCAAAGGCAGCCCGCGCCTGTTTTGCCGTATGCGGCCTGCCCAGCGTGCGCAGCTGGGTATCCCGGGCAGACTGCACCCCGAAGGAGATACGGTTCACTCCCGCCTCCCGGAAGCCTGCAAGACTTTCTTCCGTCACCGTCTCCGGGTTTGCTTCCAGTGTGATCTCGGCCCCCGGCATCGGCCGGGCCGCATCGATCAGCCGTTTTGCCTGCTCCGGGCACAGCAGGCTGGGCGTGCCGCCGCCAAAATAAAGGGTGTCCGGCTGCAGAGGTGCTTCCGGCGCAAAGCGGTCAAGCTCTCGCAAAAGAGCATTCACATAAGCTTCCGGTACGCCGCGCTCACCGGGGTGGGAATAAAAATCACAGTACCTGCATTTGGAAAAACAGTACGGAATGTGTAAATAAAGCCCAAGAGACATACAATATCACAGCCTTTTTCATGAAACGTTCATTTCTATGCAGTATACTATATTCCGTAGACCGGAGCAAGGAAAAAGTGTTCCGGCAGAAAGAGACTGGAGGAGTCCCATATGGATTACAATTACAATGGTTACGATCGAGGATACACGGAGCCTGCCATGACCTCGGCTGACTATATGAACCGCACCTACCGCTGGATGGCGGTAGGCCTGCTCATCACCTTTGCAGCGGCGTTCGTTACAGCCGCTACCCCGCTGCTGTACGTTGTCAACTCACTGTATCTGGTGTTCACCATCGCAGAGCTGGTGCTGGTGTATGTGCTCAGCTCCCGCGTGCAGAACATGTCGGTGGGCGGTGCAAGAGCCACCTTCTTTGCCTATGCACTGCTCAACGGCATGGTGCTGAGCTACTACTTCCTGGTATTTGATCTGGGCACTCTGGTGCTGGCCTTCCTTGCCACCTCGCTGTACTTCGGCCTGATGGCGGTCTACGGCACTACTACCCACAAGGATCTGTCCGGCTGGGGTCCCAAGCTGATGATGGGCCTGTTCGCGCTCATCATCACCGGCTTTGTGGGCATGCTGTTCGGCATGAGCTTCCTTACCACGGTGCTGTACAGCGCTGTCGGTCTGGTGGTGTTCATGCTGCTGACCGCCTACGACACCCAGAAACTGAGCCAGATGTTCTCCTACTACGCCTATGACGGCGAGCTGGCCGAGAAGGCTTCCATCTACGGCGCACTGACGTTGTATCTGGACTTCATCAACATCTTCCTGTATGTTGTACGCCTGTTGGGCATGAACAGCCGCCGCCGCAACTGATTTTTGGTCTGCAAGGGCTCTCCCGAAAAGGGAGGGCCTTTTTGTTTGGTACTATCATTTAGAATATCCTCCGCTTCGCTCTGGGTATCAACACAGAAGGCCATAGAGGGAAGATGCATTTTCCGGCTGCGGCCCTCTCATGAAAACGCAGAACCGGTCAGACCGCAGTCTGACCGGTTCTGCATCACTATAAATACAATTCCGCTATTATGGCCAGAATGAAATGGAGGCCATTTTAAATCGTTCCGTGCATAAAACCTGCCCTGCTGTCCCACACTAAGCCCAGAAGCAATGCGTACACAATGCAGCAGATGGGAGTAACGACAATGGAGCAGATCAAAAAGTTTTTGCGCAGCAGGGGCTTTACACTGGCACTGCTGGCCTGTCTCGTCGCAGCCGCAGCGGCGGGCGTGTGGGCAGTGCGCACCGTGCGGGATGAACTGAAAAAGAGCTACGACGACCTGACGACCCCGCAGGAAGAACCTGCCCCGGAGCCGCAGCTCACCCTTGACCCACAGGAGGACGATGTATGGCAGCAGCCCGTGACCGACGCCGCAGAATCTGCGGCAAATGTACCCAAGCCCGCATCCTCTGCGTCCTCTTCTGGGGCGCAGTCTGGCTCTGGTTTGGTGCACGAACCCTCCGCACTGCAGGGCGCATCCTCGCCTGCCAGCAGTTCAGCTGCGCCTGCCTCCACGCAGCCCGTCTCGGGCAGGGTCTTGAACGCCTACAGCGGCGATGAGCTGGTGTACAGCAGCACCCTTGGCGACTGGCGCACCCACAACGGTGTGGACTACGCCTGTGCGCAGGATGCACAGGTGTGTGCTCCCGCCGCCGGTAAGGTGACCGCCGTGGACACCGATAGCCGCTGGGGCAGTGTGGTGTGCATCGAGGACAGCGCCGGGCACCTGTGGCGGGTGTGCGGCACAGCCGACCCCACGGTGCAGACCGGCGATGAAGTGAGTGTGGGCCAGATACTTGGCCGTGCAGGCAGCATTCCCAACGAATGCGCCGAGGAGACGCATATCCATCTGGAAGTACTGCAGGGTGAGCAGTACCTTGACCCGGCAAAGCTGCTGAACTGATGCAGTTCGCCGTATCCCCTGCGTATTTTTCAGTAAAATATTCCAAGCAGCAAAAAATCGGAAAGGCCGTTCTGGTCTTTCCGATTTTTCATTCTATAGGATAGATGCAGGCTCAGGCATTTTCCAGCTCAACCACCGGCCAGCCCAGAAGGCGGATGGCTTCGCGGTCGTGGGTAGCCAGCAAGACAGGCTTTTCTCCGCAGCGCTCCCGCAGCAGCGCCGCAGCAGCGGCAAGGGTGTCCGGGTCCATTCCGGTAAAGGGTTCGTCTAACAGCAACGTATCGCTGGCGACCCACAAAGCCCGCAGCAGAGCCGTGCGTCGCTTCTGTCCGCCGGAAAGCCGTGCTGCAGGCAGGGCCAGTGCGGCAGCGTCCATTCCAAACTGTTGAAAATCTTTTATGATTTGCTCTTTGTATTGTTCTGCACTGCCGGGCAATACCAGCGTCACGTTCTGCACAGCTGTCAGCTGCGGGCAGAGCCGGTCTTCCTGAAACACTGCTGCCACCCGGCCAATGCCCTGTACTATGCCAGAAGTGGGTTCTTCCAGCCCCATGAGGATGCGCAGCAATGTAGTCTTGCCCCAGCCGCTGGGTGCCCACAGCACCGCCGGGCTGTCCACGGCCAAGGTCAGGTCCCGGAACAGCGTTTTCTCCCCGAACTGTTTTGTCAGATGCTTGATGGTCAGCATTGCGGCACCTCCCCGGTCACGGCGCGGGTCACGCAGTCCAGAAGCAGCAGGAACAGTTTTTCAAACCCGGCGCTGATCAGGATGATCACAAACGTCCATGCGAACAGCTCCCCGGTGGAAAGGGTGATCTTGGCCCGGTAGAGTGCATCGCCGATGCTGCCATTGGGCAGGCCGATCACCTCAGCGGCAACGCCGCTCTTCCAGCAGATGCCAAGGGCCACACTGCATCCCTGCCGGAAAGCCGGCAGCACCGCAGGCAGCCACACCGCTCGCAGCCGTCGGCCCAGCGGAAGGCGAAACACCTTCGTCATCTCCAACAGCTGTGGGTCTGCGCTCTGGATGCCGGTGCGCACCGCACCGTACAGCACGGGCAGCACCATTAAAAAGCTGATGAGCACCGAAAGCGATGCCCCCCGCACCCACACCAGCGCCAGAATGATAAAGCTTGCCACCGGCGTGGCTTTGACCAGCTGCAGCACCGGAGCAAGCAGCACATCTGCCGTGTGCCACGCCTGTGCGGCCACAGCCAGCACGATGCTTACGGCCACGCCCAGCCCAAAACCCAGCAGAATGCGCCCGGAGCTGAAACCCACCCGCTGCCAGAACTCTGCCTGCGGCAAAAGCTGCAAAAGAGTGCGCCCCGCCTGCACCGGCGAAACAAGGAACACCTCCTGTCCCACCGCCATGGCGGCGCACTGCCACACCGCCAGCCAGAAGGCCGCAGCAGCCAGCCGCTCAAAAAGTTGTTTGTGTTGGTTCATGGTTCTTTCCTTCTCCTGACGGTCTGAAATGGCCTCCGCTTTGCGGATCGTATAAGTATCATACCACATCTTTTTCCAAACGCCAATGACCCGTGCATCATGATGCATAAGAGCTTATCATGCCTGCCATTACTTTTCTTCATGTTTTTCTTTCTTGACATGAAATCAATAAAACGATAAACTGAACTGTATAAATCTCTGTCATCTTTGATGCAGGAAAGAAATGAGGTGTCTGTCCTATGCAGAAGCTCTCCGGCAAAAGCCTGCTTTTGGTCAGTTTTACGCTATTTTCCATGTTTTTCGGAGCCGGGAACTTGATCTTCCCGCCGCATCTGGGCGCACAGGCCGGTACCAGCCTCTGGCCTGCCTTTGCGGGCCTTGCCGTCAGCGCCGTCGGCCTGCCCATTGCGGGCGTGGTGGCTGTGGCCCGGGCGGGCGGTCTGGATAAGCTTGCCGGCCGGGTGCATCCGGTGTTCGCCATGGTGTTCACCATTCTGGTGTATCTTTCCATCGGGCCCTGCCTTGCCATCCCCCGCACCGCCAGTACCTCCTTCCAGATGCTGGTGCCGCTGATAGGCGGCGGTACCGGGCTGCAGCTGGCCTACTCGGTGCTGTTTTTTGCAGCGGCCTTTCTGGTGGCGCTGCGGCCGGAAAAGCTTACCGACTGGCTGGGCCGCATCCTCTGCCCCTGCCTGATCGTGCTCATCGTGGTGCTGTTTGCCGGGTGTCTCATCCATCCGCTGGCGGCACACTACGGCACACCCAGCGCAGAGTACGCAGCCCTGCCCGCTGTGCAGGGCATCCTGTACGGCTACCAGACCATGGACACGCTGGCCGGGCTGAATTTTGGCGCGGTCATCGCCCTGAACATCCGCGCCCGGGGTGTCACAGAAAGCCGTGCCGTGGAGGGCGGCACCATCCGGGCCGGTTTTATTGCAGGCGGGCTGATGCTGGTGGTCTACGCCATGCTGGGCCACGCCGGGGCCGAGACCGGAGCGGTATACCCGGGCCTTGCCACCGGGGCCGAGGTGCTCACCGCTCTGGCACAGCAGCTGTTCGGCCGGGCGGGCCTTGTGCTTATTGCGGCCATTTTTGTGATCGCATGCTTCAACACCTGCGTGGGCCTGATCGCCTGCGTGGGACAGTATTTTCATCAGCTTCTGCCCCGCATCCCCTACCCTGCCATCGCAGCTTTTTTTGCTGTGGCCAGTATGCTGGTATCGAACCTCGGCCTTGCTGCCATCATCCGGCTGTCCACTCCGGTGCTGAACGCCATTTATCCCGCAGCCATCGTGCTGATCCTGCTTTCCTTTATGCCGGGCCTTGAAAAGCACCGGGCGGTGTATCCGCTGTGCATGGGCCTGACCGCCCTGCAGAGCATCGCCGCTGCGCTGCCGCTGGGGGCAGTATCTGCCGCCGCCAACGCTCTGCCGCTGGGCAGCATGGGCTTTGGCTGGGTGCTGCCCGCAGCGGTGGGACTGGCAGCCGGACTGCTTTTAAACAAATCTGATCTGCAATAAAACAATCTGAAAGGCCCGGTTCCCATGTTACAGGGAGCCGGGCCTTTGCTATTTACTGCAGTTTTTTGCGTTTTTCATAGTCGTTCAGGGCGGCAAGCGCTTCCTTTGCCATGGGCACCAAGGCTATCATGTTGAAAATGGTCATCAAGCCGATGCCAACGTCGCCCAGATCCCACACCACCGTGTAGGCCTGCATACCGCCGATCACCAGCATGACCAGCGCAATCAGCTTATACACGGTCTGGCTCCACCAGTTGTCGCCGCACAGATAGGCCACATTGCCGCGGGCATAGTACAAAACGCCCAGAAAGGTGGAAAAGCTGAATAGCGCCAGCGTGGCCGCAATGAACACGACACCAAAGCCGCCCAGATGGTACTGCAGGGCAGTCTGCAAAAGGTCCATGCCCGCAAGTCCTTCCGTGATCTCCTGCGGCACCAGCAGCATCAAAAAAGCCGTGCAGCTGCAGATCACCACCGTATCGATCAGCACGCCAAGTGCCTGCACAAAGCCCATCTTGACCGGGTCGTCGCACTCTGCGGCGGCAGCTGCACAGGGTGCCGAACCGCTGCCCGCTTCGTTGGAGAACAGGCCGCGCTTGACACCGTTCATCAGCACAGCACCAAAGCCGCCAGCCACGGCCTGCCGCAGACCGAACGCTTCCGCAAAGATGCGCCCGAACACCGCCGGGAGCTTGGGCAGGTTGAACAGCACGATGCCCACGGTGATGACAAAATAGCACACCGCCATGATGGGCACCATCACGTCCAGACTTTTCACGGTGGCATTCTTGCGCAGCACGATCACCGCCGCAATGGCCGTGAGCACCAGTGTGGTAGTAAGCGGCGGAATATGGAACGCATTTTCAAACGCAGAACTGACCGAGTTGGAGATCACCTGACTGATGCCGCACCAGCAGATGAGGCCAGACACCGCAAACAGCGCCGCTACCACAGAGCGTTTGAGCTTTTTGCCGCGCCTGCGCTCCGCCAGCACATGCAGATAGTAGGCCGGGCCGCCGCGCCAGCCGCCGTACAGCGGGTCGGGCTGGCGGTATTTCTGGGCAAGGGTGGATTCGATAAAGGAGGTGGACGCACCCAGAATGGCAGTGACCCACATCCAGAACACCGCACCGGCACCGCCTGCAGAAACAGCAGCCACCACGCCCACCAGATTGCCCATGCCCACGCGGGTGGCGGTGGAAATGACCAGCGTCTGGAAGGAGGAAAGGCCGTCCCTGCCCTGCTTTTTCTCGCACACGGCGGCGATCATATCCCGGAACAGCCGCACCGGCAAAAGACGGGTGCGGCAGGTGAACCAGATACCCGCCGTGAACAGCAGCACCACCATGAAGGAAATGCCGATGCCGCCGCCCAGCGGGATGGTGAACAAGTCGCCCCACAAAAGGCGATAGACGGATTCGATAAGATTTACCAGCAAGGCAGATTCCTCCTGTACTTTGGGTGAATGAAGTTGTTAACTTTATTATAGTACAGTACAGAAGAATTGTAAATTCTAAAAAATTGATAGAAATAATCGATAATAAAAAAGCCGCCCGGCGGTCATACCGGGCGGCGGAGGAAGATGCACGCTGCTGCGCGCAAAACAGAAGATTTTTACAGAATGTCGATGTACTCACCGGCCAGCGCCTTGTTCATGCTGCGCACGGCACAGAACTTGCCGCACATGCTGCAGGTGTCGCTGTGGTCGTCCTCCGGCAGACGGGCATCGCGGATGGCCTTTGCGGTCTCCGGGTCCAGTGCGCAGGCGAACTGTGCATCCCAGTCCAGCACACGGCGGGCATCGCCCATCTTATCGTCGATGTCCCGGGCGTGGGGGATGCCCTTGGCGATATCGGCGGCGTGGGCAGCGATCTTGGAGGCCACGATGCCCTGCTTCACATCGTCCACATTGGGCAGAGCCAGATGCTCGGCGGGGGTCACATAGCACAGGAAAGCTGCACCGCTGGCTGCAGCCACAGCGCCGCCGATGGCAGCGGTGATGTGATCGTAACCGGGGGCGATATCGGTGACGAGGGGTCCCAGCACATAGAAGGGTGCGCCCATGCAGATGCTCTTCTGCACCTCCATGTTTGCAGCCACCTGATTCAGGGGCACATGGCCGGGGCCTTCCACCATCACCTGCACGTTGTGTGCCCATGCGCGCTTGGTCAACTCGCCCAAACGCACCAGCTCCTCGATCTGGCACACATCGGTGGCGTCAGCCAGACAGCCGGGACGGCAGGCATCGCCCAGCGAGATGGTCACATCGTGCTCGGCGCAGATCTCGCAGATCTCGTCAAAGTGCTCGTAGAAGGGGTTCTCGTTGCCGGTCATGCTCATCCATGCAAACACCAGAGAGCCGCCGCGGCTGACAATGTTCATCTTGCGCTTGTGCTTGCGGATCTGCTCGATGGTCTTGCGGGTGATGCCGCAGTGCAGGGTGACAAAGTCCACACCGTCCTCTGCATGCAGGCGCACCACATCGATGAAGTCCTGTGCGGTCAGCTCAGCCAGATCGCGCTGGTAGTGGATGACCGAATCGTACACCGGCACAGTGCCGATCATCACCGGGCACTCGTGGGTCAGCTTCTGGCGGAAGGGCTGGGTGTTGCCGTGGCTGGAAAGATCCATAATGGCTTCCGCACCCATGTTGACGGCGCTCATCACCTTCTGCATCTCCACGTTGTAGTCCTTGCAGTCGCGGGAGACACCAAGGTTCACGTTGATCTTGGTGCGCAGCATGGAGCCGACACCCTCGGGGTTCAAACACTCGTGGTGCTTGTTGGCCGGAATGGCTACCTTGCCCTCGGCCACCCACTGGCGGATCTCCTCGGTGGTGCGATACTCTTTTTTAGCCACGATCTCCATCTGCGGCGTGATGATGCCCTTGCGGGCAGCATCCATCTGAGTGGTATAAGTCTGCATACGCTCTGTTCCTCCAAATGACAGTTTATCTCTGAACAGCAGGGTGCTGGTCATACAAGGGTAGGGAAAGGCAGCCGTCATTCAGAAAAAACAGAACGTTCTGGATGCCGGCACCTGCGCAAAATACGCTTTTCATGTTGGTTTTCTCCATGAATTTTATAACGCGGCCCAAGGTGGTGTCCCCAGTTTGCCGCGGGATCGGTCAGATGATCTGCTCCGACAGGGCTTTCAACTCTTTGCACTCGGTCTCGATGTCGTCTGCTGCAAAGATGGCGCTCACAAGGGCCACGCCATCCACACCGGTGCCCTTGAGCTGCAGGATGTTCTCCTTGTGGATGCCGCCAATGGCCACCACCGGGATGTCCACGGCATCACAGATGGCCTTCAGGGTCTCGTGGGGCAGAACATCCACATCGGTCTTGGTATGGGTGGCAAAGGCCGCGCCCACGCCAAGGCAGTCTGCGCCGTGCTTGACGGCTTCCCGTGCTTCCTCCACACTGTGGACGGAAACGCCGATCATCATTCCCTCGCCCACACGGGCGCGCACCTGCGCTGCAGCCATATCCTCCTGCCCCACGTGCACACCTTCGGCGTGGCAGCGGATGGCAATGTCCACGTTGTCGTTCACAAAGAACGGCACGCCGTAGCGCTGGCACAGAGCATGGAGCTCCACCGCCTCTTTCAGAAAGGCTTCGTCGTCCAGCTCTTTTTCACGCAGCTGCACACAGGTGACACCGCCCTTCAGGGCGCTCTCCACCTGTTCATAGAGGGTCTGTTTGCCCACCCATGCGCGGTCGGTGACGGCATACAGAAGCATGTTCTGCTTATCGCACTTCATAGTTTGCTCCTTCTTCCAGCTGATCCGGGGTCATATTGTAAATGGCATCGATGATATAATTGCGGTAGGTGGAGTTGCCGTCCAGCGGGGTCAGGCGTTTGTGGGCGGTCTCGCCCGCAAGGCCCATGGCGCACACTGCAGCTGCAGCGGCTTCCAGCGGATGGCCGGGGTTGGCGGTAACGAACGCCGCCGTCAGGGCCGAAAGCTGGCAGCCTGTGCCGGTGATGCTGCTCATCATGGCATTGCCGTTGCGGATGCAGTAGGCGGTGTGGGCATCGGCCACGATGTCGATGGCACCGGTAATGGCAATAACGGCACCCGTCTGGGCTGCAAAGGCCTTGGCAAAGGCCACGGCAGAATCCAGATTGGCCTCAGTAACTTTATCGGCCACATCGGCATCCACGCCCTTGGTGGTTCCCGCGCCGGAAGCCAGCGTTTTGATCTCCGAGATGTTGCCGCGGATCACGGTGAACTTTACGTCCCGGAGCAGGCGGAAAGCCGTGTCGGTGCGCAGGCGGGATGCACCCGCACCCACCGGGTCCAGCACCACAGGATGGCCCAGCTGGTTTGCCTTTTTGCCCGCCAGCAGCATGCTGGTGATGGTGCGGCTGTTCAGGGTGCCGATGTTGATGTTCAGACCGCCGCAGATGGTGGTGATGTCCTCCACCTCGGCGGCATCGTCGGCCATGATGGGCGAAGCACCGCAGGCCAGCACCATGTTGGCGCAGTCGTTCACGGTGACGTAGTTGGTAATGTTATGGATGAGCGGGCAGGTGCGGCGGACATTTTCAAACTCTGTTTTAAACATTTGCACGCACCACCGTCAGGAAAGGCTGTTCTGCATGGAGCGCAGAGCGCCGGAGCGCTGCAGGCTGTACACCAGCACGCCCGCAATGATGGAACCCACTGCAGTGGAGATGAGGAACGGCACGATGTAGGCATAGAACGCGATATCGCCAGCGCTCTTGCCCATGAGGAAGATGGCCACCGGGTAAGCGCACAGGCCGCCCAGAATGCTGGTGCCGAACACCTCGCCCACCATGGTGGCAAGGATGTTTTTGGTCTTATGGTACACAAGGCCGCACAGCAGTGCGCCGAACATGCTGCCGGGGAAGGCCATCAGGCTGCCCAGACCCAGCAGATTGCGCAGCAGCGAGGCCACAAAGGCCACGCCCACGCCCCACCACGGGCCAAGCAGCACCGCGCAGGTCACATTGACCATGTGCTGGATGGGTGCACATTTGCTGCCGAACATGGGGAAGCTGAATACGCTGCCCACCACGCACAGAGCACACAGCATGCCGGCCAGCGCCAGCTTTTTCACAGAGAGTTTTTTCATAAGGCAAGGCTCCTTTCCAAACCTGCGGAAGCAGCAAAAACCATACAGCGCCTCCGCAAACAGCCCGCACCCGGTGCCAGACCCGGCGCAGGAACTATAAGAAGCGGTCGAGACTTTCTGGTCTCCTCTCACGCCGGAACACGGCTTCCCATCGCTGACGGTCACAAAGCTCAGGGCGCTCCCCCTCAGCCCGCTGCGGCACTTCCGCAGAAAAGTACAAGGCATCCTCCTTAATGGTAATAGGTGCACAACAAAAAACAGGAGACACCTTCCGCGGTGCCTCCTGCAAAAAATCATCCATTCTGACTTCCTACGGCGGCATTATCCGCATCAGGTAAAAGGGTCGAAGTTTGGGTACTTCCTCTCAGCCTGCTTCACAAGCTCCCCTGTATTTGATTGTGATTGTATTCTACACCCTTTGCGCACAAATTGCAAGAGGGGGCAAAGGCGCGCACAGCGGTGCAAAACGTTTTTCACGCAGTTTTTGGGGCGTTTCACGCAGGTTTTATTGAAAAAGAAGGTGAAATATGGTATTTTCAAGGTGGACGCATACCCCCCCCCGTAAGCAAAAAGGAGGAATTCCGTATGAAGCAGACGACCCTGACCCAAAGGCTGCTCTCAGCCCTCGTGGCGCTGTGCATGGTGCTGAGCGTGTGCGCACCGGCACTGGCGGCAGAACCGGAAATAGGAAGCGCGGCGATGATCACGCTTACAAAAGGCGGGACAACAACGGACCTTAAGATGCCTGAGGGCAACGTGAGCCTGAGCGCAGCGTATCGGGAGACATATCACCTGTATGAAGATAAGAGTAAAGCCGAGTTCTTTGTGGACGGTAAGCAGGTCTATCAGGCACCGGCAGGCGTCCGCGTTACCGTAAAGCTTGTGGATGGTTTCATCAACGACCACCACGAATTTGATCAGTGGCAGAGCTACACGACTCTTGTAGACCCGGAGGAAGGCTGGGAGAACAAGCCGAGCTTCAGCTTCACCATGCCGTCCGACATAGTGCTCCTGGTGGCACACAGGACGACCCTGTACGATGTCAACGTCACACACGGCACCATCGTGGACGGAACCGGCGACACCGGCACATCCAAAAAGATCGTGAAGCCGGGCCAGCCGGTCACCGTCCGGGCCGAGAGCACGGAGGAGAACCCCTTCCTGCAGTGGACGTATACCGGCAAAGCACCCGTAGAGCCGGATGACGGCTGGCAGACCAGCCCGGAGTTCACCTTTAAAATGCCTTACGGCAATGTGACGCTGGAAGCACAGCGGGACCAGCTGTACAAGGTATCCATCAACGACAGTCTGGGCAGTGTGACCATCAACGGCGAACCGCGCAGCAGCCTTTGGGTCAAGGAAGGCGAGACGGTGGCAGTGGCTACCACCCTGAAAGACGGCTACTGGATGGAGTTTGAGAAGTGGAACTCCACCGGCACTGCACCCGAAGAGCCGGAGGGCGGCTGGACAGAGACAAACAAAAGCACCAGCACAACCTTTACCTTTAAAATGCCCAATGGCCCGGTGGAACTGGTCGCTCAGTGGTCGGCAAGCTCGCTTGACCCGTATCAGCCCATCGACCCGGACGAACCTCTTGATGAAGACTTCGGCGTGGAACCTGCACCCATGGATACCACAGGCGGTACCATTGCCGCCGTGGCCGTTGGCGGTGCAGCCATCTGGGGCGGCTACGAGATCGCCACCCGCGTGATCCTGCACAGCCTCCTGCCCGAGGGTGCAGTCATCCCGGCAAGCCGCGGCCAACTGGCTCTGCTGGTGTGGAACACCGCAGGCAGGCCCGAACCCGCAGGCGCACCCGCCTTTGCGGATGTGACCGACCCTGATATGGCCAAGGCCGCACAGTGGTGCACCGAGCAGGGCACCATGGTTGCCAAGGGCGACCGCTTTGAGCCCGAAGGCTGGACCCCGAAGTTCAAGGTGATCGAAGTGTGGAACAAGACGTTCCCCGCAGCCTGATGCCGGCAGTGTGGATGCCGTGCTCGGTTCGGACCTTTTCCGTGAAAATGAGGCTGTTACAAAATAGCTCTCTGAAAAAATCATGAACAAAACCCGGAACCTTTTCTCGGCCAAAACGGCTCAAAAAGGGTTCCGGGTTTTTGATGTTATGCTGTTTCCGCCTTATCCGTTCCACCCTCTGGCAGAGGGGTCCAGCATTTCGGCGGCAGAGTAAATGAGGGCGTTGCAGATGGCTGCAGCCACATTGCTGCCGCCCTTGCGGCCCATGGCGGCGATGGCAGGCACGCCGTATCGCTCGCAGGCGGCAAACAGCACTTCCTTGCTTTCCACCACATTCACAAACCCTACCGGCACGCCAATGACCAGTGCAGGCCGCAGACCGGCTTCCATTTCCTCCGCAATGGTCAAAAGGGCCGTGGGCGCATTGCCAATGGCCAGAATGGCCCCCGGGTGCTCCCGGGCAGCGCGGTGCATGGCGGCAACGGCACGGGTGGTGCCCGCCTGCTTTGCGGCTTCGGCCACAGCGGGGTCTGCCATGTAGCAGATGGCTTCACCGTTCAGTTTTTTCAGGCCCGGTTTTGTGATGCCTGCCAGCGCCATATTGGTGTCGGTAACGATGAAAGCACCCGCGTGCAGGGCCTTGACTGCGGCTTCCACCGCGCCGGGTGTAAAGCGCAGATTGTTTGCGTAGTCGAAATCCGCGGTGGTATGGATGACCCGCTTGACCACCGCAGCCGTCTCCGGCGGCGGGGTCAGGCCCAGCTCGTCCAGTTCCCTTGTGATAATGGAGATGCTCGTCCGTTCAATGTCGGCGGGCAGATGATGCTGCGGTGTCATGTGTTGTCTCCTTTTTGCATTCCCATAGCAGCATAGATGGCAGGCAGATCCAGTGCCGCGCGCACACCATCGGCAAGCAGATCAAACTGCTGCTGACGGTACTGCTCCATGGGGATAAGCTCGGCCCCGGCCGGATCGATGCCCTTCCGTTTGCACAAAAATGCGGTCAGTTTTTCGGTCAGTTCGCCGGTGTCGAACAGGCCGTGCAGGTAGGTACCGAATACACCGTCCTGCACACAGCCCTCCGGCGTGCCGTCTGCAAGGATGCAGAACGCACTGCCCCGCACCTCGGTGCGGCCTGCGTGGATCTCGTAGCCCGTCAGCTTTGCGCCTGCAAAGGGTTCTGTGGTCACACAGGCTGCGGTCTGGGTCAGGTGCTTTTCGGTGCTGAACACCGTCGTGGTGGGCAGCAGGCCAAGGCCCCGCAGGGTGCAGGGGGTGCCGCTCTCCTCCCCTGCCGGGTCGCAGAGCTGTTCGCCCAGCATCTGATAGCCGCCGCACACGCCCAGCACCGGCGTACCGGTTGCCGAAAGCCTGAGCACCGCCGCTTCCAGTCCGCTTTCCCGCAGCCAGCGCAGGTCATCCATGGTGTTTTTGGTGCCGGGCAGAATGACGAGATCCGGTGCACCCAGCTGGCGGGTGCGCTGCACGTACCGCACACCCAGCAACGGGTGCTGTTCCAGCGGGATAAAGTCGGTGAAGTTGGACACATGCGGCAGGCGCAGGATGGCGATATCCAGCGGCTTGACGGCGCTTTTTGCTTCCAGACGATCCGAGAGAGAGTCCTCGTCCTCGATCTCCACCCGCAGATACGGCACCACACCCACTACGGGCAGCTGCGTTTTTTCTTCCAGCATGGCAAGGCCGGGCCGCAGGATCTCCACATCGCCCCGGAACTTGTTGATGATGAGCCCCCTGATGCGGGCACGCTCGTCGGCTTCCAGCAGCTCCACAGTGCCGTACAGTTGCGCGAATACGCCGCCCCGGTCGATATCGCCCGCCAGAAGCACCGGCGCATCCACCAGCTTTGCAAGGCCCATGTTCACGATATCGTCGGCTTTCAGGTTGATCTCCGCCGGGCTGCCCGCGCCTTCGATCACGATAATGTCGTTCTCGGCGGCAAGGCTGTTGTAGGCTTCCAGAATGTCCGGGATAAGGCTGCGCTTCATTTTAAAGTAGGCGGCAGCAGACATCTGGCCCCGGGCCTTGCCGTTCACGATCACCTGGCTGCCCACATCGCTGCTGGGCTTGAGCAGGATGGGGTTCATGCGCACATCCGGCTCCACGCCTGCAGCCTGTGCCTGCACCACCTGAGCACGGCCCATCTCTGCACCGTTGCGGGTGACGAAGCTGTTCAGGGCCATGTTCTGGCTTTTGAAAGGGGCCACGCGGTAGCCATCCTGCGCAAAGATGCGGCACAGCGCCGCGCACAGCAGGCTTTTGCCCGCACCGCTCATGGTGCCCTGCACCATAATGCATTTTGCCTTGCTCATTGTGCCACCTCCGGCAGGGTTTCGGCCAGCAGTGCAAGCAGCTGCCGGTTCTCGTTTTCTGTGCGCACGGCGGTGCGGTACCAGCTGGCATCAAGGCCCGGATAATTGCCGCAGCTGCGCAGTACTGCACCCTTGCGGCGCAGCGCTTCGCCCAGCGCTTCCGGCGCGCGGAACAGCAGATAGTTAGCCCGGCCCTCGATCACCCGCAGGCCCAGCGCCCGCAGGCCGTCTGCCAGCACAGGCCGCTGTGCTTCGATCAATGCACGCACCTTCGCCACATATTCCGTCTCGTCCAGCGCAGCGATGCCTGCCGCCTGCGCCAGACCGGACACCGCCCACGGCTGGCCCGCTGCCCGCATCCGGGCAAGCAGCTCTGTATCAGAGCACAGGCAGCAGCCCAGCCGCACGCCTGCCATGCCGTAAAGCTTGGTGAAGGCTTTTAAAATAATCAGTTTTTTGCTGTTTTTCAGCAGATGCTTTGCCGAAAGGCCTTCGCCCTCCGGCAGAAAATCCAGAAAGCATTCGTCCACGGCCAGCACCGCACCCACGGCTTCGCATTTGTGCAGCAGCGCTTCCACAAGGGCAGGCTCTGCCAGCTGGCCGGTGGGGTTGTTGGGCTGACAGAGGAACACCATATTTGTACCCGGGTGCACCGCGTTCAGGAGATCTTTCGCCACCGCAAAATCGTTTTCTTCCCGCAAAAAATGCCGTTCCACCGTGCAGCCTGCCGTTTCAAGGGCGGTGGCATACTCGGCAAAAGTGGGGGCCGTTACCAGTGCAGTGCAGGGCTTTGCAGCCAGCGCCAGCCGGAAGATGAGGTCTGCCGCGCCGTTGCCGCACAGCAGCCATTCGGCGGGCACTCCCTCAGCCACCGCCAGTTTTTCACGCAGGGCCCGGCACAGCGGGTCGGGGTAGCGGTCGGCCGTGGCAAGCGCTGCCGTAATGGCCTTTGCCACCCCTTCCGGCAGACCCAGCGGACTGACATTGGCCGAAAAATCCAGCGGGTCGCGGCCAAACTCGGCGCGGTAGCCCGCCCAGTCGCCGCCATGGGTCAATTGTTTCATGCAAGGAACCCCCGTATTGCTGCACCCCATGCCAGCGCAAAGCCGCTTGCCACATACATCATGCGGTTGGCGCGCAGGATGTCCTGCGGCTCAATGGGGCGCAGGGCATCACCGATGGTAGGCTTGGGGTAATATTCGCCAAAATAGTAAGCTGGGCCGGCCAGCTGCACGCCCAGTGCACCGGCGCAGGCGCTTTCGGTCTGGGCGCTGTTGGGGCTGGCGTGGTTGCGCCGGTCCCGCCGCCAGATGCGCCATGCGCCCTTGGCATCGTTGCCGGTAAAGGCCGCAGCGGCCACCCACAAAAGGGCGGCAAGGCGGCTGGGGATGTAGTTGGCAAGGTCGTCCAGCTTCGCGGCTGCGCGGCCAAAGTAAAGATACTTCTCGTTTTTGTAGCCCAGCATGCTGTCCATGGTATTGATGGCCTTGTAGGTCAGCGCCAGCGGTGCCCCGCCGATGAGCATATACAGCAGCGGCGCAATGACACCGTCGCTGGCATTTTCGGCCACCGTTTCCACCGCAGCTTTGGTCACACCCTCTGAGGTCAGGTTCTGGGTGTCGCGGCCCACGATGCGGCTCACGGCTTTGCGAGCAGCGGGCAGGTCGTTCCGGACCAGCTCGTTATACACATTTGTGCTCTCCTGCGCAAGGCCCCTTGCCGCCAGCGCCTGCCCGCACCAGAACATCTGCACCGCAAGGCCCAGCCACGGGCTGAGCTTTGCCGCCGCCAGACACACAAGGCTCGTGACCAGAAAGGTGCCCACCGGCAGGCAGAACGCCGTCACGGCACCGCCCAGCAGCTCGCCCTGCGGGGTGCCGGGCAGGCGGGCACGCAGGAATTTTTCCAGCCGGGAGATGCATCTGCCCATAAGCACCACCGGGTGCGGTAGCCACGCCGGGTCTCCGAAGAGCGCGTCCAGCACAAAACCGCCCAGTACAGCCCACAGGACCATCACTCGGCCCCCTTTGTATACTGCACCGTCTTGATGAGATACAAAACGTGCTTCGTCTGCCAGTCCTTTGCATCCAGCACAAAGCCGCCCGCGTTGGGCCCGCACCACGCATAATAGTCCCTGTGGGGGACGGCAAACCGCTCCATGGCGGCCATCTGGGTGCCGCCGTGGGCCAGAATGACCAGCCGTTCTTCGCCTGCGGCAAGAGCTTTATCGATCAGCTCTGCCACGGTGCGGCAGATGCGGTCTGAAAAATCCGTCTTGCGCTCTCCATCCGGGCAGGGGCTTTCGCAGTTGGCCTTCACCCATGCCTGATACTCGGGGTCCTTTTCCATCTCGATGAAATTGCGTCCCTCAAAGCTGCCAAAGCACATCTCTTTCAGGCCGTCCACCGGCACAAGCTTTGCCTCCGGGAACAGGATGCGCGCCGTCTGGCTGGTGCGCTGCAGGGTGGAAACATAGACCACATCGGGGTCAAAATCTGCCCGGCGCAGCTGGGCAGCGCCTTCGGGTGAGAGCGGGATATCGCGCTGGCCCTGATAACGCTTCTGGGCGTTGTATTCCGTCTGGCCATGACGCAGAAGATAGATCAGCATTGAGACAATTCTCCTTTCAAAACCGTTGGGATGCCGCAGAACATCTGCACCACGCATTCGGCCCGTGCGGCCAGCAGGCAGGCAAGCCTGCCCGCCGCCTCGCGGTCGGCGCGCTGTTTGACATCCATCGGCACAACACCGCCGCCTACCTCGGTGGCGATGAGGATATCGTATTCAGAAGCAAGGCGGTCTGCCAGCCGTTCCAGTGCCTCGCGGTCGGCGGCATCGGCAGCCAATACCTGCACGTCCGAAAGACGCTTGCCGGGAAGTGTTTGCGCAAAGGTGCGCTTGCCGCTGTAGAGCGGCCCGGTAATAAAGATCATAGCAGCCCTCCCCACTGGCAGGCACACAGTGCCGCCAGCATCCAGAGCTCGGCCTTTTGCAAAAACCACCCGGCAAGGTCGCCGGTGATGCCGCCGAACTGCTTCCGGCTCACAGCATGGTAGCGCCAGAGCACCGCCAGCGCTGCCAGCACCAGTGCCCAGCCGCCCAGCGCCGCCATACCCACGCACAGCACTGCGGCCAGCACCGCCAGCACTCGGCGCACCACAGTTTTGTCTGCTGCAGTGGCAAAGGTGTGTGCAAGACCGGTGTTTTTTGCCATGGGGAACGATGCCACCGCAAGGCCCGAAAGCGCCCGTTCCAGCACCAGTGCCAAAACCCACAGCACACCCACGCGGGGTGCAAAACTCACACAGGTGCACAGGGCAAAATAGGCCAGAAAATAGCTGCACAGCCGGATGACCGCAAAGGCACCGCAGTGGGGGTCTTTTAATATTTCCAGCTTCTTTTCTCGGTCGCCGTAGCTGGAAAGGGCATCGCAGGTGTCGGCATAGCCGTCCAGATGGATGCCGCCGGTGATCCATACCGGGATCAGCGCAAAGCCTGCCGCCTTGGCAAGGTCCGGCAGGGGCAGCGTGCCACACACACACCACGCCGCACCAATAACGACACCAATGAGCGGAAAGGCGCACATGGCATAACGCATATTCTTTTCGTTCCATTCGAACTGCGGCACCGGGATGGCCGAAAACATGGCAAAGGCCACCGCAATGGTCTGCAAAACGATCATTTTTCCACTCCTTTATAGTACACGGGGATGCCGCATACCACCCGCACCACCGCATCTGCCCGGGCGGCAAAGGCATTGTTCACCTGCGCCAGTGCCAGCAGATAGCGGCCTGTGTCACCGGCATAGTCGGCCCCGCCGCTGAACACCTCGTTGGAAACAACGATGAGGTTTTCGCACTGGGCTGCAAGGCTTTCCAGCCCGTGCAGGATGGCTTTGGCCGCGTTTTCCCCTGCTCCCGCCGGGTCGTACAGCTCGTTGGCGGCAAGGTTTCCAAGGTCTTCCAGCAAGGCGGTGCCTCGCGCAGGCAGGCGCACATTGCCCAGATGCAAGGGACACTCCACCGTTTCAAACTGCTTTGCGGCCCGCATTTTGCGGTGCTTTTCCACCCGGGCGGCACACTCGGCATCCCACACCTGCATGGTGGCAAAATAGTAGCGGGGGCCGGTGGTTTTCAGCACAAGGCTCTCGGCATATTCACTTTTGCCGCTGGCCGCGCCGCCCAGAACCAGCGTCAACATTGGGGCGTATACGGCGCAATGCCGCCCTCCGCAAAGGAGTAGCACCCGCCGTATACGGCCAGCGCCATATCCCACAGCGGGATGCTGGCCACCGCGCCGGTGCCCTCGCCCAGATGCAGCCCCGCCGTAATGATGGGTGCCTTGCCCAGTGCTTCCAGCACGATGCGCGCGGCAGGCTCTGCCGAGCAGTGGCTTGCAAACACAGCCTTTGCCGCCGCCGGGCACAGCCGCACGGCGCACAGCGCGGCCACTCCGCTGATAAAGCCATCTGCCAGCACCGGCACACCGGCCAGTGCACCGCCCAGAAACACACCGCACAGGCCCGCGATATCAAAGCCGCCAAGCTTTGCAAGAACATCCAATGTGTCTTCCGGGTCCGGCTCATTGCAAAGGATGCCGCGGCAGATGGCATCCACCTTACGGGCAAGCCCTTCGTCCGAGAGGCCCGCACCGCGCCCGGTCATAAGCTCCACGGGCTGGCCCAGCAGCACTGCCGCCACCGCGCTGGAGGTGGTGGTATTGCCAATGCCCATTTCACCGGTGGCGATGAGCCTGTAGCCATCCTCTGCCAGTTCCCGGGCAAGGGCAATGCCCTCCCCAACGGCCTGCACGGCCTCGGCCCGGCTCATGGCAGGGCCTTGGGTAAAATCCGCCGTGCCTGCGGCAATGCGGCAGCTGCGCACGCCGGGCACCGGTTCGCCTGCCATGCCCATATCCACGGGCAGAACATCGCAGTGGGCCGTGCGGGCCATCTGGCACACACTGGTGCGCCGCATGGCAAGGTTTTCGGCCACGGCACGGGTCACTTCCTGCCCGGTCTGGCTCACGCCCTGCGCCACTACGCCGTTATCCGCGCAGAGCACCACCACCACCCGGCGGGAAAGATCAAGCTCCGCACTGCCGGTAAGGGCGGCGGCATCCTCCAGCATGGTCTCCAGCCGGCCCAACCCGCCCAGAGGCTTTGCAAGGCTGGCCCAGTGGGCATGTGCCGCCGCGCGGGCAGCTTCGTTGGCAGGGGTGATACCCGCCAAAAGTGCATTCAGTTCCGTTTCGGTCATTTTGGTCATCCTTTTGTTTTGCTGTATCGTTCTGCCGCGCGCACAAAGCGGCCCGGCAGGGGCGTGCCCGCCCAGTATAAATGCGGGAACCCCGCATAGAAATTTTCGTTTGCATAGCCGCATTCCCACTGCATTTTTTCGTTTTTGCAGGCAGTAAATGCAGCGCCGTTTGCGGTGGAATCCCAGTGGTGGAATTCGTGGATGGGCAGCGTTTCTCCGGCGCAGAAGAGCATACTGTCCGCCTTGGCGGTCATTTCGGCATAGCCAAAGCGCACCAGCCTTCCCACCCGGATGCCATCGCCCGGCAGAACGTCTGCCATGGGCCACGCCTTACCGTCGGCATCCTCAAGGCTCCGGCCCAGATACAGAAAGCCGCCGCATTCGGCTGCTGTGGGCAGGCCCGCCTGCACGGCCTGCCGGATGGAAGCCAGCATGGTTTTGTTTTCACTCAGAGTTTTGGCGTGCAGCTCCGGGTAGCCGCCGGGCAGATACAGCCCGCCTATATTTTCCGGCAAAACCGCATCCCGCAACGGGCTGAAAAGCACAAGCTCCGCCCCGGCATCCCGCAATGCGTCCAGCGTTTCGGCATAGGTAAAGCAGAACGCCTCGTCCTTTGCCACCGCAATGCGGACGGATGTGGGTGCAGCTGCTCCCGGCAAAGCTTCCGGCGCAGGCTTTTCGGTCAGCACGGCAAGGCGCTGCCAATCCAGCACCAGTGCATCGGCCAGCAGGGCGATCTTTTCCTGCAGGTCGGCAATTTCATCTGCAGTCTTCAGGCCGAGGTGTCGGCTTTCTACCGCTGCCTGCGGCAAATGGGGCAGATAGCCCAGCACCGGCAGGCCGGTCTCCCTTTCCAGCAGGGTCTTGAGCATTTTATACAGCTTTTCGGAACAATCATTGAGCAGGATGCCCGAAACATGGCTGTTTTTGCGGAAGTTCACAAGGCCCTGAATTTGCGCGGCCAGCGTCACGCTGGCACCCTTGGGCTGTACCACCAGCAGCACCGGCAGGCCCAGCGTATCCGCCAGTTCCCAAGCGCTGGCACGGGTGGTCAGGCCCTGACCATCATAAAAGCCCATAGCGCCCTCGCACACGGCGGCACCATGCCCGGCGGCATAGCGGGCAAAAATGGCCCGCACCATATCCCTGTCGGAAAGAAACAGATCCAGATTGTGGCTGTCCACCTGCAGAGCCGAGCGGTGGAACATGGGGTCGATGTAGTCCGGCCCGCTTTTGAACGCACAGGGGTCGGCCCCGCGCTTTTTCAGCGCCGCCAGCACTGCGCAGGCAACCGTGGTCTTGCCGCTGCCGGAAGAAGGCGCGGCGATGAGGAATTGCATCATTTGCGTGTACCCGTAATGAGGAAGATGGGGTTATTGGCCATGAGCAGGTGCAGTCGGCCCGCCGGTTTTGTGCGGCTGACGGCGATCTGCGTTACCTCTGCAGTCAGGCCCCGGGCCGTGAGGGCGGCAATGGCAGCGCCCAGCGTTTCCAGCGCAATGGCCGAAATGCAGATGCGTGCGTTCGGATTCTTGCCGAGCACTTCATCCAGCACAGCTTCCATGCCGCCTTTGGTGCCGCCAATGAACACGGCATCCGGCGCAGGCAGGTCTGCCAGAACATCCGGTGCGCGGCCCTCGATGAGGATGAGGTTGCAAGCATGGAACTTTGCCCGGTTTTTACGGATCAGTTCACAGGCATCCGGTTCACACTCCACGGCGTAAACGCGGCCTTTGGGTGCCGCCAGCGCAAGCTCCACGCTCACACTGCCGGTGCCTGCGCCCACATCCCACAGAGTGTCGGTGGGCATTACCGCCAGCTTTGCCAGCGCAGCAGCGCGCACCTCCTGCTTGGTCATGGGCACCTCGCTCCGGATGAAGCTTTCGTCCGGGAAGCCCGGCGCACGCAGCTGCGGCAGATCAAAGTTTTCCACCAGAAGCACGCTGAGTGGTGCAAAGCTCTGCCCCGCCAGCTCTGCAGCAGAACCGTAGCGGATGGCTTCCGCCTCGGTGCCAAGGTTTTCGCCCACCACGCCGTGGGCTTCGCCCATACCGGCATCGGTCAGCTTCTGGCACAGAGAGGCGGGCGTTTCAGTGCCGCCGGTGAGGAAGAACACCGAACGGTTCATCATGCACTCGGCCACCGGGTCGCAGGCGCAGCCATGGGCCGAGACCAGCTTCCAGTCCTGCCACGGTCGGCCCAGCGCCGCTGAAAGCAGCTGGATGCTGGAAACGCCCGGATACACCCGCGCGGGGATGCCCAGCGCCCGCAGCGGCGTGAGCAGACCGGACGCACCGGAGTAAAATCCGGTATCGCCGCTGTAAAGCACGGCAGCATCCTGCCCGGGGTTTTGTGCCAGTGTTTCCAGAATGTCAGCGGGCTGGTAGAGCGCGAACTGCCGGGCCGTGCAGTCTGCAGGCAGGCCCGCCAGCAGCCGCTTTGCACCGAACACAAGGCCCGCGCTGCGCACAGCCTGCTGCGCCTGCGCCGAAAGGGCTTCCCATTTTCCGCTGCCCATGCCGATCAGTGTGACCATTGCAAAATCTCCTTGCAATACGCTAAAATTTGTGTTTCCGTCTCGCCAGTTTCCGGCGGGCGGCGCAGCACCACCAGCTGTGCGCCGGTATCGGCAGCGGCCTGCACCTTCTCGGCAAAGCCGCCCGCTGCGCCGCCGTCCTTGGTGACGAGGTACCGGATCTGGAACTGTGTTATCAACGCCTTATTCAGCGCCAGACTGAACGGCCCCTGCATGGCAATGATATTCCGGTGCGGGACATTGGCCGCTTCGCAGGCGGCAATGCCCTCCGGCGTGGGCAGGACGCGCGGGTAAAGCCGCGCCGGTTCCAGCCCGGCAAACACAGCCAGCTCCTTGGCACCGGTGGCAAGCAGGATATTGCCCTCTGTCCCGGCCAGATATTCTGCAGCCTGCGCTGCTGTTTCAAACACCGCACAGCCGGGCGGCAAGGGGCTTTGCGCACGCAGCAGGCGGCGGTATTCCACGCCCGCCTGCACCGCTGCAGCGCGGATGTTCCTGGTGGCATCCACTGCATAAGGGTGGGTGGCATCCACGCAGAGATCAGCTCCCGCCAGCAATGCCGCCATGGCATCCGGCTGCAGCCGCCCGGCGTGCACCGTGATGCCCGCCATTTCGCCCTGCTCCTCGGCACCCAGCGGCGTTGCCACGCACACCGTTACCGCAACGCCAAGCTCTGCCAGCTTTTTGGAAAAGCGACGGCCCTCGGTGGTGCCGCTGAACACGACCGCCTTCACTTACGGTACCCCCGCGGCGTGACCATCCGGCCCGAAAGGGCGCGGGTATTGCTGTTGCCGATATACACGGTGGTGAACATATCCACCGGCGTGTCTTCCAGCTCGGCCAGCGTCAGCACCCGGGCGCTCTGGCCCTCGCGGCCAATGTTGCGCACAAGGCCGCAGACGGTATCATCCGCCTTGCCGTTTGCGCGCAGGATGCGCACTGCCTTTTGCAGGTAGTCCGGCCTGCCCTTGGAGGAAGGATTATAGAGTGCAGCGCAGAAATCTCCCTGCGCTGCGCAGGCCAGCCGCTTTTCGATGACCTCCCACGGGGTAAGCCGGTCGGAAAGGGAGATCACGCAGAAATCGTGGGCCAGCGGCGCGCCCAGCACAGCCCCGCCGCTGAGGGCGGCCGTAAGGCCGGGCACCACTTCTACGGCAACGTCCGGGTAATCCTGCGCCAGTTCCAGCACAGGGCTGGCCATGCCGTAAACGCCTGCGTCGCCGCTGCACACCATCACCACGCGCCTGCCGGTATCCGCCTTTTCCAGCGCCCAGCGGCAGCGGTCGATCTCCTGCGTCATGCCGGTGGAATAATATTCCTCACATGGGAACTCCGGCTCGATCAGGTCAAGATAAAGTTTATAGCCGCAGATGGCATCTGCGTGTTCCAGAACGGTCTGGGCTTCCTGCGTCAGGTAGTAAACATCTCCGGGGCCAATGCCCACCACGTAGACTACCTTTTCCGGTTCGTCGATCTCAAATTCCATCGGGTCAAACATTCTGCCACCTCCAGTCCGGGGCATAGGGCCGCACGGCCAGCGCAAAGGTCACGCCGGTATAGGCATATTTGTGAAAAACGAGTGTCCCGCCTGCGGCCAGCACTGCCGACCGTTCACAGACATTGTCCACGCCGGTAACGCTCTGCACAAAGGCCGAAGGCGTAAAGCTGCCGGGGGCGGCACGCAGCTGTTCTGCTGTGAAAAACTGCACCGGCCAGCTGTGGCTCTTACAGAAGGTCAGCAGGCCCGCCTCGTTTTGTTTTAAGTCGATGCTTGCCGCCGCCGTGATGCATTGCGGCGCAAGGCGGTTCTGGGCACAGAAAGCTGCAAAGGCTTCGGCCAGCGTTTCGGCGCTGGTGCCGCGTTTGCAGCCCACGCCCAGCACGCCGATGCGCGGCACCAGATGCAGCGCATCCCCCGCCGGGCAGAGGGTGAGGGCAAAGTCCGGGGCATCTCCCGCCGTGATCCCATCAGGCGGTGCACCCGCAATGGGCCAGTCGGATGCAAACTGCACCGTTTTGCCCGCCAGCAGTGCACCGCTGACAAGCTTGATGCGCTCCGGCTCCAGCACGGTGCAGTTCTGGTGCTTTGCCCACTCGTCCACCGCAAACACACCGTTTGCGTCGGTGGCTGTGGTGATCACCGGCACCGCACCGCACACAGCGGCAAGCGCCCGGGCAAGGTCGTTGGCACCGCCCAGGTGGCCTGAGAGGATGGGCACGGCAAAGCGGCCGCACTCGTCCAGCACCACAACGGCAGGGTCCTGTGCCTTGCTTTGGCAGTGGGGCGCAATGGCCCGCACCGCAATGCCCACAGCACCTACAAAAACAAGGGCATCGCTCCCGGCAAACTGGCGGGCCGTCCAATCGGCAAGGTGCACCTGCCCGGCTTCATGGCCGCAGCGGGTCACACTGCCGGGATATGCCGCCGCCAGTTTTTGGGCCAGTGCAAGGCCCTTTGCCGTAAAGGCCAGATAGGCGCGGGTCACTGGTCTGTCCCCTTGCGGAACTCGGTGGTAAAGGCCGGGTCGTAGAGCTTGCTGCGCTCATAGTTCCGGCCCAGAAAGCCGCCTGCCACGATGAGCGCCGTTTTGGTGATGCCCGCTGCATGAACGCTTTCCGCCAGCGTACCTACGGTGCAGCGAACCGTTTTTTCTTCCGGCCATGTGGCCTTATACACCACCGCTGCCGGGGTATCCGGCGTATAGGCACCGCCTGCCAGAAGCGCCTGCTGTACTTTGTCCACAAGGCCGATGGATAGGAAAATGACCATCGTTGCCCCGTGGGCAGCAAGGCTTGCCAGCTTTTCTTTTTCCGGCACCGGGGTGCGGCCCTCCATGCGGGTGATGATGACGGTCTGGCTGACGGTGGGCAGCGTGTACTCTGCATTCAGCGCCGCTGCCGCGCCGCAGAAGCTGGAAACACCGGGGGTATCATCGTAGGGAATGCCCTCGGCGTCCAGCACATCCATCTGCTCCCGGATGGCACCGTAAAGGCAGGGGTCACCGGTGTGCAGGCGCACGGTGATCTTACCCGCAGCTTCCATCTGCCGCATCACATCCAGCACCTGCTCCAGCGTCATTTCAGCGCTGTTATAAATGGCGCAGTCTGCCTTTGCAAGGCCCAGCAGGGCCGGGTTCACCAGACTGCCCGCATAGATGATGCAGTCGGCTTTCTGAAGCAGGGCCGCGCCCCGCCGGGTGATGAGGTCCGGTGCGCCGGGGCCTGCACCAACAAAATGTACCATAACGTTACTCCTTTACCAAAACGGTGGCAAAATAACCGGCCTGTTCCTGCGGCCGCTCAAGGGAAAGATCCGGGTAGACCCGCTCGTCCGGCAGACCGCAGTTGCACACAAGTGCGCTTTTTTTCAGCTTATCTGCCTGCTGCAGGGTATCCAATAAGACAGGCAATTGCCTGCCGGCTTTCATCAATACCTTGGTGCCGGGCATTTCCAGCACGCGGTCTGTCCAGCCGCCGGGCGCAATGGTAAGCGGCGTATCCATGCCGCCGGTCAGCGGCACATTCAGCCGCGCCGCCGCCGCACAAAAGCTGGGCACGCCTGCCGCCATGACGGTGGCATAACCCTCGGCCTGCAAGATCTCCTGCAGGTAACCAAAGGTGGCATAGATGGAAACATCACCGATGTTCAGCATGGCAACGTCCTGCCCGGCATCCAGATACTGCCGCACCGCGGCGGCTGCTTTTTCGTGCGAAGCCGCCAGCGCGGCCGGGTCACGGCTCATGGCAAAGTACAGCGGGACGATGGTCTTGCCGTCCAGCGCTTCTCCCAGCGCACTGCGGGCGATGTCCAGCGCCAGCATCTGGCCGGAAGCAGTCTGCGGCGCGGCCATCACCGGGCACTGCCGGATGAGCCGCACAGCCTGCAGCGTCATCAGCTCCGGGTCGCCGGGGCCGACGCTGACACCGTAAAATGTGCCTTTCAGTTCTGCCATTCCTGCATCAGCTCCTTTGCCGTTTTTGTCTCGCCCAGCGGGCCGTGCTGGTTGGAGAACAGCACCGCGCCCACCCGGAAGGCCCCGCCTGCCCGTCGGTCCAGATGCATCTGGATGGCGGCAAGGATGCTTTCCAGCACCGGTGCACGCAGCTGCGCGCCGTCCAGAATGTCAAGGCAGGCATCGGTGGTGGCGGCATCCATCAGGGCGGCGCACACCTCATGCGCGGCACCGCACAGCGCCGCATGGGCGCAAAACACTTCAGCGCGGCCATCCGCCGTGTGGGAGTGGGTGTTCATGACCCCTGCCGCCAGCTTGCAGAGCTTGCCCACGTGGCCTACCAGAAGCACTTCCTCAAATTTGGCCGTGGCAGCCATATCCAGCGTATCCCCGATGAAGTTGGAAGTCTTGACCACCGGGAACCGCTCGAACTGCGGCAGAGCGCTGGCCAGATAATCCAGCCCGTAGTTGCCGGGGGCCAGCACCAGCCGCCGGGGGCCGGCGGCATTTTTTGCGCGCAGTGCGGCCTGATTCATTTCCAGCTGGATGGTATCCAGAATGGCCTGCTGGCTCATGGGTTCCACGATGCCGCTGGTGCCCAGAATGGAAAGCCCGCCCTCCACCCCGATGTGCGGGTTGAAGGTGCGCTTTGCCGTCTCGGCACCGCCTTCCACAGAGATGGTCACCGCAAAGCCGCCGGTGTAGGCAGCATTTTCAGCTTCCCGTTCCAGCGCCTCGGCAATCATCTGGCGGGGCACATGGTTGATAGCGGCTTCGCCTACGGGCTGGTCAAGGCCGGGCTTCGTCACCCGGCCCACCCCCTCGCCGCCAAAGATGCGTACGCCGGGGGCATCCGGTTCCAGTACCACCGACGCGACCACCGGCAAGCCCGTAGTCACATCCACATCGTCGCCGCCGTCCTTGCGGATGGCACATGCGGCACCTGTGTCCGTGCTGCGGCACCAGAGGGGTGCCACCTCCACCACAATGCCCTTGGGCGTGCGCAGAGCCACCGTTTCCGGTTCGCGGCCGGTCAGCAGCAGACGCGCCGCCCCGGCAGCCCCCAGCGCGGCACAGGTGCCGGTGGTATAGCCGCAGCGCAGCAGCTTCTGCCCGCTGCGGACGTAATGCTCAAACTGCGGCTTTCCGGCGGGTGCCTTTTCGGCTTCCGGCTCCGGTGTGCCGAACAGAGCCGTGTACTGCTGTTCGGTCAGGCCGTACAGGGTGCGGATGTTCTCCGGCTGAAACGCCTGTTCCGGGGTCAGCACGCCGGAAACACCGCCGGGCGAAACGCACACCACCGTGTCCGCTATTTTTTCGGCCAATTCCAGCTCGTGCAGGCTCAGGATCACCGCCAGCTGGCCGGTATGGGCCAGCTCCTTTAAAATGGTGAGCAGTTCAATTTTGCCCTTGATATCCAGAAAAGAGGTCGGTTCGTCCAGCAGGATCACTTCCGGCTGCTGGCACAGTGCCCGGGCCAGCAGGATGCGCTGGCGCTGGCCGTCGCTGATGCGGTTAAAATCCCGGTCTGCCAGCTGCGCCGCACCCACCAGCTCCAAAGCTCTGTGCACCTGCTGCCTGTCCTCGGCAGACAAAATGCCCAGCCGTCCGGTGTAGGGATAGCGCCCAGCCGAAACAAAGTCAAAGCAGGTGGTCAGCTCCATCCGGCGGCTGTGGGGAGCCATGAGAGCCAGCTTCTGCGCCCGCTGGGTACCGGTATAGGCAGTAAGATCCTTCCCCGCCAGAAGCACTGTGCCGCCCATGGGGGCAAGCTGGCCCGCCAGTGTGCGCAGTAAGGTGGATTTGCCTGCGCCGTTGGGGCCGATGAGGGTCAGGATCTGGCCCGGCTGCACCCCGAGGCAAATATCCGAGAGCAGCGGTGTCTTGCCGTAGCCGATGGCAAGCTCCCGCGCAGTGCAAAGTGCTTTTTCGTTCATCATGCGCCCTCCCGCTCTGAATTGCGCCGCACCAGCAGCCAGATGACCACCGGTGCGCCGAACACGGCCGTGACCGAGCTGATGGACAGCTCCGTGGGCGCGAACAGGCTGCGGGCCAGCAGGTCGCAGAACAGGCAGAAAGCCGCACCGCCCAAGCAGCACCCCGGCAGCACATACAGCGGCTTTGCGCTGCCCAGCAGCTGCTTGACAAGGTGCGGCACCGCGATGCCTACAAAGGAGATCGGCCCCGCAAAGGCGGTGACACAGGCCGCCAGCAGGCTGGAAAGCAGCACCAGCGCTGCCGAGAAAGGCTTGACATTCACGCCCACGCTGCGGGCATATGCTTCGCCCATCTGGTAGGCGGCCATGGGCTTGGAAAGCAGAAAGGATGCCGCCAGTGCAGGCAGCGTCACCAGTGCCGCAGCCTGCACATTGGCCCATGTCACGCCGGAAAAGCTGCCCTGCGACCAGTTGTGCAGATTGACGATGTTGGAATCCTGCGCAAAGGCCACCACGATATCGGTGATGGCGGAGCAGATATAGCCGATCATCACACCGCAGATGACCAGAATGCTCATGCGCTGCACCCACCGGGCCACCGCCAGCACAAAGGCCATGGCAGCCATGGCCCCCGCAAAGGCAGCCACGATCATCGTGGCCGAGCTGGTCAGCATCCCGCGGTCCAGAAACACCACCATGGTCAGGGCCACCGCCAGCTTTGCGCCGCTGGAAACGCCCATAACAAATGGCCCGGCAATGGGGTTTGCAAAAAAAGTCTGCAGCAGGTATCCCGCTGCACTGAGGGCTGCCCCCAGCAGCGCCGCCATGACCGCGCGGGGCAGGCGCAGCTGCAGGATGATGTTCCCCGCAAGCGCATCGCCGCCCTTGCCCAGCAGCGCCGTCAGCACCGCACCCGGTGCAAGGGATACGCTGCCCCAGAACAGGTTCAGCGCAAAAAGCACCGCCACGGCTGCCGCAAGGGCAATATAGGCGGCTGCAAGGCGTCTGGTACGGGTCATAGGCTTTCCTTTCTGTAAAATTTTCCTTCTTTAATCCACATGGGTGAGGAATTTCAGGGTACTGGCGGCAGGTGTGCCCTTGGTAAACACCCGGTTCATATCCACGATCAGGTCTGCCAGCTCCATGCTCTGCTGGAACAGGCTCTGGGTGGTGCACCACACCTGACCGTTCTGCACCGCTTTGAACTCGTTCAGCAGCGGGAAACGCTCGGTCAGCTGGCTCACCGATGCGATCATGCCCTCGATGGTGCTGTTGTAGATGAGCACGTCGGCATCCTTTGCGCCTGCATAGAAGTCCTCAAGCGGCAGGTTCATGGTAGCAAGGCTGTTGCCATTGTCCGTCAGGTCCGCAAAGACATAGCTGCCGCCTGCCATTTCGATCATGCGGGCCACATAGTCACTGCCCTTGCGCACAGTGGCAAGGTTGTTGGTGGTCAGCGAGAAGAAGGCACAGCTTTTTCCCGTGGGTTTCTGCGAGAGGATGGGCTGAACGGCTGTCTCCTGCGCGGAAAACACCTGCTCGGCCTGTTCTTCCCTGCCCAGCAGGATGCCGTAAAGCTTGATCCACTCCATGCGGGCCAGCGGGTCGCTCTCGTAGCTGGAACGCTCCACCAGCACCGGGATGCCAAAGTGCTCCAGCTGTTCCTTTACCTCCGGCGTGTGCAGGATCATGGTATTTTCAATGGCAAGGCGGCAGCCTGCCGCCAGGATCTGCTCGTAATCCGGGGCGCTGTACTTGCCTGCATACGCGATTTTTCCCTCTTCCATGGCCTGCTGCACCGCGGGCAGATACCAGCCCTCGGCCTTGGTGCCGGAAAAGGCCACGCTGTCCAGTGCGTCCAGATGTAAAAGCAGATCCATCACCGAGGTGGAGACCAGATAAATATTCTCCACCGGCTGGCGCAGCACAGTCACATCAGCAGGCAGACCGTCCACCTCCGCAGCATCTTCCGGCACAACAAGGAACCGTGCATCTGACTCCGCGATGGTCAGCATGGTATAGCCGCCCTCATAGCAGTCCGCTGTGAACTGCTGCGCATAGTCCAGCTGGTAATGATGGGAGAAAACAAGACTTTCCGTATTGGCAGGTTGAGCCTTGCTGCCGCAGCCGGTCAGCGTCAGCGCCGCAGCGGGGATCAGTTTCAGAAATTGCTTTCGGGTGATCTTCATAGGGAACTCCTTCCGTCACGGCTTGCGCCGTGCCACCTCCCTCATAGAGGGAGGCTTTGGCAGTACGGTAAAGTTTATCTTTTTGCCAAAGAAGGTGACTGGAGGAGTCACTTCAGACTTGCAGAATCAAAGGTCAGCGTATACTCGATCTCGTGGGGGGTGCTCATGGCAACGGTGTCGGCGGTGACGTCCAGTGCCGTGTCCAGCGCGGCAACGGGGATCTCAAAGGCGGAATTGCCCTCGGTGTTGGTGGGCAAATACTTCTCGCCGTCCACGATCATATAATCATAGTTCGGGCTGCTCCACACGATGGTGGCGGTCATCTTGCCATCCGCCACGGTCAGGGCTGCGGGACTGTCCACAGCAGCACGGCCAGAGCCGCCCTCCAGCGTCACATCACAGGTGTAGGTGCCGTCTGCCGGGGTCTCGGCTTCCGCAGCCTTTTCCACGGCATCACGCACGCTGACGACATGGTCGTACCACTTGCCCTTGGTGCCCAGAATGGCAAGGTCAAAGTCCGTATCCACAGCAGCGACCGGAATGTCAAAGCCGTACACCTCCTCCGAGGTGCCATCGGAGTAGGTGACGGTATCTGTGGTGGGCTGCAGCCAGTCGGCCTCGTGGTCGGCGGCATCGGAAGCCTTGCCCAGATACAGGTTGACGATATGGGTGGAAGCAAGGCTGACATGGAAGGTCATCTGGCCGTTCTCCACGGTCAGGGTGCCCTTGCCGTCGCAGGCTTCGTTGGCGTGGAACATGCTGCTGTCGGTGTCAAACTCGGCGGTATACACACCATCCGCCAAAGCGGCGGTCTCAGCAGCAGCAGAAGCCACAGAGGATGCCGCCTCGGAAGAAGCAGCACTGGAAGCTGCAGAAGATGCCGTGGAAGAAGCGCCGCAGCCCGCCAGCAGGCTCAGTGCCAGAGAAGCAGCGACAACACAGGAAAAGACGCGTTTCATAGGAAATACCTCTACATTATAAAAAATCAGCTTTTATTATACCATTGTTCGGATAAAAAATGAACCCTCTCCACCGGATGCCGCAAAGCGGCCGCGAGACGGAGAGGGTTCTTGAAGATCAACCGTTCAGAGAATCGATCGCCGCCTTGGTGTGGGCGACATACAGCTTCTGGACATCCTCGATCCCGCCCAGACCAGCGATCTGGCAGTCGATGCTGTCGAAAGCACCGGAAGCCTTGAACTGGCTCAGCCAGGAGTCGGCATCCTCACCGGCCATATCGTTGTTGGCGTGATCGCCGGCAACCACCATCAGCGGGCGCAGGATGACCTTGGTGTAGCCCGCAGCCTTAACAGCCTCGATCACGTTCTCGCAGGCAGTCTCTTCCGGCTTGCCCTCAACGGTGCCAATGAACACATTGTCGTAGCCCAGAGTCTGCATAGTGGTCTGCATCTGGCTGTAGCTCACCTTTGCGGTGTGAGAGGTGCCGTGGCCCATAAAGACAAAGGCGACCTTGTCCGCAGCAGCGGCATCCAGACTGTCGT
The DNA here is from genome assembly GCF_003603345.1 of Faecalibacterium sp. AM43-5AT. Classification (NCBI taxonomy): domain Bacteria; kingdom Bacillati; phylum Bacillota; class Clostridia; order Eubacteriales; family Oscillospiraceae; genus Faecalibacterium; species Faecalibacterium sp. AM43-5AT. Next base: position 140,365 of record NZ_QVGZ01000005.1, read on the forward strand.
AGCCGGCTTCCTTCACGGCAGCAGCGGTGACCGCCTTGGCAACGTCTTCCTTATCCTGATTGATGATGGTGGCATCGGAACCGACCTCACCCAGCAGGGGCTCAGCCACAGCGACAGATTCAAACTTGTCGCGGTAGGTGTCGATCATTTCCATCATCTCGTCGTACTCAGCACCGTGCATCAGGTGGGTAGGCTGGACGACCAGATTCTTCACGCCGTTTTCCACAGCGCGGTCCATGGCCTGCTGCATGTTGTCGATCTTTTCGCCGTCACGGGCCTGCACATGGTTGATGATGATCTGTGCGGTGAATGCGCGGCGCACAGACCAATCCGGGTATGCGGCCTGCAGAGCATCCTCGATGCCCTTGATGTCCTTCACGCGGCTGTCGTTGAAGGAGGTGCCGAAGGAGACCACCAGCAGCTCGTTGTCGCCGATGTCGTCCTGATTGCGGGCATCGTCCTTGGAAGCATCGCCGGTGTCACGGCCAAAGTAGTCGGGGTCGGCGTTCTCACCTTCCACCAGTTCTTTCTGGGTGTCGGTCAGGGCATCCCATGCAGCCTTGGCGGCTTCGCACTGGGCATCGGTGTCCTCATTGCGCTCCTGCACATAGATGGCATCGATCAGGTCTGCCACGTTCTTTGCTGCCATTTCGTCAGCCTCCTCGCTGCTCGCTTCGCTGGAAGCGGAAGACGCAGCGGTGCTGGATGCAGTGCCGGAAGCAGCACCGCCGCAGCCGGTGAGCACACCGGCGCACAGAACCAGAGCCGTAACAGCTGCGGCCAGCTTTTTGGTTTCGATCTTTCTCATTGTCTTGTCCTTTCCTGCTGGATAAATTGCGGTTTGAACCAAACAAAGGGTACAGGAAAGTGAGGTAAAAAAGAGGCCCTTTTGTCCTGCGGATGGCATGACAAAAAGACCTCTGTTGTTTCAGGGCTTTTTGGTACAACCAATTCCTCGTGATCTGGGGTTTGCACCCCCGTACCAACAGCAGGCAGGTTTCCTGACTGAAAGATCGCCGCCCGTCATCTCCTTCCCAGAGCAAAAGCTCCAGTGGCTGGTGCAAAGCACCCTGATGCGGACTCCCTTATCACAGTGACGAGATCGTGCGGGATCTGCACCCGCTTCCCTTTTACCCTTTCCGCCGTGCAGTGCATCGGCAAAAGGCACCTGCTGTTTTTCTGTTCAGTTCGTCCGGCATTATATCACAAAACTGCGCAGAATGCAATAAAAAACGGCATCCTGCCTTTTTATAAGGAAGGATGCCGTTTGGAGATCGAGCCAAATGCGGAGCTTACTGGAGCGCACGGATCGCATTGATGGTGATTTTGTACTGGCAGGTCACGCTGTCAAACAGCTCCTTGGTGCCTTCCAGTGTGCCTGTGCGCAGCACCTCGGTCAAATCGCAGGTGGGCTGATACAGGTTGGTAAAGCCCAGGTTCTGGCACACGCCCTTGAGCGTGTGTGCCGCACGGAATGCTTCCTTCACATTTCCTTCCTTCAATGCCTGCTCCAGTTTCGGATAGCTGTCGTCGTTCAAAAACATCAGCGTAAATCTGCAGATCATGCCTTCGTTGTAAAGCCGCTTGAGCACGTCCTCATAATTTGCGCCCATCTGTCTATAACATTCCTGAATCGTCATGGTTTGTCGCTATGCCTTTCTTTTTCTACTTATCCCGCCTGATTTGCCACAGAGTGACAAAAGCACCATCCATTTTGTTGCACTTTGTTACGTTTTTAATATATCACGCCTTACTGTGTTTTTCAATGCAGAGATAAAAAAGTCTTGCACTTTTCACATATTGTCCCGAGTTTTTCTTGCAATTTTCCTATCAATTTCTTCCGGTTGGCTTTTTCTCCGACTTTGCCGTGCCCGCATGGCTGCAGGGCTTTTCCCGCCTTTGCTCAGCCGTTTCTCTGCACGGAAAATGCATTTGAAGAAAAACGTAAAAAACAGTTGACAAAAGCCTTCCTTCATGATAAAATAAGCAAGTCGTCCGGCGAAGGACATAAAAAGTGAATATGGGCGTGTTCCCGAGTGGCCAATGGGGACAGACTGTAAATCTGCTGCTTTCAGCTTCGGTGGTTCGAATCCACCCGCGCCCACCAAACAAGAAAAATCCGAACCTGTTTCCGATTGGAGAAGGGTTCGGATTTTTCGTTTTCTTCGGGTTTGAGAATGAAGGCTCCCGTGGACGGCGTAAAACTCCGATACCTTGTCACAGACCGTAACCACACAATAAGCGTTTGGAGGACACGATGATGAAGTACGATGCAAGAGCCTGCCATTTCAACATGGACACCGGGTGCGTGGAGCTGCTGCTCCGGGATGGGAGAATGATCTACATTGACTGCACCGGGGTTGAGGATGCACTGAATGTGACTATGGCACAGCAGACTGAACTGGACTACCTCATCTACAACGACCCACTGGGCTATGCGGATTTGATTCTGAACAGTGACCCGGAGGAGTGTTTGAAAAACGTAGCTGGAAGCCATGGGTTAGAAGATTAAGGGCAAAAAAATAAGAGGTGCGCCCAACTGGACACACCTCGGTGAGATACATCTATATAAGGCAGGGCGTTTCCTTCTCTGGGAGCGTCCTGCTGTTTTTATGCTGCAACAGGCAAGGCTTGTAGAGCTTCCTGCTCTTTCAGCCATTCCTCATATTCACGCTGGCCTTCCTCGCTGTTGAAAAACTCAACCATGGAGGGATAAAAGCAACGTGCCAGCACCTTGATTGCTTCATCCGGGTAGCCGGATTTGTTCGACTTCTTCTTTTTGTTCAAATGGTATCCTCCGAAAATCAAAGTTCCATATCCTGCCCACGCTTGCGGTTTCGCTGCGGCACATTCATGGTGCGCTCCTGCTTGGGGGCAAGAATCTTTTCCAGAAAGCCGCGCACCAGTTCGGGCGCACGGTGGAGAGCATCCAAATAGGGCTTTACATCGTACCACAGGTCGTGGTACTTGTTGCTCCAATGAATGGCTTCCTTTTTGGCGGTGGAAAGTTCTTCTTTCAGGCGGCGGTTCTCCACGTCCATCATATAGCCGTGGTCGGCCTGTTTTTTCAGTTTGGAAAATTCTTCTTCGGTCAGCGAGTAGTTGCCGAGGAAGGTGCGCTTGCCGATATAATCCAGATCACGCGCATGAATGAGAGCTTCTTTCGTGAGCGTGGTCTTTTTCTGCACAGCGGCAAGTTCCTTCTCTTTTTGGGAGAGAGTCTGACAGGTTTTGGCAAGCGACTGTGCTTGCTGGTCGGCTTGAGCAGTCAGGGTGTCCAGCCGTTCCTGCTCCCGCTGAACTTTGAACTGGGTGACGGTCAGGTGTTCTTCGGTACTGCCGCGCTCGCCGCGCTCTATATCGGTGTACCCGGCAGTACGCATATAGTTGAAGAAATCGTCTTGCAGGATGCTGTACGACTTCTTCAGGACTGGCTTGCCGTTCTTTTGCAGGATAGGCTTTCCGGCATCGTCCAGCAGGGGCTTGGATGCCCACTTCTTGCTCCTACTGACCTGCATGACAGTCTCCTTGACTGTGCCGACCAGTGCCTTGTCCTTGCAGCGTTTCGACCAGAGGATTTGCTTTTCCACCACAGGCACATAGACCACATGAAGATGGTAGTGGTAGACCTCCCGGCCTAATGCTTCGGTCATGGCGCGGTTGATCTCATCGGCGTGCATGACAGCCGAAAGAATATATTGTTCACCGCCCACAACCCGAACGGCAGCTTTGTAGGCATCCGCATAGAACTGCTTGGCGAACTCGTAGCCACCGTGATTGTCAAAATAGGCCGAGTTGACATCAAAGACAAGTTCGCAGTAGTGGGTGGCATCCGGCTTCAGGCCGCGCGTGGAAATGGTTCCAACGGCTTCCAGTTGGGCGAACAGGTCAGTGTAGCTGGCGGTAGACTTTTTGAAGTGGACGTTCCATGAGGTGCGTTGGGGGATAATATCGGGGTTCCGATAGCTGTCCTTTTCACGCTCGTTGTGCTGCTGGGTGTTGCCAACGGCCTTGTCCGAAACGGCGAGATTTCGGACACTGGTGCGGTCAACGCCATCGTTTCTTGCCAAAGGGCATCCCTCCTTTCAAGGTTCATCGAGAGGTGACGGGGAACGAAGATGCACTTCTTCGGAAGTGTAATAACCCACTATAACACTTTCATCCCTATGGGCTGCAAAGTGTAGTGGGCTCTTCGAGGACTCTCCGAGGGGGAACGTCTCCTGCGGGAGAATTACAATCAAGTTCGCACAATGCGAACTTGATTGCTCCGTACGCATCTGAAAAAATTGCGTACGGACTTCAAATAACCTGTACGGTCTGTACGGCGTACGAAAATGCAAAATACAAACGATAACACGTTTTAATTTACGCCGATTTGCCGTACAGGTGCGTACAAGTACAGACCGTACAGGTTGTACAAACTTATTCCGTGAAAAAATGCACTTTTTACGGACAGGGGTGGACAAGCGGTTCGATGCCTACAAAGCCCCGCACCCTGCGGCCACCGGGCAGGTAGATGTTGTTGGTTGCTTCAAGGTTGTAACGGCGGTCATTCTGGCGCAGCTCTGCGCTGAAACGGATGGCAGACACGCTGTGACAGGCGTTGTCCTCGCACCACAGTTTGTAGATTTCATAGAAGTCCTTGGAACTGATGGAGTGGTCCGCCTTGAAGCGGAAGTAACCCTCGGACTCCATGAAGTCGATGACGTTATTGCTGCTGCGCTTGATGGTGTCTACGTTGGCAGCGGCTCGTTCGCTGACCGTGAAGCGGAAATCGTTCTGTACCAGCCGGTGCAGCCCTTCCAGACACCACAGCAGGATGCCCTCCATCTCGGCACACATCTTCTCCACAAGGAAGGGGTCATCCGTGCGGTCGGCAGGCTTGTCCTTGGTGGTCAGGATGAGCTGGCGGCGGAAGAAGCCGTCCGAATGGTCGTACAGCGAGGTCAGCGCGCCGTTGCCGAAGCAGAGGAACCGGGCGTAGATGTCCCGCTGGTAGCTCTGGACGCCCTTGCGCTCCAAGTCCAGCTTGGCCTCGGCGGTGACGATGGTCTTAATATAATTCGTTTTAGGCAGGGCGTTCATGTCCATGTCATCGTCGATCATCAGCAGGCGGCGCTCCAGATCGGCACGGGCAAAGCGGTTGTTCTCCACTTTCTGGACGCTGCCGTTGCTGGCGGCATCTCCCATGAGCCGTTTCAGCACCAGCCCAATGCGGGACTTGCCCTCGCCGCCCTTGCCGACAATGAGCATCATCTTTTGCCCCTTGGTGCTGGGAATGAGGCAGTAGCCCAGATACTCCTGCAAGGTGGGGATGTCGGCATCGTCCAGCAGCTCGTGCAGGAAGGTCAGCCAGCGGTCAGGGCTGGCGGCTTTGGGGTCATACCTCACAGGTAGGCGGTTCTGGCAGAACAGGCGGCTCTCCTGAAAAGAGCCGTCCGGCAGATGGTACACGCCGTTCTGGAGGTGGATGCAGTCCTGTTCGATGGGAAAGGGGTCGGAAAAGGCCAGCAGCTTGATGGTCTCCAGAATGTTGGTGACCTTTTTGGACAGGCCGGAGGTGACATATTCCTCGATGTTCTCCAGGATGCGCTGCTTGATCTCGCTTTCGTCCTCTACCGGGCCGTCCAGCGTGTACAGCATTCCGTTGACGCATTTCAGCGGCCACTGTTCCAGAAAGGCACGGCCAAACTGGACTTCGTCAATTTTCTTGCCGTTGTACCAGTCCGGCCATAAGGGGTTGCGGGAAATGTTTTTCTTCATAGGGTAATTCTCCTTTAGAAAAGTGAAGTGGTGGGTCTCACGGTGAGACCCACCACTTCAGGTGAATCAATCGTCAGACGCACTTTGCCAGAGCAAGGCGGTCGGTGCGCTCCTCCAGCATCAGCAGGTACGACCCGGATAGCAGCTGTGCGGCGGCAGCGGCCTTCTGCTGGGGTGTCCCAAATGCAACGCAGTCCGTCAGGTGCTCGATGGTCTCGGTCGTGTGGAGGGTTTCTTCAAACCGTGGGTCATGCGGTTCCTCCGGGGTGGCGGGCTTGTAGCGCTCCTGCCAGTCGTGCAACAGATCAAGATAATCGGTCAGCACCCGCAGGCAGTAGGCGATGTCTGCCCACTGCTCGTCTGTCAGGCCACGCTTGGGCGGCGGCAGAGCGATGGCATTGGCGGGCGGCTTGTCCGGGTCAAGCCAGAGCTTGTCGGGGCGAGGCCCCTCCATCTTGCTGACGCAAGACCGCTCTGTCACTTGCAGTCCCCACTGGGGACTGCATTGCTTCGCAAACGCGAAGTCATTTATCAGCTTCTCGGCGGCTTGCCGGGGGTTCAGGTCGAACAGCTTGGCGGTGAGGTCGATGGCATCTCCGTTGGCTCCGCAGCCAAAGCAGTAATAATAGGTGTCGTTCAGCTTCATGCTGGGGTCGCTGTCAGAATGGAACGGACAGCACACCATGCCATGGCGGTCGGGCTCCATGCCGTACATCTCTCCCACCTGCCGAACGGTGATGGCGGACTTGACAGTTTGATACAGGCTCAAGGGCATTTCTCCTTTGTTTCGTGCGTTGCACCAGAGTACCCAAAGCGGGAACTCTGGTGTTTTTTGCTTCCTGCCTGAATATACGGAAAATTTTGCAGGAAAGGCGAAAAAGCGGCAGAACTGCAACGGAAAAAGAAAAAAGCCCTTACTAGTTGCAGGGCTGCAACAGCAAGGGCAGAGAGGTAACCGTATATGACCTTTTCCGCAGCATGAATCTGGCACAGTCCGGCCTGAACCTTGACACGGACGATTTGAAACAGGCGGGCAATCTGGGCTTATGGAAAGCTGTGCCGAAGTTCGATGTAGCCCGTGGTATGAAGTTCCTGACCTATGCGGCTCCTGCTATCCGCAACGCCATGATGGATATGGTGCGGGATGCCTTTACCGCTTTTGAGCAGCGGATGGTGACAGAGGACAAGGACGGTATCTGCTACCAGCGCGTTTCGCTGGACGATGTTCTGCCGGGAGAAGAGCAGCTGCGGCGCATCGAAGCCATAGCCGACCCCTACGCCATGCAGCCGCAGAGCATTATGGAAGAACAGGAATCGCGCCGGGAACTGTACGATGCCTTGAAACGGCTGACCCAGCGGGAACAGACCTATCTGCTGTACCGCTATGGCTTTACCGATGGCGAGGAGCATCCGCTGATCGGCACGGCGATATACTTTCACCTGACAAAAGGCCGCGCAAAAAAGACGGAGGAACAGGCCATGGATAACCTGTGGCTGGAACTGCCGTGGTGGTTTCTTTGAATAAAAAGAAAAAATCGTGATTGTGCTACAAGTTTTCTTGAAATTTATGTGCAGCTATACGATTTTGAAAAATTTTGTGGACAAACGAAATAAATCAGGCTTAAATTTCGTTATCTAAACAAAAAGCAAGGAGGGAGCTTTGATGACTTGTAAAAATTGTGGTTATGAAAACAAGCTGGGTGTTCGATATTGTCAGCGGTGTGGTCAATACATTGAGCCCAAACGGACATTGGCGCAAGAAGTTAAATCGTTGGATTTTAGAAGCCTTGCTGGTGTTGGCCGTAGAGATGTGAATATTGCGCCGCTGTTTACTGCATCACCCGTTCAAACTCCAGCAAAAGCACACCAAACTCCCTCGCCTGTTGAACCGATGCCAGACGGAAGATGGTATTGCCCGGACTGCGGAACATTAAATGCTTCTTCTGAACGTTTTTGCAAAAACTGTGGAAAAGTCCGATAAATGTGAAGAAAAACATGGAAGGAGGAAACCGTATGAAAAAGAAGGCTATAATAGTTCTTTGCCTTGCGCTGGTACTTACATTGATTGGCTGTGGAAATAATGTTCAAAGTTCAGATGAGCACAATGCAGAATACGAAGAAGGCTATACCGCTGGCTACGAGGCCGGGTATCATGACGGAGAAGAGCAAGCAACCGGAAATGAAAAACATTTTGCACGGTTTTCGGGTTCTTTTACGGCCACTGTTGAGCAGATCTTGCCCGATTACTATGCACTGCCGGGAAAAACGGTTGCGGTTGTTCACTTCTTTCAGGACAGACCATTTTTGCTTCATTTCCAGAAAGACTTAACTGGTGAACTTATTGAAGGAACAGCTTATGTGTTTGAGTTTGAGACTTTTGAAGTTGAACTTCCAGACGATGAAGAAAATCCAAATATTTCAGATTATATGTATTCAATAAATGTTACCAATTATAGAGTTGCAGAAGATGACGAACTCGGATTGGAAGGCAAGATGCCAACTGTCGAAATAGTATCGAAGTAAGCAGCCAAGCTGTTTTATAATGAAACGCAAAGATGGCGGTACACATTGGAATAGGATTCAAAAGCCGTATGAAGAACACAGCATCAAAAAAGAAAACTTGTCTCGGATTTTTGCTGATCGTATTTTTAGCATATGTGGTGTGCTATCTTCTTTCTCAAACAGTGTTTCATGAAGTCTACTTGTTTGAATGGACAGCAGCCCATTATTATTTGTGTTTATGGGTTGCATCTGTTACTTTCTGTTTTCTGGAAATGTATAGAGCAGCTCTTATCACAACAGCTGGAAACTGGACAGGAATTTTGATCGGACAAGTGTTGGGCGATTTTATTATCAAAATAAACGCCACAAAAATCACGCCGGATATGTATATAGGAAAAGTATGGCAGCTCAAGGCACACTACGGAGTTTTGATTTGGCTACTCGTTTTCCTACTTTCGTTTATTATCGGAATGCTTGTTGAAAAGAAAAATCATTGTTAAAATGCGTAGTTAATAATAGACAGCCATCTATTTGCAAGTCGCAAGTAGATGGCTGTCGGTTTTATCTGTATATTCTAATTAAAGGTCAATCCTCTAAATCTGCCATGGTCACAGCTGAGTGAGAGATAATGCTCAATCTCACCACCCAGCAAAAGCTAGGCACACTCCAAGAATTTATTATAGAGGGTGAATATCCCGCGCTTTGAACAATTTAACGATGAATATATTGTGCGATATGGAGAATTTCATTTGCGCGTTCACCTCGAATTGACTTGCAACGCAAAATGCGTTACAATGAGACTGAGGTGATAACCATGGAAAAACGATGACGCTCAATCTTCGTGTCAACCCTACCGTCAAGCAGCAAGCCGAGGATGTGTTGAAGCAGCTCGGCATCCCGATGGCAACTGCCATTGATATGTACCTGCGCCAAATCACGCTGACGGGCGGCATTCCCTTCTCGCTGTCCCTGCCGAAGGCTCCGGCTGCGCTGAACGCTGACACTATGACCGATGACCAGCTCCATGCAGCCTTGCAGGTGGGCATCAAAGAAATACAGAACGGTGACACCGTGGATGCCGCAAGCGCATTCGCCCAGTTCAGGGAACAGCACCGATGAAGCAGTATGACGTGAAAATTTCCTATGCAGCCCTCAGCGATATGGAGCAGATCTACAGCTACATTGCTGACCGTTTGCTGGAGCCTGACACGGCTATGGGGCAGTATAACCGCATTGCAGAAGCCATCCAGTCGCTGAACATCCTGCCGGAACGCTGTGCGCTGGTGGAAAGCGAGCCGGAGCGCACCCAAGGGCTGCGGCAGATGCTGGTGGATAACTACTCGGTGTTCTACATCGTGGGCGAGGATGCCGTGTCGGTGGCCCGTGTTCTGTACAGTGCATCCGACCTTGTGCGCCGCCTGCGGAGAATGAAGTGAAAGGGGTGTTTGCATGACCGCCGTGATCTATGCTCGCTATTCCAGCGATAACCAGCGTGAAGAATCCATCGAAGGTCAGATTCGCGAGTGTATGGCCTACGCCGAAAAGAACGGCATTACCGTGGTCAAGCACTACATTGACCGCGCCCTTTCCGCCAAAACCGATAACCGCCCGGACTTCCAGCAGATGATCAAGGACAGCGAGAAACGGTTGTTTGACATTGTGCTGGTCTGGAAGCTCGACCGCTTTGCCCGAAACCGCTATGATTCGGCCCACTATGAGTATCAGTTGGAACGAAATCATGTCAAGCTTGTATCTGCCACGGAGCCTATCTCTGACAGCCCTGCGGGTATCATGGTCAAGAGTATGCTCACCGGCATGGCTGAATACTACTCGGCAGAACTTTCTGAAAAAGTTGTGCGCGGCATGACCGAGAATGTTCTGAAGGGCAAGTACAACGGCGGCACGATTCCCATTGGCTTCAAGGTGGACGAGGAAAAGTTCTTCCAGATCGACCCGCTGAAAGCCCCCTTTGTGGTAGAAGCCTTCCAGCGGTACAACGATGGCGCGACCATGAAAGAATTGATGAACTGGCTGAACGACAGCGGCGTGACCACCAACCGCAATCAGAAGTTCACCTACAACAGTGTTCAGACGCTGCTGACGAACAAACGGTACATCGGTGAAAACCACTTCAAGGACATTGTGATGCCCGACAGCATCCCTGCCATCGTGGACAAGGACTTGTTTGAGGAAGTGCAGCTGAAAATCAAGAAGAACAGCCGTGCTCCTGCCCGCCATAAGGCCGAGGATGATTATCTGCTCACCACCAAGCTGTTCTGCGGAATGTGCGGTGCGATGATGTTCGGCGAGTGTGGAACAGGCAGAAACAAGGTCGTTCATCATTATTATAAGTGCTCTACTGCTAAGCGTTTCAAGACCTGCAAGAAAAAGACCGTCCGTAAGGAATGGCTGGAAGATCTGGTCGTAGCTGAAACCATGAAGCTGATTCAAGACGATGCCGTGATTGATGCCATCGTTGCAGAAGTCATGGAGTTGCAGGATCAGGAAAACACCACGCTCCCTTTGCTGGAAAAGCAGATGCGCGAGGTAGAGAACGGCATTGAGAATATGCTGAACGCTATCCAAGCAGGTGTGCTGACCAATTCCACCAAGTCGCGTTTGGAAAAGCTGGAAGCCCAGCAGAAAGAACTTGAGGTTCGGATTGCCGAAGAAAAAATCGCTCGGCCACGGTTAAGCGAAAATCAGGTTCGTTTCTGGCTGACCCGGTTCCGCAAGCTCGACCCGAACGTGAAAAGCCACCGGGAGACGCTTATCAACACGTTCGTGAACGCCGTTTATCTTTATGATGAAAAAGTTTTAATTACATTTAACTACAAAGACGGCACAAAAACCATCACTTTCGATGAAATCGCCGCCAAAGATGCCCCAGAGGGCAATGGTTCGGATTTGGGTTGCTTCGCTCCACCAAAAAACCTCAACGTATGCAAGTACGCTGAGGTTTTTGTTTTGCGACAAGGCTAAACTCATCGGGCGGGTGGATCCGAACAGCTGCGGCACCGTTCAGCAGGACGATCTCCAGCAGTGCAAGGATCAGCAGAACAATAAGAACCGTAGTAACCATAGTGTACCGTGCATCATAATATTTTGCAACGGTATTCAGGTTGGTACTCTGTGCAATGATTTTTTTAATTTTTCAAAAAATCATTGACAACGCTTTCTGTGCATGATAAAATCACATTTGATTTTGAGAGACAAAGCGTGTCAGCGTCTTTTCAAAGCAATTTACCATGGACCGCCCAGCGGGGCTAAGGCCATACGGACAGCCGGGTCCACTGCCGACCGGCGGCACAGCCGCCATTATTGATTGAGTGTAGCAGCTCAAATTTTATAAGTTGGTTCCTTTACAACCATGAAATTGCGCAGTCAGTGTGCAGACTTGTGAAACGGTCAATAAAGAGCAGTAAAAGCAGAATTGCTATATAGACTCTCATAATCCCGTCTTTTTGAATCATGCGAAGCGGCCTTTGTACTCTGGTGTTTCTTCCGGGAGCCTTTAGCGGCGCATTCAAATGCTTTTCAAAGCGCAAGTCTGCACTTTTTGTGTGGTACTTGCGCTTTTTTGTTTGCATCGGGATCAGGGACGGAGGAAAAACATGAGTGAGAACCGAACACGGTTCCGGCTGAACCAGAACCGTGCGCCCATCTATGAAGCGCTGGAACAGTTCCGCAAAATGCGGGTGGTGCCCTTTGATGTGCCCGGCCACAAGCGAGGCCGCGGCAACCCGGAGCTGACCGCCTTTCTGGGCCAGCAGTGCGTGGGCGTGGATGTGAACAGCATGAAGCCGCTGGATAATCTCTGCCACCCGGTATCGGTCATCCGGGAAGCAGAGGAGCTGGCCGCAGATGCCTTTGGCGCTGCCCACGCGTTCCTCATGGTGGGCGGCACCACCAGCAGTGTGCAGAGCATGGTGCTTACCGCCTGCAAGCGCGGCGATGAGATCATTCTGCCCCGCAATGTGCACCGCAGTGTGCTGAACGCACTGGTGCTGTGCGGCGCGGTGCCGGTGTATGTGAACCCTGAGGTGGACAAGCGCCTTGGCATCTCGCTGGGCATGAAGCGGGAACAGGTGGAAAAGGCCATTAAAGAGCATCCGAATGCTGTGGCTGTGCTGGTGAATAACCCCACCTACTACGGCATCTGCTCTGACCTGCGCGCCATCGTAAAAATGGCCCACGATGCCGGGATGCTCTGCCTTGCGGACGAAGCCCACGGCACCCACTTCTACTTTGGCGGCGGCCTGCCGGTGTCTGCCATGGCGGCAGGGGCTGATATGGCATCCGTCTCCATGCACAAGAGCGGCGGCAGTTTAACGCAGTCCAGCCTGCTGCTCATCGGCCCCAATGTGCACCCGGGCTATGTGCGGCAGATCATCAACCTGACCCAGACCACCTCCGGCAGCTACCTGCTCATGTCCAGTCTGGATATCTCCCGCCGCAACCTTGCGCAGCGCGGGCGGCAGGTATTCCACCAAGTGGCCGACATGGCCGAGTATGCCCGCGAGGAGATCAACGCCGTGGGCGGCTACTACGCCTTTGGCAAGGAGCTGTGCAACGGCGACTCCGTTTTTGACTTTGATACTACCAAGCTCAGCGTCCACACGCTGGATATCGGCCTTGCAGGCATTGAGGTGTACGACATCCTGCGCGATGAGTACGACATCCAGATCGAGTTCGGCGACATTGGCAACATTCTGGCCTACCTTTCCATCGGCGACCGCCCGCAGGAGGTGGAGCGTCTGGTCAGCGCGCTGGCCGAGATCAAGCGCCGCTACCGCACCGACGGCGCGGGCCTGCTGAGCCAGGAATACATCGACCCCGTTGTGGCCGCCAGCCCGCAGGAAGCGTTCTATGCGCCCAAAAAGAGCCTGCCGCTCCGGGAGACCGAGGGTATGGTGTGCAGCGAGTTCGTCATGTGCTACCCGCCGGGCATTCCCATTCTGGCCCCGGGCGAGCGCATCACCAAGGAAATTTTGAACTACATCGAGTACGCCAAGGCCAAGGGCTGCAGCATGACCGGCCCCGAGGACCCGGACATCGAGCGGCTGAACGTTCTGGCATAAGGAGGGAATGCAGATGGAATTTTGGTTTTCCGAGTTTCACACCCCGGACGTGAAGCACAGCATCCGTGTGAACAAACAGCTCTACTCCAAGCAGAGCGATTACCAGCGCATCGATATTTTTGAAACGCCGGAGTTTGGCCGGGTGCTCACATTGGACGGGAATGTGATGCTGACCGAGCGCGACGAATTCATCTATGACGAGATGATCGTGCATGTGCCCATGGCGGTGCACAAGCAGGCAAAAGACATCCTTGTCATCGGTGCCGGTGACGGCGGCGTGGTGCGGGAGCTGACCCGCTACGACCGGGTGGAGCGCATCGACCTTGTGGAGATGGACCCGCAGGTGGTGGAAGCCTGCCGCGCCTTCCTGCCCAGCAACGCCTGCCGCATGGATGACCGCCGGGTGCACATCTATTTTGAGAACGCCCTCAAGTATATCCGCCGCTGCGAGGAGGAGTACGACCTCATCATCGTGGACTCCTCCGATCCCTTCGGCCCATCCGAGGGTCTGTTCACCCGCGAGTTCTACGGCAGCTGCTTCAATGCCCTGAAAGCGGACGGCATCATGGTGAACCAGCAGGGCAGCCCCTTCTATGCCGAGGATGCCAGCGCCATGCAGCGCAGCCACAAGCGCATTGCGTCCACCTTCCCCATCAGCCGAGTGTATCAGGCACACATTCCCACCTTTGCGGCTGGGTACTGGCTGTTCGGCTTTGCCAGCAAAAAGTATCATCCCATCGATGATCTGGATGCAGACGCATGGAAGGCGCTGAACATGCGCACCCGCTATTACACTGCCCGGCTGCATGTCGGCGCATTTTACCTGCCGGCATTCCTTGAGGAAATGCTGCGGGAAGTGGAGGAACACTGATGCAACCCAACATTGAAAACTTCATCGGCTGTGACAGCAGCTACCGCGCCGCCAGCATCGTGCTGTACGGTGCGCCCTACGATTCCACCACCAGCTACCGCCCGGGCGCACGGTTCGGCCCGGCGGCCATCCGACACGAAAGCTATGGTCTGGAGACCTACAGCCCCTACCAGAATGCCGACCTGACCGATTTTGACATCTTCGACAGCGGCGACCTGGAGCTGTGCTTCGGCTCCAGCGAGAGCGCCCTTGCGGACATCGAAGCCCGCGCAGAGGAGATCCTGCAGGACGGCAAGTTCCCGTTGCTGCTGGGCGGTGAACATCTGGTGACGCTGGGTGCCGTGCGGGCTGCTGTGAAGAAATATCCGGATCTGCACATCGTGCACTTTGATGCCCACGCCGACCTGCGGGACGACTACCTTGGTGCAAAGCTGAGCCACGCCTGCGTGCTGCGCCGCTGCCATGAGCTGGTGGGCGACGGCCGCATCCATCAGTTCTGCATCCGCAGCGGCGACCGCGCCGAGTTCGAGTTTGCAGCCCAGCACACCGAGATGCACAAATTCGATTTTACCGGCCTTGCCGAGCTGACGGAACAGCTGTGCGAGAGCAAGGTGCCCGTCTACCTGACCATCGACCTCGACTGTCTGGACCCCTCCTGCTTCCCCGGCACCGGCACGCCCGAAGCCGGCGGCGTGAGCTTTTTGCAGCTTCTGGATGCCATCCGCACCGTGACGAAAGCTAACATCGTAGCCGCAGACCTCAACGAGCTGGCTCCCACGCTGGATACCACCGGCGTTTCCACCGCCACCGCCTGCAAGGTGCTGCGCGAAACGCTGATCGCGCTGGACAAGGGCTGGCCCGGCTTTCAGGTCTGACCGAATTTGCACACATTGACATAAAGGAGAAAAATCATGAGCAAAGTTCTGATCATCGGCTGCGGCGGCGTGGCCTCCGTTGCCATCCACAAGTGCTGTCAGGTACCCGAGGTGTTCACCGAGATCTGCATCGCCAGCCGTACCAAGTCCAAGTGCGACAAGCTGGCTGCAGAGCTGGCCCCCAAAACCGCTACCAAGATCACCACCGCACAGGTGGATGCCGACAAGGTGGACGAGGTGATCGCCCTCATCAAGGCTTATCAGCCCGACCTCGTGATGAACATTGCCCTGCCCTATCAGGACCTTACCATCATGGATGCCTGCCTTGCCTGCGGCGTAAACTACATGGACACCGCCAACTACGAGCCGGAGAACACCGACGACCCGGAGTGGCGTGCCATCTACGAGAAGCGCTGCAAGGAAGCAGGCTTCTCCGCCTACTTTGATTACAGCTGGCAGTGGGCCTACGCAAAGAAGTTTGAGGAAGCCGGCCTGACCGCCCTGCTGGGCAGCGGCTTCGACCCGGGCGTGACCCAGGCTTACTGCGCCTACGCCAAAAAGCACGAGTTCGACACCATTGACACCATTGATATTCTGGACTGCAACGGCGGCGACCACGGCTATGCCTTTGCCACCAACTTTAACCCGGAGATCAACCTGCGCGAGGTGTCCGCTCCCGGCAGCTACTGGGAGAACGGCCACTGGGTGGAGATCCCGGCCATGAGCATCAAGCGGGAGTACAACTTCGATCAGGTGGGCGACAAGGATATGTACCTGCTGCACCACGAGGAGATCGAGTCCCTTGCCAAGAACATCCCGGAGGCAAAGCGCATCCGCTTCTTCATGACCTTTGGCCAGAGCTATCTCGACCACATGCGCTGTCTGGAGGATGTGGGCATGCTGTCCACCACCCCGGTCAACTTCAACGGGCAGGAGATCGTGCCCATCCAGTTCCTCAAGGCTCTGCTGCCGGACCCCGCCAGCCTTGGCCCCCGCACCAAGGGCAAGACCAACATCGGCTGCATCTTCACCGGCAAGAAGGACGGCAAGGAAAAGACCTACTATATTTATAATGTGTGCGACCATCAGGAGTGCTACAAGGAGGTCGGCTCTCAGGCCATCAGCTATACCACCGGCGTACCGGCCATGTGCGGCGCACTGATGCTGCTCACCGGCAAGTGGACCACCAAGGGCGTGCACACTGTGGAAGAGTTTGATCCGGACCCGTATCTGGACGCTCTGGACAAGTACGGCCTGCCCCGTTCCGAGAGCCACAGCCCGGCGCTGGTGGACTGATGCGGCTGGCCGATACCCGCCCGCCCTTTGCGGGCCTTGCAAACCTTTCTTGGGAAGCGCTTGCCTCTCTGCCCACCCCCTGCTACCTGCTGGACGAAGGGCAGCTGCGCCGCAACGGCGAACTTCTGCTGGGGGTGCAGCAGCGCACCGGCTGCAAAATTCTGCTGGCTCAGAAGGCTTTTTCCAACTTTAATGTTTACCCGGTGCTGGCTCCTTATCTGGCGGGCACCGAGGCCAGCGGCCTGTACGAGAGCCGCCTTGGCAAAGAAGAGCTGCCGGAAAAAGAGAACCATGTATTCTGCGCGGCCTACCGGGCAGACGAGTTCGCGGAGCTGCTGCAGTACGCCGACCACATCGTGTTCAATTCGCCCAGCCAGCTGGCAAAGTTCGGCCCGGCAGCAAAGGCGGCGGGCAAGAGCGTGGGCCTGCGGCTGAACCCGGAGTGCTCCACGCAGGAAGGCCATGCAATTTACGACCCCTGCGCCCCGGGCAGCCGCCTTGGCACCACCCGCGCCCAGTGGGATGCCGCCGTGCAGGCAGACCCGGCCCTGCCCGAATTACTGGACGGACTGCACTTTCACACCCTGTGCGAGCAGGATGCCGATGCACTGGCCCTGACGCTGGCGGCGGTGGAAGCAAAGTTCGGGGATCTTCTGCCCCGGATGAAGTGGCTCAACTTTGGCGGCGGGCACCATATCACCCGCCCCGGCTACCGCCTTGCCACGCTGGAACAGTGCATTACCGAAACACAGAAAAAGTACGGCGTGCAGGTGTATCTGGAGCCGGGCGAAGCATGGGCGCTGAACGCTGGGTATCTTGTTACCACTGTGCTGGATACTTTGCAAAATGGCGAGACGAGCCTTGCCATTCTGGACATGTCTGCGGCCTGCCACACCCCGGATGTGATCGAGATGCCCTACCGCCCGCCGCTGCTGGATGCCGGAGACCCCGGCGAAAAGCCGTACCTCATCCGCCTTGGCGGCCCCACCTGCCTTGCCGGGGATGTGGTGGGCGACTACAGCTTTGCCTCCCCGCTCACCGAGGGGCAAAGGCTCATTTTCGGCGATATGGCCATCTACACCACCTGCAAGAACAACACCTTCAACGGGATGCCGCTGCCGCCCATCTGGGCAATGGACGAAAACGGCACCTGCCGGGAGCTGGTGAAGTTCGGCTACAGCGATTTCAAGATGCGGCTGGGACGTGCAGTGGATTAAAGTACGACCCTTACGGCAAATCTGTATTTAATCAAAAGACAGCCTGTATCAAAACCGCCCAAAATGCACGCTGTTCAAGTACAGTTTCTTTTTATCATCTGACGAAAATAAAAAAAATTCAAATTCAGCCTAGACAAGTTCCTTTTCATGTGCTAAAACAATGCTAAGAAACCCGCAACGATGCAGGATCTGAGGATCACTGCGCCGTTGCGGGTTTTTCTTGTTTTATCTGGGGAAGTGTTAAGAAATAATAGAGGAGGCAATTCTTATGAAAGCATTCATTTCTCGTCGTGATTTCCTGAAAGCGGCAGGCATCACCGCAGCAGCAGCTTTGGCAGGCTGCTCTTCTTCTGGCGGTTCCGCAAGCGGCTCTTCTGCAGGCGACAAGACCATTAAGATCGGCGTGTTTGAACCGGCTTCCGGTGATAACGGCGCAGGCGGCAAGCAGGAAGTGCTGGGTGTCGAGTATGCCAACAGCCTTGCTCCCACTGTGGAGATCGGCGGTGAGACCTATAACGTGGAGCTGGTGGAAGTGGATAACCAGTCCAGCACCGATAAGGCCGTGACTGCTGCACAGGAGCTGGTCTCCAAGAAAGTCTCCATCGTGCTGGGCAGCTACGGCTCCGGTGTTTCCATTGCAGCCGCTCCCACCTTCCAGTCCGCTTCCATCCCGGCCATTGGCTGCTCCTGCACCAACCCCGCCGTGACCGAGGCCAACCCCTACTACTTCCGTGTCTGCTTCCTTGACCCGTTCCAGGGCTCGGTCATGGCAAACTTTGCAAAGGATGAGTTCAGTGCTGCCAACGCCTACGTGCTGAGCATGCTGGGCGAGGACTACGGCTCCGGTCTGGCCACCTACTTCGTCAACGCTTTTGAGGATCTGGGCGGCACTGTTACCAGCGAGCAGTTCCCCGAGGGCACCTCGGACTTCTCCGCCTACATCCAGAACGCCATCAACGCCGGTGCAGATGTGATCTTTGCTCCCTGCGCTACCACCTACGCAGCCCAGATCATCACACAGGCTGCTTCTGCAGGCTTTGACAAACCCATTACCGCAGGCGACACATGGGAGTCCAGCGTTATTCTGGATGCCCAGAAGGGCACCAGCGTGCAGGTGTATTGCTCCACCTTCTTTGATGAGAACGATGATTCCGGCGCAGCCAAGGAGTTCGTGACCGGCTTTAAGGAGTGGCTGAACGCCGACAGCCAGAAGCTGACCAACAACGGCGGCAATGACATCGTGGCAGCTGTTTCTGCACTGGGCTACGACGGCTACATGGTGGCTCTGGAAGCCATCAAGGCAGCAGGCAGCACCGACGGCACCGCCATCCGCGATGCTCTGTACGGCGTAAACTATGACGGCGTGACCGGCAGCATCACCTTTGACCAGACCACCGGTGATGCCAACAAGGATATGGCTTACATCAAGAAAGCTGCCGACGGCGCATTTGAGTTCGTCAAGACTCAGAGCGTGGAAGGCTGAACAAAACTTTAAACTCCCTCAGTCAACGAGGGAGCCTTTTTGTAGCCTTCCGGCAGGTTTGGCCCCCTCTGGGAGGGGGCTGTCACCGGAGGTGACTGGAGGAGTTTATTTTATTAAAAGTTGTAAGAAATGGAGGGTCCCCCTTATGGCTGCAAAGTTTCTGCCCTATTTGCTGGCAGGTATCTCGGTGGGCGGCCAGTATGCATTGATCGCCATTGGCTACACAATGGTGTACGGCATCCTGCGCCTGATCAACTTTGCCCACGGCGATATCTTTACCGTAGCCGGTTTTCTGATGGTGTACGCTACTGCTTCCCTTCCGCTGACCATTTCCATCCCGCTGGTGGTGGTGGCAACGGTACTGCTGGGTATCACAGTGGAAAAGATCGCCTACAAGCCCCTGCGCACTGCGCCGCGCATGTCGGTAATGATCTCCGCGATCGGCATGTCCTACCTTTTGCAGAACTCGATGTGGTATGTCACCGGCGGTCTGGCCAAGCAGTACCCTGCTCTGCCGTGGATCAGCGACACCGTCACGGTGCTGGGCTGCCAGACCAAGCGGGTGACGGTGGTAACGCCGTTCCTCGTCATTGTGCTGGTGGCAGCGCTTGTTACCCTGATCCAGAAGACCAAGATCGGCATGGCCATGCGCGCCGCTTCCCGCGATTTTGAGACCGCCCAGCTCATGGGCATCAAGATCAACAATATCATCTCCTTTACCTTTGCGGTGGGCAGCTTCCTTGCGGCCATCGGTTCCATGATGTATTTTTCCAACTACACGGCAGTCACCCCCACTGTGGGTGCCATGCCCGGCCTGAAAGCCTTTGTGGCTGCGGTGTTCGGCGGCATCGGCTCCATTCCCGGTGCGGTGATCGGCGGCTTCATCATCGGCATCTGCGAGAGCCTTATTAAAGGTGCAGGCGCTACCACCTTCAGTGATGCGTTCACCTTTGCACTGCTGATCGTGGTGCTGGCCGTCAAGCCTACCGGCCTGTTCAGTGAAAACCTGACCGAGAAAGTGTGATGACCATGAAACAAGAGAAAAAATGCATCTATCTCCGGGCCGCACTGGCGCTGGCCGCTCTGCTGGTGGTGCTGCTGGCACTGGATAACCTGAGCTTTGTGCCCTCCATGCTGCTCACCGTGCTGCGCAAGGGTGCCATCTATGCACTGGTGGCTGTCTCCATGAACCTGCTGAACGGCTTTACCGGCCTGTTCAGTCTGGGTCAGGCAGGCTTTATGCTGCTGGGTGCCTACACCTACGCCATCCTCACCATTCCCGCCGCTTCGCAGAAGTCCATCTATCAGCGCTATGCAAACGGCGGCATCGGCTTCTCCATCCCGGAACTGCTCTCCAAACCTCTGGGCGGCTTCGGCCTGCTGCTGGGTGTTGTGTTCTGCCTGATCCTGGCCGGTTTTATCGCAGCGCTGTTCGCCTTCCTCATCGGCCTGCCGGTGCTGAAGCTCAAGAGCGACTATCTTGCCATTGCTACACTGGGCTTTGCCGAGATCATCCGTGCCGCCGTGGTTTACGAGGGCTTTGGCCCGCTGACCAACGGCTCCAACCTTCTGTACGGCTTTACCAGCTTTGCCAGCTTCAACCTTTCGCTGGGCGGCACGACCCTGCATCTGGAAACCGTGATGCCCTTCCTCTTCTCCGGCGTGTGCATCGCCATCATTCTGCTGCTCATCAACTCCACCTATGGCCGTGCCTTCAAAGCCATCCGTGATGACGAGATCGCTGCCGAAGCCATGGGCATCAACCTTGCCAGCCACAAGCGCATGAGCTTTATCATCAGCAGCTTCTTTGCCGGTATCTCCGGCGCAATGCTTGCCATGTATCAGGCCAGCGTGCAGGCCACCACCTTCAAATCCAGCATGACCTACGAGATCCTGCTGATCGTGGTCATTGGCGGCATTGGCTCGGTGTCCGGTTCCATCATCGCGTCCTTCCTGTTCATCGCCAGCTCCGAATGGCTGCTGCGCTTCCTCGACAACGAGACCTGGATCGGCGGCTTCCGTGTGCCGCTGCTGCGTTCCGGCTTCCGCATGGTGGTGTTCAGCATCATCATTATGGCGGTGGTGCTGTTCTTCCGCAAGGGCATCATGGGCGACCGTGAATTGTTCCAGAAAAAGCCCGCATCCACTGCAAAAGCTGCCAAAAAGGAGGCGCGTTCCAAATGAGTGAAAACGTATTGACCATTGAAAACGCCACGATGCAGTTTGGCGGCGTGGTGGCTGTGGACAATCTGAACCTGAAGGTGGATAAAGATCAGATCGTCTCCCTCATCGGCCCCAACGGTGCCGGCAAGACCACCGCGTTCAACGTTGTCACCGGCGTGTATGCGCCCACCAACGGCGCGGTGTGGTTCGAGGGACGCAAGATCATTGAGAACACGCCCCACGGCAAGATGAAAAAGCTCTATAAGGGCCAGAACGCGGGCAGGTATTCCCACATGATCGCCCCCACGCCCGATAAGATCACCCAGATGGGTATTGCCCGCACCTTCCAGAATATCCGTCTATGGAAGAGCCAGACCGTGTTTGAGAACGTGCTCATCGCCAAGCACTGCCGTCGCTCGGCCAACCTGCTGAGCGCCACCTTCCGGCTGAACGCAGACGAGGAAAAGCGCCAGCGCGAGGAGTGCGAAAACCTGCTGCATGTGCTGGGACTTGAGGATGTGCGCAATGAACTGGCTACCGGCCTGCCCTACGGCCTGCAGCGTCGGGTGGAGATCGCGCGCGCGCTTGCCACCGAGCCGAAGCTGCTGCTGCTGGATGAGCCTGCTGCCGGTATGAACCCGCAGGAGACCGAAGAACTGACCGCCTTTATTGACCGCATCCGCACCGATTTCAGACTGACCGTGTTCATGATCGAGCACCACATGGATCTGGTGATGGATATTTCCGACCGGGTCTATGTGCTGGACTTTGGCCGCTTGATCGCCGAGGGTACGCCCGCCGAGGTGCAGAACGACCCGCGGGTGATCGACGCTTATCTGGGGGTGGACGAAGATGCTTGAGATCAAGGGTTTACATGTTTCCTATGGCGGCATTCAGGCCTTGCGCGGTGTGTCGCTGAACGTGCCGGACAGCAAGATCGTTACCCTGATCGGTGCCAACGGCGCAGGCAAGTCCACCCTGATGCGCACCATTTCCGGCCTTGTAAAGGCACAGAGCGGCTCCATTTTGTGGAACGGGCAGGAACTGCTGGGCAAGCCCATCGACCAGATCGTTTCCAGCGGCATTGCCATGTCGCCGGAGGGCCGCCGGGTGTTTGCCGACCTGACTGTGCTGGAAAATCTGAAGATCGGCGCATACCTGCGCAAGGATAAGGCCGAAACCGAGAAAGACCTTGAATGGGTGTACAGTCTGTTCCCCCGTCTGAAGGAGCGCAGCTGGCAGAGCGCCGGCACCCTTTCCGGCGGCGAGCAGCAGATGCTGGCCGTGGGCCGCGCCCTGATGAGCAAGCCGAAGCTGCTCATGCTGGACGAGCCGAGCCTTGGCCTTGCGCCCATCGTGGTGCGGGAGATTTTTGATATCATCCGCACCGTGAACCAGCAGGGCATCACCGTGCTGCTGAATGAGCAGAACGCCAACATGGCCCTGAAGGTGGCCGATTATGCCTATGTGCTGGAGACCGGTACCCTGACCCTTTCCGGCACGGGTGCTGAATTGCTGACCAATGAACAGGTCAAGGCCGCATACCTCGGCAAAAAGCGCGTTGACCGCACCTGAAACTTTATAAGAACCGCTAACGGCAGAGAGGGGCTGCTGCAAAACAGCTCCATGAAAAAATAACGCATAAAACCCGGAACCTTTTCGGGGCCAAAATGGTTCAAAAAGGGTTCCGGGTTTCTGATTTTGCGCTATTTCTTTGTGCAAATTGTTCAGGCCAAAGACAGGCATCTTATAAACAGCGGAACAGGCTCATCATGCAAACAACGAAAAACAGGAAGTTCCCGCTGGGGAACTCCCTGTTGTACATATCGCTATCGTATATGGATTTTTCAGGGTGCGTTCTATTCGGGGGCGCACCCTGTTTTTTTACTATGCTTCATCGTTTTCCACACGAAGCATCCGGTATCCGACACCAACATGGGTCTGGATCAGATGCGGCGCATTCGGGCATCGTTCCAGTTTTTTGCGCAGGGCTGCCATATAAACACGCAAGGAGGCAATATCATTTTCCTGCGTGCTTCCCCATATTTGCTGTGTGATGGATGTATGCGTCAGCACTTTGCCCACATTATGCGCCAGCACACACAGCAGTTTGTACTCGATGGGGGTCAGATGCAATTCATTCTCACCCAGCCAGACGCACCCGGCCGAGAAGTCGATCTTCAAAGGACCATTGACAAAAACCGGACTGTTTATGCCGTCAGAAGCCAACAGATTCAATCGGCGCTGCGTTACACGCAGTCTTGCCAGCAGCTCGTCCACGGAAAACGGCTTTGTCAGATAATCGTCTGCGCCGTTGTCCAGTGCTTCGATCTTATCAGAATCTTCGCTCCGGGCACTCAGGACGATGATGGGCAGGTTCGACCACGTGCGGACGCTGCGGATGACCTCGATGCCGTCTATATCGGGCAGTCCAAGATCCAGCAGCATGATGTCCGGATTGTGGCTGGTGGCCATCATGATCGCCGTTTCCCCATTGGAAGCAGTCAGATATTTATAGCCGTGGGTCTTCAGAGTCGTTGTGATCAGACACCGTACCGGAACATCATCCTCTACGACCAGAATGGACGGCTTATTCATGAATGTTCACCTCACTTTGTGGCAATGCAAAGGAAAAGACACTGCCATTGGGAATGTTGTCACACAGGGTCAATGTTCCGCCGTGAGCCGTCAGGATCGCACGGCAGAGGGGCAAGCCCAAGCCAAGGCTGCGGTGGCTATCTGCAATACGGCTCTGCCCGGTATAAAACATCTCGAACACCTGTGCTTTTGCGCGATCCGGAATACCGGGGCCGTTATCTGCAACTTCCACTACGACCTGATGGTCTTTCCGGTAAGCCGAAATCCGAATGACCGAGCCCACAGGGGTATATTTGATGGCGTTATCCACCAGATTGACAACGACCTGCATGATCAGCCGTGCATCCACATTGACCAGGAGGATCTCGTCCCCACACTGTGTTGTGATGGTGTGTTCGCAGCTTTTCCGGTTGACATGATGCAGAGCTTCTTCGATCATTTCGTCCATCAGCTGCGGTGAGATCTGCAGATTCATCCGGCCATCCTCAATGCGGGTGATGGAAAGCAGATTTTCCACCAGACCGATCAGCCATTGTGCATCATCAAAAATATCGGTGCAGATCTTGTTCCGGGTCTCTGCATCCAGCGTTTCTCCGTTGGAAAGCAGATTGCTGGCATTGCCGGAAATGGAGGTCAGCGGGGTGCGCAGATCATGCGAGATCGTGCGCAGCAGGTTTGCCCGAAGCTGTTCATTCTGCGCCTGCATGGTAGCTCGTTCTTTTTCCAGCGCAATGCGACGGTTTTCCACTGCCAATGCGCATTCACCAAGGATCGACAGCAGGACGCTGTTTTCAAACGCATCCATGGAGCGTTCCGACAGGTCGATGCCGATAACACCAAACACACCGCTGCCTGTACGAATCGCAAGGTACAGTCCTTTTGCATCGGTACAGTAATCCGTTGATGCACCCGAACGCTTCTTATTTGCAAAGCACCACTCAGCGGCACTGCGTTCCGGCGCAGAATCAAAACTGAGTCGGCTGCTTTCTTCCACTGTGTTAAAAATTTGCCCCTGTCCAAGAGAACCATCCTGCTCTGGATACACGATCAGATTCCGGTTTAGCAGTTTGGTAAGCTGCGCTGCCGTCAGGGATAAAATTTCGTCTTCGTTGGTCGCTTTCTGCAAAAGCTGGCTGGTATCAAACAGCACCTTCGTCCGAAACGCCGCCTGTGCAGACATTTTTGCCTGATCTTTCAACCGGGTCGTCAGCGTACAGGTGACGATGGCAGAAGTCAGCATCAGCACAAAGGTGATTTGATACCCCGGATCATAGGCATGGAATGTCAGTCTTGGCTCCGTCAGGAAGAAGTTATAGAGCGCAACGCTGGCGATCGAACCCAAAACGCCGCAGGAATAGCCAGATGTTGTAAGAGCCGTGAGCAAAACACCCAACATGTAGAACATAATGATATTGTAGCGCGCAAAGTCCAGTTGCAGGAACAAAAAGCCGATCACCGTGATGCAGGCTAGAATCCCTGCCGTAATCAGCAGGTCACGGAACGATGGGACGATGGAACGGGCAAACAGCCTTCTGCCAGAGCCGTAATCCTGCTCCACTGCTGCATCCGGGATGATATAAATATCCAGATTGGGTGCAGTCAGCGTCAATTTTTCAGTCAGTGACGGTCCACTCCAGAAATGGCGGCGATGTACGCTGGAGCGCCCCAGTACGATTTTTGTAATGCCGGAGATGCGGGCAAACTCTGCGATCTGCTGCGGAATGTCATCTCCGTAGATCGTAGAGATGTCGGCACCCGCCTGCTCTGCCATACGAATGTGCTGCTGCAAACGCCGACGATCTTCTTGTCCCATCTGATCCGAATCCGGAGTCCGGACATACAGAGCTGTAAAGGTCCCACCGAATGCCTTTGCCATCGTTGCTGCCGTCCGCACGATCTTTGCATTGGAGGGAGAGGACGACAGACACGCCAGAATATGTTCAGTGGGTGGGTCGTTCTGATTCATAAAAATCACCTGCCTTGCCCACAGTATAGCACAATTTGATGATCACGACCACCAGCCACGTCTTTTTCCTTCCTGTCGAAGGATCTCCTTCCGTATGTGATCCAGCGCATCTGCTGCCCAAAAACCACTCAACATGACTCCAAGAACCATCAACAACAAAACGACATCCATATGATCCGTCCTATCCTTTTTAAAGCCGGAAACACTTCTGGATCGATGCGTATTTTCCCAAAACCAGCATACTTTCATCCCGGCACAGCTGCGTATCCGGCGTGATGTTCATATCAAGCTTTCCGTCTTTTTTCAGCGCAAGAATATTGATGTTATACTTTTTTCGGATATTGATCTCACCGATCGTGCGATCCGTCCATTCCGGCGGAATGGTCACTTCCATGATGGCGTGGTCGTCCTGCAGCTCGATATAATCCAGAATGTGTTCGGAGCTGTATCGGATCGCCGCCCACTTTGCCAGCTGCTTTTCCGGGTAGACCACTTCATCCGCACCGTTGCGCAGCAGGAACTTGGCTTGTACATCCCGCTCTGCACGCGAGACCACAAGCTTTGCGCCCAGCTCCTTGAGCAGCGATGTTGTTTCCAGTGAGCTTTGAAAATTGCCGCCGATGGTTACGATACACACATCAAAATTGCCAACACCAAGGGAGCGCAGAAAGTATTCGCTGGTGCTGTCACCGATCTGAGCATTCGTCACATAGGAAAGCACGGCGTTCACACGGTCTTCGTTGCTGTCGATCGCCATGACCTGATGACCCAGCTCATTCAGTTCCTGCGCAATATGGCGGCCAAAACGGCCAAGCCCAATCAAAAGAATCGATTTCATACTTGTCTCCTTTATCCGATTGCGATCTTCTCCTGCGGCAGACGAGAGTGGGCAGGGCTGCTGCCAAATGCCGCATAGATCAACGTCAATCCGCCAACACGTCCCAAAAACATCAGTGCGATCAGCACCCCCTGCGAAAGGATGCCCAATTGCGGCGTGATGCCCAATGTCAGACCCACCGTTGCCACAGCCGAAGCAGTCTCATACAGACAGACCGACATCGGCAGCTGCTCTGCTGCAGCAATGACAAAGGCTCCGAGAAAGAACAGCGTCAAATACATTCCTGCGATGGTGGCAGCATTCTTGACCGCGGAACCATCTATGCGCCGCCCGAAAAATTCGGCATCTTCTCTGCGGCGGAAGGTCGCCCACATATTGGCCAGCAGAACGGCAAATGTTGTGGTTTTCATGCCGCCTGCCGTAGAGCCGGGCGAACCGCCCAACAGCATCAGAACCACCATCAACGCCTGTGAAGTGCTGCCCATCGCAGCAAGATCGGCGGTGTTAAAACCGGCAGTACGGGGAGTAACGGATTGAAACATCGACAATAAAATGCGCTGCCGGGCAGAGCCTGCCGTGAACTCGAAGCAATAAAAGTACAGCGTCGGCAATACTAGAAGAAATGCCGTTGTGACAAGGATCACCTTGCTCTGCATCCGGTAACGGTGAAAATCAAGGCGATATGTACAAATGTCCTCCCATGTCAGAAAGCCAAGTCCGCCAAAGACGATCAGTGCCGCGATCACTGTGGTAAGCAATGGGTTACCTGCATACCGTGTCAGCGAAACAAATTTTGCACCCTCTGTTCCCAGCAGGTCAAAGCCGGCATTGCAGAACGCCGAAATGGAATGAAACAACGCATACCAGATCCCGCGCAAACCATAATCGGCGCAAAATGTCGGCAGCAGCAGTGCAGCACCGGCCAATTCAAACAGGGCGGTGATCCGCAGAATAAAGCCTGTCAGCCGCACGATGCCGCCCATCTGCGGGGCAGCCGTAGCTTCCTGCATCGTGCTGCGCTGCTTGAGGGAGATCTTTCGCCCGGAAAGCAGCGCAAAGGCAGCGCCCACCGTAATGACACCCAATCCTCCGATCTGGATTAGAAGAAGGATCACGCTCTGCCCGAATGCCGACCAGTAGCTGCCAGTATCCTGTACCACAAGGCCGGTCACACAAAGGGCGGAGGTGGAGGTAAACAGTGCCTCATGGAACGGTGTAACGCACCGCTGCTGTGCAGCGATTGGGAGCATCAGAAGCAATGCGCCCACCAGATCGACTGCCGCAAAACCTGCAATAATGACCTGAAAAGAAGAAAAACGGTGCCGCTTGTAACGAGGATATTGAATCATAAAAGCTCCTTTACCTATCCGTGTGCATAAAGATTAGCATGGAATAGATAAAAGAGCCGTAAAGAAAATTGTAGAAATATAAAGATTCCATTAAAATTGATCGATCAACACCAAATAATAAATGCTGGACATCACCAGCTCAAAAAAGCGGTAATGTCCAGCATTCATTCAGATTTCTAGCCCGTGGCTCCCGGCCGCATTCTTCAAGTATTCCTCCGGGTCGCCATTCAGAATCAAATCCGCGTAGCCCAGCGGGTCATTGTAGATGAGATAGTCCAGTTCAGACCGCTGTGCGCCGCCGCCCTGTTCAAGTCCTCTTATCCGCGGTTACTACTAAAGGGAAACGGTCATGTAAAACAAAAAAGACAGCTATCAAAAGCTGTCTTTTTTGTGGTGCAGGAATGCAATCCAAATCCGAACCATTTCCCTTTGAAGCAGCTTCTGCCGCTTCCTCAAATGTGATGGTCTGTGTACCTTCTTTATAGTTAAATAAAGGTGATGAGAACCTTATCATCATACAGGTAAATCGCATTGATGAACGTATCCACCAATGCCTGCCGCTGGTCTTTCAGGCTCATGTCCAACTTGCGGAAGCGCATCAGCCATCGCAATCCAACTTTTTAAGCGTTTGCAACATCGTTGGATTGCATATCGCAAAATATGCCGGTTAGAACAGTATTCCAAACCTGCCCTTGCGATTGAAGCGGATAAATTCCTCTTTGATTTTGGGTTTTGCCAGCTTTTCTTCCGCAATGCGAGCTTCAAGCTCACGCTTGGTTTCTTCGAGCTGCTCTAGCCGCTCCTTGGTGGAGCTGGTGAGGATTCCAGCTTGAATCGCATTGAGCATATTCTGGATACCCGATTCCGCATCCCGGAGCTGCTTTTCATAAAGAGGAAGATTGGTATTCTCCCGGTCTTGCAGTTCCATGACCTTGGCGATGATGGATTCCATGGCGGCATCGTCCCGCACAAGCTGCATGGTCTGGTTGACCACCAAATCTTCCAGCCACTGTTTGCGGATGGTTTTCTTCTTGCAACCCTTCTTCTTTTTGGCGGTGGCACATTTATAATAGCGATAGACTTCTCCCGTCCGACTCGTGCCGCTTTCACCAAACATCAGAGCACCGCAGCAACCACAGTGCAGCTTGGTAGTGAGCAGATAGCTTTCCTCTGCCTTATGACGGGCAGGGGCCTTCTTATTTTTTGCCAGCTTTTCCTGCACCTTGTTGAACAAATCCTCTGACACGAGAGCCGGGATCGCATTGGGCTGTACCACATCCCGCGAGCGCAATTCGCCGATATACCGGCGATTACTCAGCATCCGCTGAATCGTATTGTAGGACATCTCCCCGCCCATCGAATTCTTAATGTTGTGCGCCTTTAAAGCCGTTCTTCTCCGCATAGGCAGTGCATTCACGAATCTGGCCTTCGATGGATTCTTCTCGCTGGTTGTCAGTGGAATAACGAGCGTAGATCACGGCAGTCATGGCAGACACCTCTCTTTTACATCAATGAACGGTGGAGCGTTCATTCAAAATTTTGCTTCGTATAATGATATACCATATTTTGCGGAATAATGTAATAGAAAAATCCCCTGTTCTGAAAAAAGGCCCACCTGTCTGCTATGCTCGTCGTTGCAGCAGACAGATGGGCCTTTCTCATTTACAGATTCTCGCTGAAGAGTTTTTCCATCGCGGTTGCTCTGGCTTCTCTATTACCTCCTCCAGCCAATTATATCCTGAACTAAACCAAGGAATCAATAACCAAAGGCCAGTGCTCCGCCATCGACAGCAAAATCCTGTCCGGTGATGTAGGATGCACCGTCGCCCACCAGGAACTCGGCCATCTTGCCCAGATCGCGGGTGTCGCCGTATGCGTGCAGCGGCATCCGGTTCAGGATCTTCTGCTCGCGGGCGGCATCCACCACCTGCTCGTTCATCTTGCTGCGGAACCAGCCCGGAGCAATGCTGTTGACGGTGATGTTGTCCTGTGCCCACTCCACAGCCAGTGCGCGGGTCATGGCCAGCACAGCGCCCTTGCTGGTGCAGTAGGGCACCACTTCGCTGAAGCCCAGATGGGCGCTCATGCTGGTAATGTTGATGATGCGGCCCTTGTCGGCACTCTTTTTCAAATAGGGATAGCAGACAACGCTCATCTCGAACAGGTACTTGACGTTCACGTTCATGATGTTGTCAAACTGCTCCATGGGGAAGTCCTCGGCGCGGCACTTGAAGCTGACACCGGCGTTGTTGACCAGAAAATCAAGGCAGCCGCCGTGCTTTGCGGCAAGGTCTGCGACCATGACCTTCATGGCCTCTACGTCGCCCACATCGCCTTTCAGGTGTACGACACCGGGGGCGCTTTCACCCACGCCCTCTTTGGGCTTTCCGGTACGACTGATGACATAGACCGTTGCGCCGGCCTCGGCCAGCACATTCGCGATCTGGAACCCGATGCCGCTGCTGCCGCCGGTGACGATACCGGCTTTTCCTTTCAGATCTGCCATAGTGCTCTCCTCCTATCAGATCTCGACATTGAAGTCAAAGAACTCGTTGACATTGTTGAAGCAGACATTCTCAATGGTCTTTTTCAGCTCTTCCTCGCCGGAGAAGTACTCTCCGCGCTCCACCAGGCTGCCCAGATAGCTGCACAGCACACGGCGGTACAGCTCGTGGCGGGGGTAGGAGATGAAGCTTCGGCTGTCGGTGAGCATACCCACGGACAGCGACACGGGGTAGAGGTTGGCGCAGGCCTCGAACTGGCGCTGGATGCCGAAAGCCTGATCGTTGAACCACCAGGGTGCGCCCAGCTGGACTTTGGCCTTGGTGCCGTTATCGCAGAAGCCTGCAGCCAGAATGGCCCAGGTCTCGATCTTGGTGCCGTCCAGCGGGTAGAGGATGGTCTTGGGCAGCTCGCCGATGGTGGTCAGGTTGTTCAGCAGTTCGCCCACGCCCTTGACCGGAGCGGCATCGTCGCAGCAGTCAAACCCGGTGGACTGACCCACGCTCTTCACATGGCTGGTGTTGGCATCCAGATAGGTGCCGATGTGCAGCTGCATGACGTAGTGATTGCGGTTGTAGATGCGGGCCATCTCAAACAGGAAGGCGCTCTGGTACTGGTCGATCTCGTGCCGGGTCAGCTTGCCGCCGCTGCGGGCCTTGGCAAAGATACCCTCCACCTCGGCAGGGGTGTAATCGGCCCAGTTGAAGTAGGGGATGCCGTCGTCGCTGACCGTGGTGCCGGTGACCTGCTGGAAATACTGCAGGCGCTTTTCCAGCGCACCGAGCATGTCGGCAAAGCTGCCGATGGGCTGCTGGGCGGCTGCAGACAGCTTGTCCAGATAGGCTGCGAAATCTGCATTGGTGCAGAACATGGCCTTGTCCGGGCGGAACGCCGTGATCACACGGGTGAACATCTTTTCTTCGTTCAGCGCCTTGTGATAGCGCAGATCGTCGATGGGATCCTCCGTGGTGGACACCAGACGCACATTGCTGTGCTCCATGCACCAGCGGCGGGTCATGTGCTTTTCGGTGATGAGCTTCTTGGTACGGTCGTAGATCTCCTGCGCATTAGCAGCGGTCAGTGGCTCGTCGATGTCAAAATAGCGCTTCAGCTCCAGTGCGCACCAGATGTAGATGGGGTTGCCCACCAGCTGGGGCAGGATCTGGGCAAACTTCATGTACTTTTCGTAGTAGCTGGCATCGCCGGTGATATACTTTTCGTCGATGCCGAAGGTGCGCATGCAGCGCCACTTGTAGTGGTCGCCCCGCAGCCACATCTCGCCCAGATCCTCAAACTCCTTGTTCTCCGCGATCTCGGAGGGCTGCAGATGGCAGTGATAGTCGATGATGGGCATATGCTCTGCATACTTATGATAGAGCATCTTACCCGCCTCATTTGTGAGGAAAAGTTCTTCGCTGAAACGGTTATTCATACCAGATATCCTCCAAAAATGCCCACCCGTCTGTTCCGGATGGGTGGGCGTGTTTTCATCAGAAGCCGATCAGGGCACCGCCATCCACGGGGATGCAGGTGCCGCTGATGTAGCGGGCTGCGTCACTGCACAGGAACGCTGCACACATGCCGACATCCATAGGGTCGCCCACGCTCTTGGCGGGGATGCGGCCCATGATCTTGGCCAGACGCGGCGGGTCGTTGTCGGTAGCTTTGTGGAACATGGGGGTGTCGATCCAGCCCGGAGCAATGGCGTTGACGGTGATGCCGTACTCGGCCAGTTCAGCGGTCAGGGTGTGGATCAGGCCCAGATAGCCGGCCTTTGCGGTGGAGTAGCCTGCCACCTGGGGCTGGCCGATATAGCTGGTCATGCTGGCCTGGAAGATGATGCGGCCATGACCCTGCTCCTTCATCTGGGGAACAAAAGCCTTGGTCAGTGCGAATGCACCCACCAGATGCACATCCAGAACGCGCTTGTAGTCGTCCACGGTCATATCCCAGATAAACTTCTTGCAATGGTTGCCTGCGTTGTTCACAAGGATGCTCACGGGGCCCTGCTCGGCGGTGATCTTATCGGCCAGTTCCTGAGCGTGGTCGGTATCGGTGATATTGAACTGATAGTACACAGCCTTGCCGCCAAACTCTGCCAGAGTATCGGCCACCAGCTCAGGAGCGCGGGAAGCCACAACGGCCACCTTTGCGCCTGCGGAAACAAGGCACCGGGTAATGGCAAGGCCCAGACCCGTTGCACCGCCGGTGACAACAGCCACCTGGCCGGACAGGTCGTACCAGTTCTTGATGCTGAACTCCTTCATCTGTTCTTCGGTAAATGCTGCCATGGAAACAGCCCTCCTCATTCTTCGCAGGCGCGCTTGAAAGCGACCTGCTTTTCCTGATATTTATACGGTACAAAGAACTCGTGGTGTCCCTGGGCTTCGCTCTTGGTGGGCTGACCGGCGGCAGTTTTTACCACCAGCTCGGTCAGGCGGCGAGCCAGCTCGTTCTGGGTGCACTCGCCCTTCAGCACGGGGTTGGCGTTGAAGTCCATGTCCCCTTCCATCCGGGCATAGGTCGCACCGTTGCCGGTGATCTTGATGCATGGTGCCACGGCGCTGCCCACCACATTGCCGCGTCCGGTGACGAGGAACACGATGTGGGCACCGCAGCTGGCAAGGTCCATCAGACCTTCGTTGTCATTGGGGTTGGTGATGCCGAACTGCATCCAGTAGGGGTCCGGGGTGGAATCCAGCAGCCACAGGCCCGGGTGGGGTGCCGGGCAGGACACCTTGATGACGCCCTGAATGGGCCGGGAGCCGCTCTTGATGACGGCACCCATGCTCTTTTCTTCAATGGTGGACAGGCCGCCCGCAAAGTTGCCGGGGCTGACCGAATACTGTCGCACACTGCGGCAATAGTCCAGCGCCTTATCATAGGTATAGCGCAGCTCCTTTGCCGCCTGCTCCGAGGCGGCGCGTTTGAGCAGCAGGTGATCCAGACCGATGGCTTCCACGATCTCTTCAAAGATCGCGGTGCCGCCCTGATCCACCAGCCAGTCATAGAAGCGGCCGACCACGACGTTGCCGGCAAGACCGCTGGTGTAGTCGCTGCCGCCGCACTCTGCGCCGATGACCAGATCCTTCACCGACATGTCCACGCGGGGGGTGTTCTCCAGCTCTTTGAGTGCGCTCTGCACCCACTCCACGCCCTTGCGGACGGTAGGTTGGGTGCCGCCCTCGTTCTGGATGAACATCCAGCTGGTGGGCTTGCCTTCTTCGTCCGCGATCTTGGACAGCCATTCCGGCTGGACATATTCACAGCCAAGGCCCACCGCCAGCACCGCGCCCACGTTGGGGTGGCGGATAAAGCTGATGAGCAGGTTGACGGCATACTGATTATCGGTGCAGCCGTCGAACCCCAGCAGCTCCACCTCGGCGCTGCCGCTTTTTGCCACGATCTGCTGGGCCACAAACTCGGCGCACTTGACCGTATAGATCACCAGCACCCGGTTCCGGATGCCTTTTGCGCCGTTTTTGCGGGCGTAGCCGGGCCAGGTGAGGCTTTGCAGTTCATTCCAATCCATAAAAAAGCCTCTCCTTTACTCGTATTTTGTATCCTTGGGCGCACCGGTCCGGACATCCAGATGGCTGGAACGCTGGTCGTACACGCTGCGCATCACGTGCAGATGTACCCAGCTGCCCGCCGGGATATCCGTCGTTGCGCGACCGATGACGACGCCGTACTTCACGATGTCCTCGCCGCTGCGGATATCCCGCAGGGCAATTTTGTGGCCCACCGGCACTTCGGTGGTGGCCTGCACCTCCGGAGCACAGGCATCGCCGCGCAGCTCCACAGAACCGGGCACCAGCGGTGTCAGGGCGGTTGCCACATTGTCCGCAAGGTCGATCTGAAAGGCGTTCTGCTTTTCGTCCATGTTACAGCACTCCGAACTTGGCAAAGGCATCGGTGACCATCATGCCGTCCTCAATGGCCTTGCGCATGGTCTTTTCGGTACTGGCCTTGACCAGCGCCTTCTCGATCACTTCGGGGGCGACGTTCTTCGGGATGATGAGCACACCGTCGATGTCGCCAAACACGATATCGCCGTTGTGGATGGTGACCTGTCCGATCTCGATGGGGCAGCGCCACTTGAACACATAGGTACGGACGGAAGAATCCTGTGCCCAGGTGCCGGAGCAGAACACCGGGAAGTTCTGCTCAATGACCTTGGGGGTATCGCGGGTATAGCCGTCCAGCACAGCGCCCACAGCGCCGCGGGCCTTGCCGCAGGCGGTGAGCAGCTCGCCCCACAGGGCGCTGTTGTGCGCACCGGTGGCAATGTAGATCTCGTTGGGTTTCAGATCGTCCAGCGCCTCGGTCATATAGCCAAACGGCTTATCCTCGGGGTACTCAAAGACATCGTTCTCCAGCACGGTGCAGGCATAGCCGGCCACCTTCAGGCGCTTGTCCTCGGTCTCCCCGGGCAGGATGTAGGGTGCCGTGGGCACCTGTGCTGCCAGCGGACGGATGGAAGCAGGCAGGAACTGGTGCTTATAACCCATCTGGTCCAGAATATCGCCCACCACAGGGGTATACAGCTTTTCTTTCATCAGGGCGAACATTTCGTCGTCGTTTTTCCACATAGCCATGGGAAGTCACTCCTTTATTGTTCTCAGGGTATCCAGCCATTCCAGGCACTGCCCAAACCAGCCGGCAATGTGCGGGTCTGCAAGGCGGTGTTTTGCCGGTTCGTCCACTTCAGGCGTTGCCAGGCTCAGGCCATGCACTCCGCGGGGGTAAAGATGCATTTCGTAGCGCACACCGGCCGCGCTCAGCGCACCTGCCAGAAGCAGGCTGTTCTGCACCGGCACTTCCGAGTCGGTGACGGTATGCCAGAAGAAGGCAGGCGGCGTATCTGCCGTGATCTGCGTTTCCAGCGAATACCAGCCCGGATCGTCCGAACCGGCCAGATTTTGGATACTGCCGCGGTGGGCGTACTTTCCGGCGGTGATCACCGGGTAGCCCAGGATCATGCCGTCGGGGCGGGGCAGCCCCAGCTCCTTCCAGTGCACGCCGAGGCTTGCGGCCAGATGGCCGCCGGCCGAAAAGCCGCACACCAGCACCGGCAGTGCCGGGCAGCGCTGCTTTGCAGCCTGCACCGCTTCGCCCAGCTGCCGCACCGGCAGGGTGCCCAGCGGGGGCTGCGCAGGCGTTTCGCGGACGGTGTAGTACACCACCGCCGCCGCCCAGCCGCCTGCGGTAAAGGCGTTGGCCACCGGCTCGGCCTCACGCGGCGAGAGCCACTGGTAACCGCCGCCCGGGCAGATGAGCACGATGCCTTTGGGGTCTTCAGGGGCATCTGCAAACCAGAGCCGTGCCCCCAGCGGCAGTTTTACTGTTTCCATCGGCAATCAGTACAGCAGATTGGGCAGCCACATAAAGGTCTGCGGGAAGTAGGTCAGGATGATCAGCGCGAT
Organism: Faecalibacterium sp. AM43-5AT; assembly: GCF_003603345.1. Lineage (NCBI taxonomy): Bacteria > Bacillati > Bacillota > Clostridia > Eubacteriales > Oscillospiraceae > Faecalibacterium > Faecalibacterium sp. AM43-5AT. The sequence continues at coordinate 176,295 of NZ_QVGZ01000005.1, forward strand.
GAACATGGTGATATAGAAGGGCACCATCTTCTTGGACAGAGTCTCGATCTTGATGCCGGAAATGGCGGAACCGATGAACAGGGTGGAGCCGACCGGCGGGGTCAGCAGGCCGATGCCGAGGTTCAGCACCATGACGATGCCCAGATGGATGGGGGACAGACCCAGCTGCATCCAGATAGGCAGGATGACGGGGGTCAGCATCAGGATCAGGCAGGCCATCTCGATCAGGCAGCCCAGGAACAGCATCAGGATGTTGAGCAGGATCAGGATGATGATCTTGTTGCTGGTGATGGAGAACAGACCGGTAGCAATCATGGTGGGGATGCGCAGGTAGGTCAGCAGGTAGGTGAATGCACCGGACACGCCCAGCAGGATCAGCACCTTACCCAGAGTCTCCACTACGTTTGCAAAGATGTGGGGGATATCCTTGAAGGAGAAGCCCTTGTAGATGAACAGGCCGACGCACAGCGACCACACAACGGCAGCAGCGGCGGACTCGGTGGTGGTAAAGACACCGGCGATAACGCCGACGACCACGAACATAACAGCCAGCATGCCCCAGATGGCCTTGAAGAACGCCTTGATGCAGTTCTTCAGGTTGAACTTTCCGGTGACCGGGATGTTCATCTTCTTGGAGTAGTAGTAGGAGTAGATCATCAGCACGATGCTCAGCACAGCGCCGGGCATGTAGCCGGCCACGAACAGCTGGCCGATGGAAACGGTGGTGACGCCGGCAGCAGCCAGAGTGAAGATGACCATGTTCTGAGAGGGGGGAACCAGAATGCCTTCCACGGAGGACGCCATGGTCAGGCAGGTGGAGAACTCGCGGTCATAGCCCTGCTCTTCCATCATCTTGATCTCGATGGGGCCCAGAGAGGCACAGTCGGCAGAAGAAGAGCCGGAGATGCCGCCGAAGAAGAAGGAGGCCACCACGTTGACCATGGCAGCACCGCCGCGCATCCAGCCGACAAGTTCCTTTGAGAAAGCGATCAGGGTATCGGTGATGCCGCCGGCGCTCATCAGCTCACCCATCAGGATGAAGAAGGGCACGGCCAGCAGGGTATAAGAGTTCAGGTTACTGACAAATTTCAGAGCCATCTGCATGGGGTTGATGTTCAGATAGAAGAAGTCCAGCAGAGAGGCTACACCGATGGCGTAGACCACCGGCACACGGAGAAACACCAGCACCAGGAATACGCCCAGCAGCAGGATGGTTGCGATCGTTGCAGTCGACATTTACTTGCTCTCCTTTCGACCCAGTACCCAGTGGCCCAGCACGGCAAAGATGTTCAGCACGCCGGTCACGGGCAGTGCGCTGTACATGAAGGAATACGGCACATTGATGCCGGCCATGTTGTTGTTTGCGCCCTGCTGTGCCAGCTTGATGCCGTACACGATCAGGAAGATGGAAAAGCCCACCACGCAGACAGTAGACAGGATGTCGGTGAGGAACACACCGGTCTTGCCCAGCTTTTCGTCAAACATGGTCACGGCCAGATGCTCGTTCTTGCGCACCACCAGCACGCTGCCCAGCAGGCTCAGCCACACCAGGCACAGCAGGGAGAACGGCTCGCCCCACATGGGAGAGTTGTGCATCACATAGCGTCCGAAGAAGATGTAAAAGACCACAGCCACCAGTGCACCCAGGATCGCTGCGCAGATATGACGCAGAATCTGGAACAGTGCGGTGTCGACCTTTTCCCACACGGCTCTGAATTTGTCCATAATCGGCTCCTTAATTTTTGCTTTTTCCAAAATTCCCCGCTGCCGCTGTCGGCAGCGGGGAATGCTCGTACCGGATCGATCTGAGCAGACTTTTAGTAGTTGCCGCCCTGGATCTTTGCGATGATATCCTGTGCCTCGGTGCTTTCCTTCTCGTACAGGGGTGCGCAGGCTTCCTGCCACTTCTCGATGTCGGGAACTTCCAGCAGGGTGATGCCCTTTTCGCCGAAGGAATCGTAGCATGCCTGCTCCTGCTTCTCATTGTATTCGTAGCAGGATGCGCGGGCTGCCAGAGCAGCTTCCTTGATCCAACCCTTCTCGGTGTCGTTGAAGCTGTTCCACTTGTCGGCGTTCATCAGGATGACACCGCAGCCGAAGGTGTGCGCATCGGCGATAAAGTAGGGCGCGACCTCGTTGAAGCTGTTGCTCATGTAAGAAGTGACACCGTTCTCGGCGGCATCGACGACGCCGGACTGCAGGGAGGTATACAGCTCCGAGTAAGCGATTGCGGTGGCGGAAGCTCCCAGAGCATCCATGGTGCTGATCATCAGGTCAGTCTCGGGAACGCGAACCTTCAGGCCTTTCATCTTGTCCAGCGTGAAGGCATCGGGTTTGCCAAGACGATCGTAGACCTTCGGGGTGATGAACAGGCTGCGGGGGCCTTCGACCAGCCAGCCCAGAGCCACGTAGCCGCAGTTTGCATCCTCGACGCTCTGCAGCAGCTCGTCGCCCAGGCTGCTCTCGGCAACATCCTCAAACTGTGCCATGTCCTTGAAGACGTAAGGCAGGCCGGTGGTGCCGATCAGTTCCGCACCGTAATTGGGCAGGGAGGAAGCGTTGCCGCGGAAAATATCCAGAGTGCCCATCTGGATGCCCTGCATGGACTCTGCCTCGGAACCCAGAGTGCCGTTGATATACAGGTCGATCTTGATGTGGCCGCCGGACAGTTCTTCAATCTTCTCGGCAAAGGTGTGTGCGCCCACGGTTGCGCCGTAGTCCTCACCGTTGACCTCGTTCCAGGTCAGGGTGAAGTCGTTGCCGGAGCCGCCCTCACCTGCGCCCGCTGCAGAAGAAGCAGCGGTGGAAGAGGCTGCGGTAGAAGCGGAAGAACCGCCGCATGCGGTCAGGCCCAGAGCAGTCGCAGAAACACCAACGACCTTCAGGAAGTCACGACGAGAAATTGCCTTTTTCATAAGAAATCTCCTTTTTTCTCTCTTTTGAAATCGTGTGTGGAACCGGGGTGGGTGCAGCGTCCTCGTGCCTCGCCGCGCCCTGCTACAAAAAACGTTTTTGTAGTTTTCATTGTCAATATCTTAACACGTTCCCACCGCAAGGTCAATATTTTTTAGATTTTTTCGTCTGTTTCGCCTTTATTTTTGACACATAGCACAATTTTTATCAAAACCGTTTTTGCGAAGTGCCGATTTTCTTTCCGAAAATCCGAAGCATCTTTACTTTTTTTGATGTTTGAATTATAATTATACAAAACGTTTCGCATTTTTTATCAACGTTATAACGTTAAAGATTCTTTGCCACAAAGCAAAGATTCGGCCAAGAATTTCTCTTCCCTCACACCGTACCAAAAAGAAAGAGGTGCTTTTGATGATTATTACCAAATTCGAGACATGGTGGGTCGAGCGCGGCCGCTGCCTGTTTGACGAAAAGCGTCAGGGCGGCGCTAAGATGGGCTGGGATGTGATCGCCATCAAGCTGACCACCGATACCGGCATTGAAGGCGTTGCCACCTGTATGGCTGCCCGCAGCGGCGCTGTGAGCGAAGCCTACCTGCAGGAGAGCATCGGTCCCGTGGTGCTGGGCCGTGATCCCCATGACCGCGAGGCCATCTTCCAGGAGCTGTGGACCATCGACCGCCACGAAGCGTTTTTCCCGGTGTTCCTGCCCGGCCCGGTGGATGTGGCCCTGTGGGATATCTGCGCCAAGGAAGCCGGCCTGCCTCTTTATAAGTATATCGGTGCCTGCCGCGACAGCCTGCCGGTCTACGCCAGCGGCAACTTCCACGGCACAGTCAAGGAATACGTGGACGAAGCCCTGTACTACCAGAGCAAAGGCATCCCCGGCTACAAGGCACATCCGGGCGGACCGGTCAGCTTTGACATGGAAGTGCATCAGGCTATCCGCGATGCTGTCGGCCCCGATTACCTGCTGATGAGCGACCCGGTGGGCGACTATACCCTGAACGAGGCCGTTACCGTTGGCCGCCAGCTGGAAAAGCTGAACTATAAGTGGTTCGAAGAGCCTTTTCGCGACTTTGAACTGTACAAATACACCGAGCTGTGCCGCACGCTGGATATTCCCATTGCTGCCACCGAGACCACCCGCGGTTGCCACTGGGGCGTGGCGCAGGTCATCGCCCAGCACGCCGCCGACATCGTCCGCGCGGATGTCAGCTGGAAGGACGGCATCACCGGCACACTGAAGATCGCCCATCTGGCCGAAGCCTTCGGCCTGAACTGCGAAATCCACACCACCACCATGAACTACATGGATCTGGTCAACCTGCATGTCAGCTGCGCCATCAAGAACTGCGAATACTTTGAGTACTTTGTGCCCGAAGAGAACTATACCTTGCCCATGAAGGGCAAGCTGCCCATCGATGAGCACGGCATCATCCATGTGCCGCAGGGCCCCGGCGTCGGCGCCGAGCTAGACTGGGATCTCATCGAGAAGAGCTGCCGCAGCTACCGTAAGCTCGAGTATAAGGGCTGATCTGCAAATCGCTATTTTCTTACCTGCTCATTTTTCTCTCCCATTTACCCCATTATCTCCATGGAAAAAGGACTGTTGCACAAGGATATAAGCCAGTGCAGCAGCCCTTTTTCCTGCTTTATCCGTTTCATTTCGTACTGTCAACGTTAAAGCAAAAGACCAGAGTTGTAAAGCCTTTTTGCTAAATAACTCTGGTCTTTTTGTTGGAGCTTGTGCAGCAGCCCCTTTTCGTTTGCATTCTGTTTTAAATCAGAAGCCCCCGGAAGTTGCCGCTGTCATACATTACGGCATTGCTGCGGAATACCACCTCGGAGCCAACATAGATGGTATTCTGCTCCGGCGCTTTGCCCTGCACCAGATACTCCACCAGTGTCTTGATGCCCAGGTATCCCTGTGCATAGGGGTTTTTCTGCACCAGATTGTTGAGTACTTTGTCCTGCAAGGCCGTCATGTTTTCCGCAAACACATCGCTGCCCACTGCAAAGATCCGGCCAGCCTTGCCGCACTGCTGCAGCGCCTGCGCCAGCATCACGCTGCTCTGCGAAAGCACGCTGCAGCAGGCTGCAACGTCCGGCTTTTCCAGCAGATGCAGGATGGATGCCTGCGCCTCCGGGCTGATATAGCAGGAGTGATCCAGATAGATGCGGTTCTGCGCACCGTTCTCCTGCATGTAATCCTCAAAGCCCTGCACGATGCGGGCGTGCTGCTCCCATTTCGGGCTGCCCGCGCAGAGCACCACGCTGCCGAACACAGGAATATGGCTGAAGATCAGCTCGGCCATTGTCCGCCCGATGACCTCGTAGTTCGGCTGTACGCTGCACAGCGGTGCCGACTGCGGGTTGCTGAAACCCACCTGCACCACCGCCACACCGCTGTCGCGGACATGCTGCCACTCCTGCCGGCTCAGTGCTTCCAGATGGCCCACCGTCAGCAGGCCGTCCAGTTTGTCTTCTGCCAGCAGGGCGCGCACCTGCTCCACCGCGCCGGAGGAAGCCGGGTCAACTTCATTCGGAAAGCGGAATTCCCGGCACTCCACGTTCAGGTCTTCCGAGCTTTTCAGATAGTCCCGCACGCCCTGCCACAGAGGCGGGTAATAGAAGCGGTTGTGGCCGCTCTCATCTGGCAGCAGCACAGCGATGTGCTGGGTGCGGCGCTTTAGGCCGGAAGCCATCTTGTTGGGCCGGTAGCCCAGATTGTCGGCGATCATGCGGATGTGTTCCCGCGTGGCATCGCTGACGCCCGGTTTGTCGTTCAGGGCCTGATGCACTGTACTGATAGAAACGCCTGCTGCCTGCGCAACGTCACGGATCGTGATTTTCTTGTTCATGCGGAATTCCTTTGTTCCCTGCTCACAATTATGAATCGGTTGTACTCATTATATCGCACTTTTTCCAACAATCAAGCAAAAGCGTTCAACAGCTACAGTAATATCCGCTATTATTGTGACTTACAAAAGGAACAAACCAATCAAACTTTTCTTCATGGTACTTTATTCATAATCAAATGGTGTTTGTGCCTTTATCCAAGTTTCGAGGGTATAAGCTCTACCATCATTGCTTTATCACGATAAATTTTGCAAAACTCTCTTGACGCACCCACACTTCCATGCTACCCTTTATTCCAAATCCTGCCGAAAAGTGGTGGTTCTCACCGTGATAACCACCGCTTTCAGCGGATGACTGCCCAGAAAGAACGTACCGCCCCGCAACACACCCGATCATTTTGCCGCCGTTTCACCCCGACAAAATTCTTTGCCTGTACTGCGTGGCGGTATTTTTCTTTTCTGGAAAGTTGCACCTTGACAACCGCATGAGCCGTCCGAACGTGATACCGGCTTTTTGTCAACGCCGCTGCATAAACAGGGGCAGGAACTTCGTTCGGAGCAAACGGTGACCCCTTGCATGAGCAGCATCACCTCTACTTATTTTTGCGTCTTAACAATTCGGAAACATTTGTTGAAAATGCATTTTAAGCGCAGCGGTAGAGGGCAAGAACCGTCCCGTGGCCACAAATTTTCAATTCTT